>CBDVBK010000029.1:0-42334 GCA_965372215.1 uncultured bacterium | reverse complement strand
ATGAATTCCCCGAGATATCTGGTACTACTTGATCACAAACATTTATTGAGTTGCAGTAAACTCTTCTAAGGTCATCTTAATGCGATTAATTATTAGAAGAGGGTCTTGATGCTGCCCCAGGTTTCGGGTTCCAGAGCATTTACTGGTTCTCCATAAAAATCAAAGAACATGTCCATGAACATTCCAAATAATATGTCTGATCTTACCCAAATACCGGAACCATCATCGTACCAGCACATGTCACCAATACAATTCTCCATAAAGATTATCCAGCAAGTATCAATGACATCTGCATTAACTTCAAAGTAGTAGTGAACACCATCGTGAAGCAAAGGGTAAATATCCTCGTCAATGAAACAGTGTGTCTCATAGATGTCATAACCCCACCTGCTGTCTCCGGTGAATGTATGTATGCAGGGTATACTCTCAGACCATACATCGGTGTTTGTGTTAGGGTCTGAATCATTTGTATCATCCTCGGAGATAACAAGGTTCATTATCGAAGCCTGTTCACCCATCCAAAGGGTCCAGACACAAATATCCGTGATATAGTAATCTTCATCGAGCTCAAAATCGTCACAGAACCAGCGGTCCGAATTGATTGAGACGGAATTATAAATGAGCTCCCAGCTATATGTCTGCGAATAAACCAGTCCATCAATCTCAATCGGACCGGTCCCCTGAACGTGACGGGGACTCAGAACAATAGGCTGATCAGCCATGATAGAAGCTGTGGATAAGAAGATTAATGCAAAAAGGAGTTTCTTCATTACACACCTCCTTACACTGAAGACAAACACGAATAGATTCCAGATAAATATATAAATTATTCCCTTAACCGGTAAGTATGGACTAAGGAGACTCTTTTAGACACCTGACATTAATGCAATGTCATGCAGTCAGAAATTTTTCCTCTCAAACGTTTCAGCTTCGAATTCGTATGCGTCATAGACCCAATCATTGTGATTCGGATCGCGGTTATCGCTGGTCTCTCTCGCAAAGAGTCGACATCTTTCTTATAACCAGAGAAAAAATATTATGTGATAATAGAAAGCATTCATCGCTTATTCAAATTGCTGATTTCCTTTGAGATTGATGAATTTTGAGAGCCCGAAAGTAATATATCTCCAGAGTTTCCTGCAAGAGCGTATTCGTTTCAGCGTTCTCCATATGATGGAAGGTCTTATATAAATACTAATTAAGGCCTTTTTTCTAGCTCTGGCTATTTCCTGCCTTGTAAGGTGATAAGTGTTCATGACAGGTAAGAAGTAATTACCTTTTTCAAGATCATCTTCACAGAAAAGTTCTTCTTTCAATCCCAGTTCATAAAGAGGGGTTCCAGGAAACGGGTACGCACTGTGAATCTCATAGAAATCAGCAGGGATCCGCTTCGCGAATTCAACAGTTTCTCTGATCGTATCCCGGGTTTCCCAGGGCAGCCCTATTACAAAATACAGCATTGAAAGAATTCCGTGATTCCTGCATAGATCAACAGCCCGGCTTACATCATCCAGGTTTATATTCTTTTTCATCTTCACGAGCATTCCCTGTGAGCCGGATTCAACACCAAAACTTACAATGTAGCATCCTGCCCCGGCCATCGCATCAGCTCTTTCCTCATCGAAAGTATCAATCCTCGAATTGGCTCCCCATCTGATTGCATGACCTGATTCTGAAATACTTCTGCACAATTCGATTACCCATTGTTTATCTATTGTGAAAGTATCCGATCGAAAAAGAAAGGAGGTGATTCCGTAATTGTTAACACACGAGTTTATTTCCGCCATGATACTGGAAACGGATCTTTTCCTGATCCTTTTTCCGCTGACCAGGAAAACAGGGCAGAATATGCATTGACCTGAACAACCTCTTGATGTCAGTATGGGAGTCAGAGGTTCACCTGTTTCAGGATCTGGATAAAGTTCGTTTCTTATCAGATCCCGAGCTGGTTCAGGCAGGATATCCAGGTTTTCGAGAAGTTCCCTTTCCGGGTTTCGAATAACTTCTCCGCTGACGCTTCTGTATGTTAATCCTGTTATCTGAGCTGGATCAATACCGCTGATCAGATCCCCTGTAACAAGTTCCGATTCACCTCTTACGGCATAATCAAGCGTGCTGTATCTGTTTAAGGCTTCGATGTCATGATCTGAAAGATGAGCACCCTTTGCAATGCATTTAATTCTGTTTCCCATTTCCTCGTGAGCTATTTCAGCGGCTTTCATATCATCCTGAAAAGTCGGTGTTGTCGTGCTTATTACAAGATAATCGGGTCTGAAGTTTCTTAAAAGAACCCTGAATTCATTCCAGCCTCCCCCTTCAACAGGATAGTCTTTTATTAAACAGGTGGAATTGGAATCTCTTCTGCATACGGCCGCTATGTATGCGAGATCCATTGGTGGGCGTACACCCTGAGCCATCATGCTCTTCACAGGAGCCTGACATCTGTCTTCCCTCAGATATAGACCTGTAGGCGGATTAATGAGTAAAATCTTCGATTTCACAGTGTATTGAATCTTTTCCAGTTTCTTGCAAGTTCCGTGAAAGCCTTTATTATCACACTTATTCTGGCTCCGCTCTGTGTTCCCTCAAGTCTTGGGTAATGAGGAATCGGGACTTCAATAATACTATATCCAGCTTTTTTGCAGCGGCATAACAGTTCAGCAGAAATAATCGCTCCATCAGAATCAAGGGGTAAAACCCTTTTCAGAGCTTCTGCGGGAATCAGCTTGAAAGCGCAGTCAATATCCCTGACTTTCCGTAATCCTAGAAGTACTTTTATGAGAATATTGAAAAGAGCTGCATTAAGCCGCCTGTAAAACGGATCCTTCCTGTTTATTCGATAACCTACGGCAACAACCGGATGGTCAGATGATACAACAACATCTACAAGCAGATGCAAATCCTCAATTTTAAACTGTCCGTCCCCATCTGAAAAGAAAACCCAGTCTTTTGTGCTGTTGACAAATCCGGTTTTCAGAGCGGCTCCGTATCCCTGGTTATGCTCATGAGTAATCGCCCTTACCAGTCCAGGATATTTCTTTTCCATACTACTGGCAATTTTTCCTGTCGAATCCTCACTACCATCGTTGATTGAAATGATTTCCAGATCATCCGCTATTTTTGATCCGGTTTTTACTGCACTTTCAATCATAGAAGCAATACTGTCCTCTTCATTATGGAAAGGAAAAAATATGGTCAGGGAACGCAGAGGGCGTATCGGCTCATTTGCCATGAATCAGCTTTCTGTCTTATGAAGGACATTCAGCGAAAGTACTGTATGGTTCAGTGATAATTCCATTATTACTTCAACAGTTTTGCTGCATTTCTCAAACATCCTTGAACTAAGGGAATACATGGATATTGAAAATGCTGGTGGAATATGATCAGTCATGTTGATGGAGTCTAGCATAACGATTCACAGCAGGATTCCAGATAGCTTATCCGATAACAGCATTGGGATGTCATCCGCAAGGGAACATTGTCCAGGTAAGATTATCAGATCCTTACTGTCAAATGCATGTTTGACTATAATATGATAATCTGATATCTTTCTTTGGGTATAGTTGATAAGTTTTCCTGTAATAGTTCATTAACTTTAGGAGGTTACTATGAAGAATTTGCTTCATCTTTTTGTCGCTGTTGCCACAATGATGTTGTTTGTTCCTGCTGTAAGTGCAGACTGGGAAGACAATTTCGATTCCTATGCGAATAACAGCGGGTTACACGGTCAGGGTAACTGGGAAGGCTGGGACAACAACCCGGCTTTTGATGCTTATGTGACTGATATTCACTCTTACAGCTCTCCCCATTCAGTTGCAATCACTCCCACCTCAGATATCGTCCAGCCATTCTCGGAATATTCTGGTGAGTGGGTCATGACTTCCTGGCATTACATCCCCGCCGGCTTCACTGGTGAACAGTACTGGATTCTGTGCAACACTTACCCCACCGCATACAACGAAGACTGGTCTTTGCAGCTGCTGTTCGAATCAGCTTCTGGCAATATGATCGTTACGGAAGGTACCTCAGTTGTTCCGATAGTATACGACCAGTGGGTCGAGGTTAAGGTCGAGATCAATCTTGGCACTGACACTCAGGACATCTACTACAACGGTGTTTTTCTTGAAACGATTAACTGGAGCAGTGGTGGCGCAATAGCAATAGGATGCCTTGATCTCTTCTCAAATGGCGGAAGTACGATCTACTGGGATGACTGCTCTCTTGAAAGTGCGGGAGCGCTTGAGCAGACCACCTGGGGTCAGATCAAGACTTTGTTACACTAGCCGAAATAGTATTGTTCTGCAAAGGGAGCCGGTTCTACGCTGGCTCCCTTTTTTCAGATACAATTGTTACCTGAGTATTTGAGGATGTTATCGCAGTATTTATCTGATATGTTATTTTGAATTTTAATAACAATTCTTGACAATTTGCATATGATTCTATTAGTTTCACTTATTAGCTTAACCTTTTAGAAAGGAAGGTTAGAATGAAAAAGGGGTCACTATTACTTACAATTCTTCTGATTACTGCTGGTAGTGCTATTGCGCTGCCATCCTACCTGGGTCTGAGGGGACTCAACCGCACAGTTGATGCTGAACCTATAGGAGCAGGAGAATTCTCGTTCGGAGCATTCTCTTTTCTCGGATTGAGCAACGACACACGCACCGCTTATCTTTCCGGTGATTCGGTAGATGTTACCGACACAGAGTACGACGGTACTTTTTACCTGACATCTGCTATAGGACTTGGTGCAAATGTTGAACTCGCGGCAAGGGTTTCCTACATCTGGAACTGCTTGAAAAGGGATGATGTTTCAGGAAGAACAGATCTCAGCGGAGGAGACTGCGAAAACGATGACGGCTTCAGCGAAGCCCGTCTGGCCATGAAATTCTCGACAAATCCCAAAGACGGTTGCTGGATAGGCATAATGCCATGGGTTGGTTTCAGCATATACGATGGAGGGAACAGCCGTTATGTAATCAACAACAATGAATACGACGGAATTTGGTACGCGGGCCAGCCCATGTTCGAACTTCGCAGACCTATGATCGGAGTCGAAGGTGTTTCTGCAGGTGCTGATCTGCTGTTTTCTAAGGATCTTAATCCAGTTACATTCCATCTCAATGTTGGCTACCATTATTTCAAACAGCATTTCGAATTTACTGATTACAGATATACTTCATCCGGCTGGACCGACAGCACTCACGTTGACATGTATCTTGAAGATCCTGTAATGCACCTCGCAGCCGGTATTGAATACCCTCTTGAAAAAATTACGCTTTTCACGGAACTCGAATGGCGTCATTTCATGAAGAGAGACTTTGAAGAGGGCGACGGAGAGAACTTCGATGACTGCATTACCATCTCTCCCGGTATCAGAATACCCACAAACAGTGGATTTGCGTTCGATATAACAGGTTCTTTCACTATGACTGATTTCGATGCTGAATACAATGATCTTGGACATCGTAATTATCAGAATGGCGGAAACCCGACAGACGGCGTGAGAGCTCGCTATGCACCATTCCCTGAGGGTTACTCTCCTGATTGGGGTATTGGGCTCAACGTCATGTATTCGAGCGATCTCCTTGAAGGTCCCGGCACTGCCGTCATGGCCGGTACCGTTACCGACGCTGTTTCAGGTGAATTCCTCGCAGCCACGGTTGGATTCCCCGGAACCGCTGTTGAACCTGCAACCTCTGATGCTGAAACGGGTTTCTATTCCGCTGAGCTTCCGGAGGGCAGCGTTTCTGTAGCAGTCAATGCAGATGGTTATATTGGAACCAGTGAAACCGTGCAGGTTGCCGGTGGACAGGACTTCTCAATGGATTACGCTCTCCAGCCGAAACCCGGCACGATTTCCGGAAGTGTGATTGATATTGAGACAGGCCTTGCCCTCTCAGCAACAGTTTCAGTACCGGATGTTTCAGCAAGTGACAGATCCGGCAGCGATGGCCTCTACAGCCTGCAAGTTCCTGATGGTGTCTGGACCGTTACTGCTACTGCGGATGGTTACCTTGGAGCCAGTGTTCCGGCTGAAGTTATGAGCGGTGCAGATGTAACAGTCGATTTCCAGCTCCAGTCCGTTGCTTTCGAGCCGGTCTACTTCGATGCTAACGTTTATAATATCAAGTCTGAGTTCACAGGTCTTCTTGATGAAATCGCAGATGAGATCATTGAAAATGGTCTTGTTGTACAGATCTGTGGCCATGCTGATTCTGATTACACAGAAGAATTCAACATGACTCTCAGTGAAGACAGAGCCGATGTAATCTACGATTATCTTGTTGATCATGGAGTCAGCGCCGGTAGTCTTTCAACAATCGGTTACGGTGAAAACAGACCAGCTGTTCCCAATACTTCAAATAGTAACAAGGCTCTCAACCGTCGTGTTGAGTTTGTTGTTCAAACTGTAAGAACTTACTAGCTGGAAATTTAGCCTCGTTCTTCGGGCGGGTCTTCGGACCCGCCCTTTTCAGTCTCTTAAAAGAGCGCCTGTCACTATTATTGCCGTGGTGGTAATGAGGAGAGCCATCTTCGCACCGAGCAGTGGAAACAGTACAAGGGGCATGAGAAGAGCAGCAGCAGCGCTGCCCCCATGTTCTGCCAGATCCAGCAAACCTATTTTTTTCGTATCTCCCGCCCTCACTAGTGTTACCGCAACCGGGAAAGCTCCGCCGCTTGCCACTCCGCAAACCATAATCCCTGTTAGAAGCAGTATAGAGAGCAGTCCGCCACCAAGCAGCCCCTGATCGTAGAAGTGAAGAACAAGGACGGAAAAAAGAGAGGAGATCCCTGAAAGAATAACCAGCTGTCTGAGATTATCGAACAATCCCTTCTCCTGTCCGAGGGCACCGAGAGCTCCGCCAGCCATGAAAGTACCGGTAATTGCACCTACCAGCACCCACGAGTGACCTGTAACAGCTTGAATCGCAACCAGAGCAATAACCACAACTGACAATCCGATAAATCCAACCATACCCAGTGCCATGGCAGGTTTGACTTTTCCGCTTAAGAAGGATGCTGTAATCATTGCCAATAAACATAAACCGGCTATGGGAATCGCAAAGTTGAGTTTTTGATCATCACCTACCCTGATATCCCATAACTCGCAGGCAATCCGGAAGCCCTCCGGGTGAAGATCGGTATTCATACGTGCTGAAGCGGTATGAAGCTGTTCCTCAACAGCTGACAATCTCAAGTATGACAGATCAAATGGAAGCGTACCGGAATTGACAAAGACACCTGATACTCCAATAGAATCCATTCTCTCCGCCAGTACCGAACCTTCAAATGATGGTTCCAGACCATTTCCCGTTAGAAGAACAAGACCCGAAAGAGGCAGGATTCTGCTCCATCGGAATACGCTCTCCGCAGACAGGAGTATGGATTTCGCCAGTTCCGCTTCAAGTGGATGTAATCTGTTTATCCCTCCAGGAAGGTGGATAGCTGCGACACCATCCTCTGTAAGCCTGTCTGACAGCAGTTCGAAGAATTCTCTTGTAAAATACCTGTTGGAGAGAAGAGACAAAGGCTGTCCTGTAGACACGATTACAAGATTCCATCGCTCATCATTAACGGATAGAAAACGTCTTCCATCTCCTCCTCTCGTTCCAGAAGGATATTCCGCTATGGAGCATAATGTTTTATCCGGAACCAGTGTCACAACACTGTCTACGGTCGGCCATTCCGATATGATACCCGCTTCTTCCGGTGAAGAACCTATGTATAGAACACTGGATGGCAGAACAGCGATAAGAGGAATTGTGACAACACCCTCCGCGGATTCCAGCGAAGGCCATGTTGCCTCCAGCAAACCGCTTCTGAAAATGGCATGCTGACCGGATCGGATTCCGGTAACCACCTCTCCATATGGCGACGGGTGGATACTGACACTGTCATACTCTTTAAAGGATTCTCCTCCAAGCCAGGTTCCCAGTGATGCAGGTGCGCTTAAAAGGAATCCTGCCAGAAGAACAGCTGAAACAATCAGTCCGGGAACATGTCTTCCACAGAGAAGCAGACCGGCAGCGGAAATAAGAATGCCAACAGTGAGCATTTCAAAAGCGAGCATGTGTGGCGAAAGAAGGACGAATATCCCACCACCAACTGCCGCGCCAAGAGCTTCAAGAGCGTATACTTTCCCCGGTCTGCAGAAGGCGAACGGCTGCACAAAAACCAACCCGCCGACAAATCCGGCAGGAACCACTGATAACGCAGTAGGAATTATCTCCAGTCTTGAAGCAACTACCTGAAGAAATCCCAGAGCAGGAAGCAGAATCATACCAGTAACCCATAACAGACGGTGTTTTGAAGTCCTTCCGCCAACTGCCGCGCCAATACCGGATCCTGCAATCCATGATGCAAGGACAATTCCGGATGTAAGTTCCGCCTGATGATGACCAAAAAGAGATTCTCTTAAAACTACCGACTGAACTATGACAGAAAGCAATCCCCCTGCAAAAGCGGCCAGTACGGACAGAGAATTATCGAAAGTCTTCCGAGTGTGCCTCATCTTCTCCAAACACCTGAGCCTGAAAACGGTAGAGAGTAACTTCACCAAGATAGGCGTCAGGACTCAATCCGGCTTTCAGACAAACACCTTCAAGAAATTCCTCTCTGTTCCAGCCCTGTTCAACAGGAACCTGAGGCAGAAGGACACCGCTTCTGTTTCGGGCGGATATCATCAATCCGTCCGTTCCCACTCTTACATCATGCCAGTCACCAAGTATCTGCAGGGGTGTAAGAACGGATATTTCGTATTCAAGATCAGGAAGTTCACCGGGCGTTACCGGCATGAAGCGAGGATCTTCCATTGCGGCTGATCTGGCCATTAGCAATACTGTTTCGGCAATAGATCTAATCGGTCTCATAGAACCAATACAGCCCCTGAGACTACCGTTTCTCTTCAAGGTCACGAAGGCCCCGCGTGGAATTAGCAGTTCCGCGGGAATGTCATCCTGCAAGTTAAATCCGGTATTCTCAACTGCGGCCTCAACAGACGCAATTGCAATCTCAAGGAGTTTCTCTCTTCCTTCTTCTGAAATGCTCCATTCCGATGGTTCAGGTTCTGACGATTCAAATGCGATGGAAGCGTACCCGACAACTCGCTTCCAGTCTCCGGAGACAGAAGCGCTTGTAGTGCTCGACAGCAGTTCGGATGTAACTCCGGGATAAAGGCCGGTATATGCCATAACAAGAGCAATTGGAAGCCTTCCACACGCAAACGTATCAAGCCCGGCTGGAAGTTTCTCCTCAGAAGTAACCTGAAGGAATTGATTTACATCACCACATAATATCGCTTCCACGGTAAGAGAATCAACAACTCTTGCCAGACTCTCAGGGGGAAAATGCGACAGATCACTGCTTGCCAGAACAAGCACTTTTTCATTGTACGCTTCCGCAAGAATCAATTCGGCCATGTATTGCAGCTCATTGGCTCCTGTATAACCTGTCACGATCGGTACTATCCTGAAACCGGGTTCAAGTGTTCTCTGAAGAAACGGGATCTGAACCTCAAGGCTGTGTTCCTCCTCGTGAGCAGCTGGAATAAATGAGGCTGCCGGATGTGATTCCCTCAATCTGTCAGCGATATCTGAAGCAACCGGAACGCTTCCAAGAGGAGTAATGTAGAAATCTCCATCGAATACGGACATGCCCTGAAAAGCAACCCGGTGTGAAGGGCCGATGAGAATCACAACATCATACTCAAATCCATCAATAAGGCTGAAGAAATCCGCCGCAGTACCACCGCTGTAAACGTATCCCGCATGCGGAATCACCCCTGCTATTATTGTTCCATCGGTAATCCGAACTGCTGATGCTTCGATCAGTCTATCCACCATACCGCTCAGTTCAACAGGATCTGACGGATAGAACATCCCGGCAACAACAGGCAGCCTTGCTCTCCCGGTACGCGGCACTTCTTCATCTCCGGAGGAACTGTTCCCGCAGGCAGCGAACAGGATTGTTGTGAATATCATGAATACTCTCATCCTGCAAGCTCCCTGTAGTAATCAGCCCGCTTTCTGGAAGTTTTCTTAACCGTCAATTCCTTTGTTTCCTTATCATCCAGTATCCTGCTGCCTCTGGTCGCTGCAGCCGCGCTGAACAACATGAGTACGATCCCTGAAAGAAATTTTCTTCTGCTGATCTTGTTATTCACTGCTCCTCCATTGTTATTCACTGCTCCTCCATTGTTATTCACTGCTCCTCCATTCCACTCCATACCCCGGCTAACGGGGCTGAACAGCTGAAACACTTTCCATTTTCAATCCTGTTTTCCTCTATGAGGTATCCCTGCCTTCTTATGAGTACTTCACCGCACTCCGGACATGTTGTTATCATCCCATCCTCCGTAACTGCGTTCCCAACATAAACATGATGAAGGCCGATCTCAAGAGCCCTTTCCCTTGCCATCTGTAATGTGGATACCGGTGTAGGAGCCAGATCAGTCAGTCTGTACATTGGAAAAAACCTCGAGAAATGAAGCGGTGTATCGGCGCCGGTATTCTCCAGAATCCACCTTGCGAGCTCATCCAGTTCCCGGGATTCATCATTCAGTGTCGGTACAATAAGATTCGTTACTTCAACCCAGGTTCCAAGCTCCTTAAGAGTGGTTATCGTATCGAGTACAGGCTGGAGAGTTCCACCGCATATATCTCTGTAATAACTGTCTGACATCGATTTAAGATCAACATTCGCAGCATCGATATACTCGGCAAGTTCAGCAAGGGGACCCTGATTTATATACCCCGCTGTAACGAGAATATTCTTCAGCCCGGCCTCCTTTGCCAGTTTTGCGGTGTCACGGGTGTATTCAAAAAATACAACTGGTTCCGTATAGGTGTAAGCAATAGCGTCGCAATTGTAAGCGATTGCCTGCTCAACAACTGCCTCAGGGGGCAGATCATATGGTGTAACATCTTCAGGAGCAGCCTGGGAGATTTCCCAGTTCTGGCAGAACTCACATCGAAGATTACACCCGGCAGTCGCAATAGAAAACACATTGATTCCAGGCAGGAAATGAAAGAGCGGTTTCTTCTCAACCGGGTCAACGTGCACCGCGACAGGTCTTCCATACACAAGACTGACAAGTTCACCGTCAACGTTCAATCTTACACTGCACCTTCCCCTCTCCCCCGGGGCAAGGGTGCATAAATGGGGGCACAGAACACACTGAACCCTGTTACTCACCTGTATCATCCTTTTCAGTATACCAGTCGGCTGTATGAAAAGTGATATTTCCACTCTCGAAGAGTTCCATCATCCACTCCATATCTACGCTCTCGATCGGTTTTGCCCATGGACGGATCTCATAACCCCCGGCCATACGTACAAGAATCTGGAACAGTCCGGAATCCGTGCTGTCCTGCTCAGATCGGAATTCCTCAGGAACTGTTCCTGTCAGGATAAGGAACACCAAGAGGAAAAGCGCAAATATTCTCATTCTCCTCCCTTGTTTCAGTAAAGATCGGGAAAGCCGGCGGGTGACAGTCCAATCCTCCACCGGAATTCCCATTCGCCATCATCACCTTCCGGATCAGATATCCATATGGGAAAGATCGCTTCAAGCATCGCAATCCGAACGGCTATTCCCGCGTTTAAGAGAATATCATCACTCGAGAAATCTCTAAAGGAATCACCCAGCCATCCAGCTCCTCCGAATATTTCAACAGGAAAGAACGGCAAAGGCAGGGGGAATCTCTGTTCAATCGAGAAGGCTGCTCTTCCTCGAAGACTGCAGTTCCAGTATCCAGGAAGCGCAGGACCTGAGCGAACATAGTAATGCTCCTGAGGAGAAAGCGAACCGTTCGGGGGGACGAATGCCCCCATAATACCCTCTGCAAAGAGTCCGCCACCGGGCCTTAAGAAGCGCTGAACGGGAGCATCACCGGTTATTCGACCTGCGTATATCCTGGTTCTGGTCAGATAATTTCCCCACAGTCTGCCTGTCAGTTCAATTCTGCCTTCAATCCTGGCGTATGCCCCATTATTCCATTCCGGAGAAGCCAGAACGCTCAGGTCTCCTTTCCATGATAACCTGTAGTTTCGATCAACGGCGGCTATACATGTTGTGAATTCAAAAGCGTTACCTTCCTCGACGTTCAGAGCACCGTATACCGTTGTATCCTCCACGCTGAACAGATCCATATCAAGCGAGATTCTGAAATGAGGATCGGTCGCCACTCTGCCGCTCCGCAGATAGTCAGCACCAACAGAGACTCTGCCGATTCCGTACCCTCTTGAAATCCGGGAAGATATATAAATACTGCGTCGATATTCCCGATACAGAGGCATATGAAAATAAGCACCCCACGCCGAGTAGCTCTCGCTTTTAAATGGAATCGAGGCAGATGCTGTCCAGGTGTATGGCCCGCCCATGTACGATGGAATTGTTGATGACATGCAGATGATATCAGCTCTCCATGAATGATCAGCGTAAGATGGGAACGGGAGAATCCACAAACTGTGATGAGTCGGTCTTGGAATCGGAAGGAACATCGGTTTAAGCTGACCGAGAGGAGGTAAGGCATTATTCCATGGCGCTCTGTCAGGCATGCATAAGAAAGGATCTATTACGGCGGTACCCCAGTTTCCAGATACTGTGACCGTATCATTCAATCCCGGAGCGAGGGAGGCTTCTGTAATAAGAGAATCCTCACCGGAAATAAACAAAAGATCAAGTTCCAGCTCATGCGGGACATCACCTGTTACAATTACACTGGTTGAGTCCGAACAGAAGATCAGATCTGTAACCAGAATGTCCGCGTTCGCGGTTCCTCTGAGCCAGAAATCGAATTCCTCTTCCCAGGATCTTCCTGTTACTTCTTCCATTATAGCCTGGAAATCATCAGTATGAGGGTGATGGTACTTGAACCTCTCGAAGTAGATCGACATGACCTGATTAAAATCTTCTTCACCCATCTGCCGCTGAAGCATCCGCATGAACAGAGCTGGTTTGGCGTAATAGGTAAATCCGGTTGGATGGCTTCCATCTCCGGCCTCGGTAGCATCACTGAGTACCGGTATTTCTTCCCCGGCCAGAGTACCTGTTACATATGTCATAAAACTCATGTCCTGATCACTCAGCTCCAATATCCAGTCCGGGGTTCTGGACATATTTCCGTTGAAGCCATGCCTTCTCTGCATATAGCGAAGTTCACTGAAGGTGTTCATCCCTTCATCCAGCCACGCCTCCTCTACTTCATCATTACCGAGCATCCCGTAGAACCACTGGTGACCGACCTCATGCATCGTAACCATTTCAAGAATCCTTAGAAATGGAAAATCAGGTACGGTGAAAACGAACTGAGGGTATTCCATCCCCCCCGCGCTCATTACAACCGGCTCCACCACCCAGAGGTCTTCGTAAGGATAGGGAGTGTACCATTCTCCATAGTATAGAAGAGTGGAGTCAATAACTGCTGGAACCTCCTCCCAGTAATCATCTGAATCATCAAGCAGAACCAGATGCACATTCACCGAGCAGGAACCCAGGCTTTCAGGATAGACGTATATGTGCTCGCGGACAGTATAATCAGGACTGGCTGCCCAGACGAAATCGTGAACATTATCAGCGGTCCAGACTTCTATTCTTCTGAGTGAATCCTCACTGAAAACGGTGCTTGAAACACACCCTGTAGCAGCGGTGATAAACTCCACTGGAACATCAAGAGTTACAGAGTAGTCCCCGTAGTCGCTGTAGAACTCTCCTCTAAAATGATATCGTGCCCGGTGCCATCCATTCTCATCGAGAACACACATCTTAGGGTACCACTGCGTTATCTGGTAAGTGTCACCACTGTGCCCCATCCTGCTCCAGAATTTGGGAACATGCACATCGAAATCGCCGCGAAGCAGGATGGATTCACCTGGTTGAAGAGGATCATCAAGCTGGATAAAGGCCAGAGAACCATCAACTGAAGGTTCAACAGCTTCCCCATCCGCGCTCCAGTCCGAAAGATCGATCCAGCCCTTTTCCGATTCCGGAGATGCCCGGAAACAGTAGCGTCCGACAGCTTCAAGATCCTGTCCGAACGCAGTTGTATGATCTCTGTAAGCGTTTGGATATAGATGAAGCCAGAGCGTATCAACAGGAAATTCTATTCCATTGGTGAACACAATTTCCACGGAACCATGGACCATGTTTGAATCCGGCTGAAGCGAAACATTTATATTGTAGTCAGCCCTGCTTTCAGGACCGGGATAACCGGCAGCTGTCAGAACCGTAAGAATTATTACTGACACCATCAGCGAAACCTCCAAAGAATAATGTTTACGTAGTATGAAGATTCATCTTAAAAAGAACAATCACAGTCAATACTTCTGCAGTCAAGCTGGAGAAGTATGATAAGTGAAGAGATGACCCTGCCTCAGAATTGCATTACCTTCTGCCAGGGAGGTTATCATGGAATGGGTTGACAGGAATTCAGGCAGAATTCCCATAATGTTCTGGAGCACTGATGTGGAGAAGACCGCTATGGATCAGGCTGTTAACCTGTCCCG
The DNA here is from genome assembly GCA_965372215.1 of uncultured bacterium. GTDB lineage: Bacteria > Fermentibacterota > Fermentibacteria > Fermentibacterales > JCC-6 > Aegiribacteria. Next base: position 27,826 of record CBDVBK010000029.1, on the reverse strand, counting down.
TCACAGCCAGACCTTCCATCATGTGGCGATAATGCCTGACTGCCATCCCGGATACGGAATGCCCATAGGGGGAGTCATTGCCTGCGAGTACTCGATTATTCCATACGCTGTAGGTGTGGACATAGGCTGTGGGATGATTGCCGCACGAACAGATATTCCAGCTGACGATCTGAGTAACAGTGATATCAGAAAAATCATCGATCATGCGGGAAAGAGAATCCCGACAGGAGAAGGAAATTCTCACAGATCAGCTCAAAGCTGGGATCAGTTCGTTCGGCTTCCGTCATGGTTCGATAAAAGGGGGAAAGATCTGGCGGAGAAAAGCCTGGGAACCCTTGGCGGAGGGAATCATTTCCTTGAAATTCAGGCCGGTGATGACGGGTGGATCTGGCTCATGATTCATTCCGGTTCGCGGAATCCGGGCTATAGAATTGCCGGTCATCATCATGAAAAGGCTGTGAAATTCTGTAATAATAACCGTAAAGAACTGCCGTCAAAGGATCTTTCCTACCTCCCCGTCAATTCTCCCGACGGAATGAACTATATCCGAGAAATGGAATTCGCAATGGATTTCGCCTCCGAGAATCGAAAAAGACTGATGAAATCCTTCAATGACGCTTTCATGGAAGTAATGGGAAAAGTCAGTTTTTCAAGTGAAGTGAATATCCACCATAATTACGCAGCTCTGGAAAAACACTTCGGCAGAAAGGTCTGGGTTCACCGGAAAGGTGCTACTTCTGCAGAGAAAGGTCAGAAGGGAATCATTCCCGGCAGCATGGGAACACCCTCGTATATCGTCGAGGGTCTCGGGAATCCTGATTCATTCAACAGCTGCTCACATGGTGCAGGAAGAGTCATGAGCAGAATAGAAGCTTCCAGAAAACTTTCCATAAGCGATTGTGACAGATCCATGGAGGGCATCGTTTTCGAAGGATGGAAAAGATACAGAGGATACGGTCGAAAAAAACATGGTTCACCTTCACTTGATCTCAGTGAGGCTCCGGCGGCTTACAAGAACATAGAGGACGTGATGAAAGCTCAGCGGGATCTTGTAATACCTGCCATCAGGCTGAAACCACTCGGTGTTGTTAAAGGCTGAGCAAGTATGGGGTCGGGCCTAACATCTAAACATTTGGTATTATCGTCAGGGGACATGCAGGCTCTGCTGCTTGTCCCAGTAGAAAATGTTTAGATGTTAGGCCCGACCCCTGTCTTTATTCATTTTCGCGGCGAACTCAGCTATGTTCTCCTTCTTCAAGTCAGAGAAGCTCTCCTTCACATGCATGATAAGTCGTATGGCGGTTCTGTCAATGAAAGAAGCTTTCTCTAGATGAACCTCCTGTCCGAACCATCCAGTCGCGGTTGAGCGGTCAATCAATTCTGACGGGAAATTCTTCCTGAGGGCATCCAATCGTTTTTCTTCGTTCTTTTCTCCAGCACATGTGAAGAGACCAAGTTTCTTTCCAAGCAACTCTGCCTTGAAATCCCGACAGAATACCTTAACCTCTTTCTGTATGTTTCCAGCATAGATGGAGCCGCCAACAACTACAGAATCGTATTCATCAAGAGCCGGCAGATCATCATGTCCAAGTCTGACAAGATCCGTCGTGCCCTGCAGTTCTCCGGCAAGAAGTTCTGCTGCGTTTGCAACACTGCCATACTTCGTCGCGTAGACAATCAGATTTCTCATGTCTTTACTCCGTATCTCTGATGCAGCATAAGCTGTATGGTTAATATTCCCCCAGTACTGTTGCACACCATGCGAACGCTCTGGCGCTTTCCGGATCCTCATCCTTGAAGATAATAACATAATCCCTGAGTATGGATGCGAGTTCATCCATATCTATGAACTCGGAGAACGGGCTTTCCAGAAAGTGTTCCTTTGATTCAAATGTATAGCACCAGTCCATGTCACATGAGGTCCGCTCGAACACTGAACGGGCTGCTTCGTAGTGCTGCACCGCGCCATGAATGTTTCCCTCCTGAATTGCGGTCATGGAAGCGGCATGAGCCGCAATCAGGAACCTGCATGACATTTCCTCGTTGTTATAATAGTGTGCAGGATACATGACATTATCCAGAGCTTCAGCAGCAAGTGCAATTTCACCCGTTTCGAGGAGTGAGTCCACCAGTAACAGTTGATCAGCTGAATAATCTTCATTCACAGAATCAACATGACTAAGTATAAGGGTCTCCGGATTCCAGCTGTAGAATACGATGTTAGTCGACATGCTGAAAGGATATTGCGAGGCTACTACTACAAGATCTTCCTCCTCATCGAACCAGGAATATGTTTTAACCGGATTCATGTACATGCCGAATGAAATTGAACCAAAGTACAGGGCATCTTCCCCGTAACCGATCAACGCAAGTTCAGGCCCATCCATCGGCTCACCCAGAACTAGAAGATCAAGGCTGTCCAACCCTTCAGGCAGCAGTTCCGCGGGAAAATCCTGAACGTTTATCACATCCGGACCGCCTTTCCTGATCTCCCATTCCCCCAGATAGAATCCGGAATCATCAGCAAGGGACGGAGACATAGAAAACAATAGAATTGTAAGAAATGAGAAACCTGAGAGTGATGAACATTGAATTTTGCTCATAAGAACTCCTTTCGGGGACTACTTAAAACAATACCGAAATAAGAATGAGGATTCAAGGTAGTGCGATGATACGTGTATCACGTTAGAATATGCTGAGTGGAGGATTTCAAGGATGAACTGAAGTACATGGCTGTCTATTATGCACTCAGCAAGGTGCTTTTCGGATAAATACATGATAATTACGATGGAATTTATTCCGAATAGATCTGTAATACAGAAAAGAAAGGAATAACCATGTCCGGAAGAATGATCATGTCTCTGTTAATTATAACAGTAACTTCCCCCCTTGCCGTTAACGCTGAGCCATGGTTCGAGGACCTGAAGACGTCAATTAGCGAACTGCCATGGATATACGAAGCGACCATTTTAAGTATCGAAAACCGTTCAGTCACAATTGTCGTAAAGGAAGTTTTTCTTGGAGATGCATCTGCCGGTGATACTCTCAGTATCGATTTCTGGGAGATGGGTGCATGCATGGCCTATGACCTGACCAAGGGAGAAGATATACTCCTTATTCCCGACAGCAGCGGGGGTCTGCAGATTGCGGGATTTCCAGGTAACGGTTTCTACTTGCTCAAAGGGTACTACGATTTCAATGCTTTCATGCTTGAACCAGGTGTTCTGAGCAGAGAAGAACTTGAGATCCTCTGTTCCGGCGAATCTTTGAATGAGAGAATTGCGGTGATTGATATCTGGTTCGCCGGAGTCAGTCAATTCCTTGATGCTAGAGCTACTGAAACGGAAGAGGGGTGGCTCATCGAATCACATTTTCCGCTTCTTCATGAACTCGATCTTTCAAAGTGGCAGCTGCGGCTCGGAGGAATGGACAACCATCTGCTTGAATCATCTGTATACATCACAATCCCTGTTGATGATGGAAACGACCTTACTCTATCGGGAAGGGTTATGTCCTGCTCAGAGAATATTTACAGATGCAGAGTATATCCAACAGCTCCTGTAATCAGAACTGTTGATGTTCTTTCGCTCTACCTGTCGGACGGAGTCCTTCCGGAACCACCGGTGCTTGATGTTGAAATAATCGGAGCGGATCCTGTGGATATCGGCCTTCCGGAAGAACCTTTCCTGACAACTGATGAATGGGGCAATCTGATGCTCAGCGGTGAGAATGGGCTTCTTCCGATAAACTCAATCTACATAAGAGACTCCGGCAGTAGACCTGCGATAGGGTTCGGCGGTATTGGAGACAATGCCACTTCTGTCTTTCTTGATTTCAGCGAGCTGCCGGAAGGCCAGTCGGGTCATCTTGCCACAGACATCATCGATATGCTCGAGAAGGGAATTATAGAAGGCAGCATCGGTATCGATTACTCACTGAATATCGCACGGTTCAAACTACATATCAGGAGACAGTAATAAGAAGTCAGATTATGTGAATATCCCTAAATTATTCTAGAATTAAAGGAGAAGCAGGCAAGATGAAGAAAATCAGTATGATTATCTGCGATCGTTACCATACCTGCACAGGAGGGAAGTGTCTGCGTGCTTTGCTAAACCGGGAGGGGGCCTTTGCTCTGTACAAGGGAGAGGAAAGTTGAAATGGTGGGCTACCCACCCTGCCCCCGCCTGCAGGCTTTCTGTGAGTTTATTCCCGAAAAATATGGACTGGATGTAATTGTCGGCACTCACCCGATCCCACAAAACTATTACCTGACTCATCAGAAGTTAGGAACATGGCAGTCAACCGGATGGAAGGAACGTATTCAGCATATCCTGACAGATGAAAAAACACGTCTGGCATACGATTGACGAGATAAACTGATAAGTAGCTGCGTGAAAACTTCTATCTTATACCGAAGAAATCCCTTATTCGACTAAGGATATGATCCTTTTGAACAGGCTGTTTGTGTTTCTTTTCCACGACTGATATGTCAACAATTCTGCCTGAAAGATCCTCCAGTCGCTTTTCCAGCATTTCAGAGAGCGGTTCAAGGATCGAGGGTTCCGTCTCCAGCAGGTCAGCCAGGCCATCTTTTCTTACAACGATTACTTCGGTTTCGGACGCAGCGGAGACCGATGCTGAGCGGGGTTCACCTGTAAGGAGGCTCATTTCACCGAAGTAATCTCCTTCATGGAGGTCTGCGAGATGAGTTTTTCGACCTGAGTTATCAGAAACATAAACCTCGACGCTGCCGTCAGAGATAATCAGCAGGGAATCACCTGAATCCCCCTGATTAACAAGTATCTCTCCCTTTGAATAGAGATGTCTGGAGGAACTCTCGGCAAGTTTCAGGATCTGTTCTTCGTTCAGCATTTTAAAGAGTTCCACTTTTCTGAGCTCATTTAGTATTTCTGCTTTGAGCAGTTCCTTGATTCTCCCTTCGTGATCCTCAGGGACAGTTCTGACTGTCACATCCCTTATCGGGAATGGAATTGAAAGCCCGGCTCTTCGAAGGCTGTACCAGATATGTGTTCTGACCTCGTTTTCAATTTCAGGTTTTCTGTGAAATTCCGTAATCCAGAAACGTACATCATAATTGACAGTATAATCATCGAATTTGTCAAGAAATACTTTTGGAAGCGGCTTCGCCAGAACCCCACCGGTTCTGCTGAATATCCCTGAAATTATTTCCTTTACTTGTCCGGGTGAGTGATCGTAAGACATTCCGACTTCTATTCTGCACATGTGCTGTCTGTTCGGATGAGAGTAGTTAGTTACGATATCCTTCGAAACAGTGGCGTTTGGAATTGTAACATGATCTCCAGCTCTGGTTCTAATGGTAAGAGTCCGCCAGTTCATCTGCACGACTATACCCTCTTCTTCACCTACACCTATCCATTCACCAACTTTGTAGGGTCTCTCCATCTGCAGAGCCAGACCGGCAAATAGATTACCCAGTATGTCCTGAAGAGAAAGTCCGATAACAGCTGAAAGAACGGTTGAGGTAACAAGGAACGCGGTGAGCTTAACTCCGAATATTCCGTTTAGAATAGCTACTGCGACGATAGCCAGAACGATGAAATTGATCATGTCTATTATGAGTCTCGGTATGTGAATATCACCCCGTTTTTTCAGAAGATAGTCCCACAGCAACAGGTTCAGAACCTGCAGAATCGTGTTGGCGCCGAGCATAATTGTCGCAGCAAGAGCTATTCTGGAAAAGGTTGACTCTCCCGGTACTCCGAACATCTTCATTATGAGGTATGACGCGCCAGCGATCCCAGCCAGAAGAATCCAGAGCTTCAGCCTGCCCCCCGGTGAATGTTTTCTGATCAGCCAAAGAATCAGCCCTACTGCAAGACCGAGAACAACAGCCTCAATACCGTGCACAATCATCTGCTGGCTCAAGAAACAACCTCCCTGGATTATGATCATAATAGTATACAATAACAGGAGCACAGCGGGTATGAGGATGCCTGTATTTTTGTCGTAGTACTTTCTGCGAAGGATGCGAATCATCTGCGAAAGTTGACCTGCTCAAGCCGCTGCGCTATCAATGTGTATACAGAATAAGTGAAATTTCTAAATAGATAACTGTCCTGACTGAACCGGATAGGTATTATTCAAACAGCAGCAATACTCCCGGGATCAGTATCATGAATGTTATGCTGGAGGTCACCTGAATGAAAATGAAGACAGCAATGCTAACTGCGACTATTCTCCTGACTGCGGGATCTGCCGAGTCACTTGATATCCATGGGGAACTTACGGGATACATGTCTGCGGGTATATATACAGTGACAGGTAATATCTACGTTCCATCAGGAGAATCTCTAACTCTGGCACCCGGAGTGATATTTGAGTTCGAAACAGGTTTTCTGGAAGATTATGAGTTCAATGTCAACGGTTCTCTCATTGCTATCGGAACCGCAGAGAATCAAATAGTTTTCAAACCTGCAGATGGTGTTGATGAATACAATTACATAAAACTGTCCGGTGAAGGATCCCATCTTGAATGGTGCGTTATCGAAGGGGCTGGAAGAGTCGGCATATTCTATGAAGGCGGTCTGTGGATCGATAACCGCAGCCCTCTCATTAAAAACTGTATGATACATGACGGATCATGGCACGGTATCTATGTCACCGGCAGTTCCGCCTGCCCTGTTTTCGAGAACTGCACGATTTTCGATAACAGCAACGATGGCGTCGATTGTGATCTTGATGCAGGTCTGCAAATGACCCTCTGCGAAATTACCGGTAACGGCACTGATGGTATATGCCTTTCGAGCGGATCAAATCAGCTGGTGAATTGTCTGATCGCCGGTAACGGCGAGGACGGGATAGACTGCCACTGGCTAACCAGCCATCCTGCTCTGATTGTGAACTGCACCATTGGCTTTCATCCCGGCGGAGGACTTAACAGCGCATCATTGTTCGAGATGTACAACTGCGTCGTGGTAGATGAATACGACGAGGTAGCCATTGGTACTCATACATATATCATAGATAATGAATCATTTCTCAGCTTCATCGATCCTGGAAACCTTGATTTCAGGCTTGCGGACGGATCATCCTGTCTGAATTCCGGATACCGTTTCGGCACTGTAGCCGCCCTTCTGCCCGATACAGACCTGGACGGGAATCCAAGGATGAACGGAATAATCGATATAGGTGCTTATGAATCAACATCGCAGCCCTCCTCCGGAGAAGAGGGAATCTATTTTTCCAGTGCTCTCGTATCACCAAGGATGACTCAGGCTGTTATCCGGAAAGCAGGTGAATCCTTTACAATTCAGATAGCTCTACTGGGTGATTTTGGAACAGGTGATGCAGCAGTTCATCTCGTTAGCCCGATGCAGGAGGAATATCCCCTCAGCATCATGTCAGTAAATCACAGGGACAGAACTCCGGACAGTGATCTTTTCATTCTGCTCTACGGACCGGGTATCGAGAGAATTCAGGAAGTTGAGGTCCTTGTACCGGTAGATACTCCCGAGGATTTTTACGATATCGTTGTGGATCTTGGGTCATATTCGTTCCACAGCATTCATGCCGTGAAAGTACTTGAGGAATATCCTGAGACATGGAGCTTTATGCACATTACTGATCCGCATATCGACTATGACAACAGTGATTACACAACCGCTCAGAGATTTCGCCGCTTCATCAAAGAGGCTAACTTCCTCGATCCTGAATTCATTGTTCATACCGGAGATGCCTGCGAAAATGAGCATCTTGGCACTTATTTCAATGACAGTCTACTGCAGGGTATATCTCAACTGAGGGTTCCATTCATTGTTATAGCCGGCAACCACGACCATTACAACTGGACCTGGATTTCTTACAATCCATGTGGTTACCTTTACTTTTTTCAACTGGTCAACCGGGTCATGAACTGCGAGTTCCGCTTCGGTAATTCACTTCTATACTGTATCAATTCCGGACATGACGAAGGGCTGCTTGAACTGGCCAGATGTTACGGGCCGACAACTGAAACACTGGACTGGATTGAAGATCAGCTTGTATCTGAAGGCGGCTCCAGAGCCGGCCCATTCTTCTTCCTCACCCACGGTCCCACATTCGACTTCTATATGTGGTCGCTTCACAATACGGATCGAGTGGTGGATCTGCTCGATACATACGGGTTCAGCCTTGCTCTGGCGGGTCATACCCATAGAATTGAGACCTACTTGAATCAGGGGAACAATTACTATGGCAGGAATGATTTCTTCAACGCGGACGATTGGGTAAGAGATGTTCCTTTCCCTGGATTTCCTCTTCATGTACAGACATCCTCTCTCGGAAAGGGAGACGGGCTGGGCTGGCCTGACTATCCATGGCCTTCACCTCTGGTATCCGCTCAGAACAGGCGGAATACTGAAACCGGGGAGAGAGACTTCGATAGTGACAGCATCGCATGGCGGTGGATTCACGTGGTAAATGACGAAGTTGATTTCTTCACCAGTGATACGGATGATGACGGATATAGAAATACTGAGAAGGCCTGGCTGCTTGGAAGGCTGATGTTTGAAATCGATTCGCTGCCTGGAGGATCGTTTCTTTCCACAGTCACAAACAATCATTTTGAAACATGGTTTAACATCCATCATTACATACCGGCAGATCCATCTGTAACCTATGAAGCACAGGGAGGTATTCTTTTAAGACAGTATCCCGATGGAACAGTCGAGGTGCTGGTTGATGAAATTCTCAAACGAAATTCCTCGGAGGTTCTGATAGTACCGGTAGCGTCACATACGCACGAAGCTGCCCCGGCAGTTAATCCTGAACTGTCAAACTGTTTCCCCAACCCTTTCAGCAGATTTACTGAGATAGGCTTCGGAATCCCTGCCGGTGGAGCGGATATCAGGCTTGAGATCATAGACCTGTCAGGTAGAACCGTCGATGTTCTGCTTGATGAACCGGTTGCAGGCGGGTGGCACAATATCACCTGGAACGGAACAGGTGAATCCGGAGAAATTCTGCCTGCCGGTGTTTACTTCTGTGTATTCACCGCAGGTGAGATCATCGATACGGAGAGGATGATCCTGATCCATTGATATCGATGTCGACAGCGAAGGAATATTCTTTCAGCGATGTTGTATAACAGACATAGAGGAATGAAATAACAATCTTCACGCATATGGCGAAAGGATATTGATATGACTCCACTCTTATTAGCTGCTGCGCTGGTCGACACTGTTATTGCCCCCCCCACTGACTTCAATACGATCTATGTACACGAATGGGGCGCGATAACTTTTGCAGAGGAAGTAATAATCGGAGCAGTTCCACCATCTGATCCTTATGAGTATTTCCCAACTCACAATGAATGGGACGAACCGGTGGCCAGAGCTCCTGTTGTCTATTTTTACGGTGATTTTTTTCAGGGTACTTTCACTGTCACAGTTCCGTCCGGGACCTTTATCGAAACCTGGCCGGCCCCGGAGAAACTGACTGCTATCGCCCCCCTGCAGCTGGCCAACTCTTTCCGAGCGGTCTGGAACATCTCCGGTACTTCGTGGGGGGAACCCGGCACAATTGACACTCCAGCTGAAATGAATGGGTTAAGTTTTACCCCTGAGATCCTCGATATCTGGAGGTGGCCTCCATCGTTTCTGCTGGAGTTCAATAATGGATTCCGTGAAAAATTCATCTATTACGAGTGTGCTCTGACACCACAGAGTAATGACGACTTCTATCCGGCACTACTGACGGATGAAGGGACTGTACTGGACCCTGAATATCATGGTGAACTGATAAGGTTCATCAAGCTGGATGGGAAAGTAGTCATCAATCCGATTAGCGGAAGATATGGAACGCGTCGCGAATTACAGCAGGCAAACGAATATGGAGATATCTTTGAAACCCTCTGTTCCTGGGCTGGTGGAACGATGAAATCAGATGAGATCAATGCCATGTGGAGTACCTGGGAAGACTGGATCTACAGCGGTTCCTGGAGCGGTAATACTCTTGTCATATTCCCCCTGCCTGAAGAAACTGTTGAGAGAATGAGCAGTATTACACTGGAAACCTCAGAGGATCATGAAATAGAATACAGCAGATTCTATATTGGGATAATCTCAATCTGACGTTTTCAGTTGCTCAATCCCTGGCTTTTTCAACGGCTCCAGTATGCAGTTGCGCTATTCTTTTTCTGTTTTTACGACGATTGTGCAGTTTGCCACAAGAGCGGCAATCGCTCCGATAGCTGCCCAGACCGGGAGTAATACTACGGCCACAGCGCCCAGCGTCATCGGAACTTCAATCAGAACTTTTCCATTTTCATTTATTATCATGATATGTCTAACATTACCCTGATGAAGAATCTCCTTCAATCTGGCAACGAGATCTTTGCCGAAAACTTGGAATTCCTTTGTAGTTGTATTCTTCTCTTCCTGCATTCTTAAACCTCCAGATGATCATACCCGGTTGTTTCCACATTTACCGGTCTTCCATTCATCAAAACACTTACACTCCCCGCGCCTTCCTTTGCGTAACCAACTTTTATGCATCCTTCAAATGTAAATTCAATCTGCTCAGGTGCGCTGAAAAGCAGAACGAAATCTTCCCCGGATGAAGCAGCTTCAAGCGGTCTGTCTTTTACTGAGTTGAAGAATATCGATTCATCAATATCAAGTACAATATCGACCTTGCTCTCATAGGAAAGATGCAAAGCCTCCGAGAAGAGACCATCGGATATATCGATCCCGCAAAGAACACCTTTTCTCCTCAATTCCACAGCAAGTTCAAGCTCAGCCCGCGGAAGGAGAAAGGCTCTCACCTGTTCCAGTTTATCCGCGGAGACTATTCCTGAGCAAGGATTCAGATTCTCGCCTTCAAAACCTCCTGCCTTCTCGATTATTGCAGGAGCGTCAAGCGCCCTGCCTATCGGTCCGGATAGCCAGATACTGTCACCTGGTCGCAGTGTCGATCTTCTTAGAAGGGTTTCGGAATTACCTCCTTCAGCAACTGCAGTAAGTGTGATTCCGAAATTACTCCCCCGGATTGTTTCTCCTCCGGCAATAACACAATCCTCTCTCTCCATCAACCCTCTATAGAATCGTTCAATCCAGTCAATCTCCATATCGGGAGGTAATGTGACTGCGGTAAAGATCCATCGGGAACAGGCACCCATGGCTGCGATATCCGATAGTGTCGCTTCAAGCAATCGCCGCCCGAGAACCTCCGGTGGTGCCCACCAGCGATAGAAATGGGATCCCTCGAAATAGCTGTCCGTAGTTACAACGGGACAGCGGAGAGCTGGAAGAATACTGCTGTCATCACCGATAAGACCAAGTGACGGAAAGTTATCCCTCAGCCTTCGTATCAGACCTCTCTCTCCGATATCACTTACAGTTGAAGCATTCAAGATAACCTATCTCTCAAGAATAACTTTCAGATGTTCCTTTGCCAGATAACTCCTGTTTCCGGGAGCTGTTATGATCGACTTTTCAATACCCTCCGCCCCTCCATGGCAGCTGCATTCTGAATTGTCAGGATCCATCTTCTTCAGAGCGTTCTCAATCGTTCTCCTTGCCCTGACAGTATTCACCCTGATGTTTGCCATTACAGCTTCAACTGAGACATCTTCCTCTGATTCATGCCATACATCGTAGTCCGTAACCAAACCAAGAATCGAGTAGCATATACCTGCTTCCCTTGCAAGTTTGGCCTCCGGAAGTGCGGTCATCCCGATAATAGCATGCCCCTGCCGGCGATAAATATCACTCTCTGCCCTTGTGGAAAAAGCAGGTCCTTCCATGCAGACAAGAGTTCCACCTCTATGTATTGTCGCATCTGCTTCTTCCGCTGAACTGGCAAGAATCCCGGATAACCCCTGACAGAAGGGATCACCAAATCCTATGTGAGCAACCAATCCGTTACTGAAGTAAGTAGATCTTCTTATTCCTTTTGTTCTGTCATAAAGCTGATCCGGAATTACAAAGTGTCTGGGGCAATACTTCTCCTGAAGACTTCCAACAGCTGATACCGAGATGATCTTACGTACACCAATATGTTTCATTGCATATATATTTGCTGCATATGGAACTTCGGAGGGAGACAGTGTATGACCCTCACCATGTCGTGGAAGAAAAACCAGAGGGATTCCATCGTATTCAGCCAGAATAAGAGGCGCTGACGGTTTTCCAAAGGGAGTTTCGGTATTCAGTTCTCCCTCAATTCTGACTCCGTCAAACGAATAAACACCGGAGCCTCCTATTATCCCAATGCGTTTTTTCATTATTCTCCGTTCTTGGCAAAAAAAATACTTGCTGTTCATAGAGATTATATATAACTTATACAACTGGTTGAAAGGTAGTTTAAAGTAACATGCTCAGAAACGATAACCATGGAAGAATCAGGCTATCCGGTCTAACATACGAAGAACTGATATTCTGGCTATCTGAGAGCATGGGGATGAAACCTTTCAGAGCAAATCAGATATTCTCCTGGATTCATTTTCGTGGGATCACTACGTTTCAGCAGATGACAGATCTGTCCAGGAGTACCAGAGAGCTGCTGGACACTCATGCTGTGATAACAGCTCTCCGAACTGACAGCTCACTTTCAGCAGAAGATGGAACAATCAAGTATTCCTATTTGTTAAATGATGATAACAGAATTGAATCTGTACTGATACCGGAACCTCCGAGGTTGACAGCCTGTCTTTCAAGTCAGGTCGGGTGCAGGCTTGGCTGTACTTTCTGTCAAACCGGTAAAATGGGTTTGATAAGAAACCTCTCCACTGATGAAATCGTATCTCAACTTTACCAGCTGAGAAATGCGACAGAGACACGAATCAGCAATGTGGTCTTCATGGGAATGGGCGAACCCATGGATAATTTCAACAATGTGAGTGATGCGTTGTCCATTATCAGCGATGACAGAGGTATCTGTATCGGATCAAGAAAAATCACAATATCAACAGTCGGTTTGCCGGGAGGGATTGAGAAACTGGCCAATCTTCCAGGACAGTACGGTCTTGCAGTTTCTCTTCACAGCGCAGTAGAGAAAACCAGAAGAATACTGGCACCTGCTTCAAGGGCTCTGCCTCTTCACAGACTGAAACAGGACATTCTTGAGTACAACCGTGAAAAAGGGAGAAGAGTCACGCTTGAGTATTGCCTTATTGAAAACGTCAACGACTCAATTGAGGAAGCTCAGGCTCTTGTGGAATTCTCGAAGAATCTTGAATGCAAAATCAATCTTCTGCTTTATAACAGTATTGAAGGAGCTGATTTCAGAAGACCAGACAGTGATGTCGTTGAGAAGTTCATAAGTTACCTTTACCCCAGATGCCAGGCTGTTACCCTCCGTCGTTCAAGAGGAGCCGATGTCTCAGCAGCCTGCGGCCAACTAGGGACGTAGTCTGTTTGGTCAACTTGTAGTACACATAACAAATATGTACTATATATAAATTGTATAATATATATTTACAATGTTTTACTCTATAAACATCTCTATATTCAAGCTCCGATCAGAATACAATAGAAGCAAGAATCTTCAATCCGGATAAATCTTTATTCGACTCACCTGCAAGACCGGAACCAGCAGGTACCCATTCAGGAGAAACAACAAGATCAAGGGAAATTGATTCTCCTAATATTATCCTAGCACCAATTTCAGCTCCTATTACAGCGGCTCCAGTTTTTTTACTATCCTGATTTCCATCGGGTCTATCCCAGAGAAGAATTCCGCCTCCATATATACCCAGCAGTGGTTCAATTCCCCTCGGTCCTGCGTATTTCCTGAAGAAAGGATAGGTTCTGAATCCGATTGTCAAAGGTATACCGGTTACACCATTCCAGTTGTCTCTTTCTGAGGTAACGCTCAAGTATCCGGTTTCAATAATGAAGCAGTTACCCAGAGATGGTGGTATCTGTAATGAAAACATGAATGCGGGACCCGGGTTCAGCTGTGTATCGGAATCGAACAGTGCAGGCATCCATACACCCGCACCGAAACTCATTTCAAGTTCGTTTCTCTCGGAAGCAACTGCAATTGTCCAGAAAACTGCCAGAAATACTATGAGTATTTTCATTTTAACCTCCTATGGCATTAACTTATATAGCACTAATAACACAACAATGCTGATTTCAGGACCTGACCCAGGGGAATTAGCATTCGATGCCTTTTCGGGCGGTGAGATTCTCTGTTTCATAGTAGTGTTTCACCTCACGCATTTCAGTCACAAGATCAGCAAGCTCAATAAAACTGTCAGGAGCGTATCTGCCTGTTACAACAAGCTCGACATTGTCGGGGCGCTTCTTCAGTACCTCCAATACGGTATCCTTATCAAGAAGACCAAGGTAAACGGTTACGTTAAGTTCATCTGCTATTATCACATCATATATGCCTGAAAGCATGGCCTCCTTCAGCTTGAGAAGACCGTTTCGTGCAGCGGCTGTATCCTCAGGTGAAGGTTTCTCACCCTTGCACAGCAATTTAGGAGTACCGTACTGCTCCATGGTGATAGTATCAGGAAAATGTTCAGGAAGAACCAGTTCAGAGTAATCCTGCCCCTTCATGAACTGGCCGAAATAAACCTTCATACCGGAACAGGCTGCTCTGACAGCGAGTCCTAAAGCAGCTGTAGTCTTGCCTTTTCCATTACCGGTGTACAGCTGAAACCGACCTTTCATATCACTCCTTTAAGTATAAAGATAAACAGCATTGGAGAAGGAAAAAAGTCTGAAAACAGTTCATCTGCCGGTTCTCATCAATGAGTGAGTAAGTATATCCAGTTCTGTGGAAATTTCTATGTATCGTAACTCTACGCCTTCCGGAATGTCCAGAGGTTCCAGCACAAAACTCAGAATCGCATTACACCCGGCTTCCACAAGCTGATCTATACACTTCTGTCCTTCACCATCAGGAACTGCAATCACCGCAATAACGTCACCGAGTTCCCTGATTGTTTCCTGAAGTTCTACCATTGGCTGAATTTCAGTCCCGGCACAGATCTTCCCCTGCTTTTCAGGATCACTGTCGAAAATCGCAGCGTAGTTGTATCCACCGGTACCTTCAAGACCGGATTCAAGAAGAGCATGGCCGATATTGCCTGCACCTATCACAATAACATGTAAAGGTTTCCCGGTTCCCAGTATATTCTCAATATTAGCAAGGAGTCCCTGAACATCGTATCCGGAGCCCTGCTTACCGAACTCTCCGAATATGGCAAGATCCTTTCTTACTCCAGCTGAAGAAATCCCGCATTTTCTCGCCAGATATTCTGATGTAACAATTTTTTTTCCATCGATTCTTGTGTGTCTGAGACATCGAGCATAGTGGCTGAGCCGCCTGATGGTTCTCTCTGAAACTTTTCTGCCGGTCAAAATAATCCATTCCTGTTTGTGAATGTTTGAACTAGTGCAAATCTATGCCTGGTATCCACCCGGTCAACCCTTTCCAAAGGATTCAACTCTTGAACGTGAGGAAGGATCATCTCTTTACCTTCTGGGACGAATCGCAATAAAGAACGAGAATTATGCACTCGCTGAGAAGTACCTGAATGAAGCGGAGGAACTCGCGCGGAAAATGCAGTCGAAAAGTCTTCTTCAATATATCCTTATCTCGCTCGCGGATCTTACGATACATAATCAACAGTTCGATGAATGCAGGCAAATCCACCTTAATCACCTGTCTAGATTTTCCAGGCCACTATAATATGGGGAACAAATACATCCGGCAGAAGAAAGAACTTCACCGTGAAATGGGCATTACCCATAAGAAATCTTAATCCGGGTTAATACACACTTCTTCAATTTATCCCTTGGTATAAGCTACTTCGCTTCGCGAATGCCTTCAAGAGTCGTTTTTGCCTCGGGAGCCAAAACAAGAAATTCCTCAAGATCCCTGCACGGGTACTCGATGCAGTCCGCGCAGGTACTAACGGAACGTTTCATCGCACAAGGACGTATCGGACATTCGAAGCAGTGAGAAAAATGCGCGCCTTCAACCGACTGGCAACCATCACAGTTGATACCTTCAGCGGTGAGATCCCAGTTGAATTCTTTCGACCACTCAATCGCTACCTTTTCCCTGAGCGTCTGATCATTATTCTGTGTAGCCTGATAAGCCGGACATTCTTCGCAATTCAGCCCACAGTAAGCAATAAGAGTCATTCTACTCTCCATTCATCAATCGGATATTGAGCTCGTGAACAAGCCGGGTGATCGGTAAACCCATGACATTGAAATAACAGCCATCCACTCGATCTACAAGAGCACACCCCAATCCCTGTATACCGTAGGCACCAGCCTTATCCATCGGTTCACCTGATGAAACGTACATCCTTATCTCTTCCGCGGAAAGCGTTCTGAAGTGGACCTTTGTAGATTCGACAAATTCGAGATCAATTCCCTTTTCAGGCCAGACGATGCAGACACCCCCGTACACACTGTGCCATTTTCCAGACAGCTGTTTCAGCATATCGAACGCCCTGTCTGCATCCTCAGGCTTTCCGAGCAGCTTATTACCCAGAACAACCATTGTATCCGCTCCAAGAACAGGATGACCTTTCCAGGAAGGGAGAATATCAAACGCTTTCTTTCTTGCCCAATGCAGTACAACATCAGAAGGTGAGCCGATGAAATCATTTTCGTCGATGTTCCCAGGTGACTGGATATACGGTATGCCCGCCATTTCCAGTATTGCCTTCCGTCTTGGGGACTTACTTGCCAGAACAAGGGGTACTTCAGTTTGAAGCCACAAGATTCTGTTCACTTTCTCTCGGATGGTGATTCGATCATGATCGTGACAGGACCGCTGTTTATGAGTTCCACTTCCATCATCGCTCCGAAGATACCGGATTTGATTTCAAGTCCGCTGTGTGACAGCATTTCGATAAAAAGATCGTAGAGAAGTTCCGCCTTTTCCGGGGAAGCGGCGTCAATAAAACCGGGACGTCTGCCTTTTCTTGAATCAGCATGCAGCGTGAACTGGCTGACAACCATTAATTCACCATTTATATCCGATACGGAGAGATTCATGTTATCACTGAAGTCCGGAAATATACGCAAACCAAGTATTTTCCTGGACATCCATTCCAGGTCTTTATCAGTATCTTCTCTGCCAAAACCAACCAGCGCCAGAAGCCCCGATCCTGTTTCGCTGACTACTCTTTCATTTACTGATACAGATACTCTGGAAACGCGCTGAAGAAGAACCTTCACTGTTCGATTTCTTCCATTTCGGTATCAATGTTAATTTCTTCATGAAGAGAACCTGGAATTCCAGCGGATAATGCCACAACAGTTCCGATAATACTGCCAAACGCAACAGGCAATCCTGCCAGCTGGCAGAATCTTCCCAGTCGGAGAGCCCGAACCGAATTATATCTGAAAGCAGCAAGTCGAATGGTTGATCCTGCCGCGAAAAGGGCTGCTCCCGTCCATCGGAGAATCCAGGGCGAACCGTACGCTGTAAGCTGGAGAAGAAAACTGTCAACTGCGCTGACAAGCAGGACAGCGTAGAATACAGTATAGGGGAGGCCTCCGCGTCCTCCCCTGAATTTTGATTCAGCCGCGCTCCAGAACAGGTAAATAAGAACGGTGATTCCACAAACCTGAAATTCCCTGGATTGCCAGGGCAGATCTTCAAGATGGATCACCCCAAGAACCGAAAGTACGGCTATAACAGCGATGATCAGCACAGATTTTATTATCATTGCAGCCTACATAACTCCTGACCAGTTGTCCTCACAGGGAGTTCAGCCAGGTTCATCAATGCACATTCTAGAAAGATAACGTGGCTGAAAGCCGCCACTGGTCAAGACTGCTTCCGAGACCCATGAGATCAATCTGTACATAATCGCTCGGTGAGTATCCCACACCGTACGAGAATGGAATTTCAGTATACGAATCGTCCGATTCAGTCCTGGTCCCATCGATGGTATACCACGGATCTTCAACAACAGTCCGGTCGGTTCCGTCACCATATACGGTATATGTTGTCATCGGCGAGGCAGTAATCAGGTCTGTTGTAACCACATTATTCTCCCACACAAATCCGGGGCTTGCACCAAGCCTGACTGATACTTCAGGAAGCACCCCAAATTCAAGCCCAATCGGGATGGATATCCTGGTTGTGCTGCTCGTTGTTTTCGTTTCCACAGTCTGAGACCAGGTACTCGTTGAGACGTAATCATCCGGATCAGATAATTCACCATCACCATCTGAATAAGTCTCTATTTCCGTATTTGACGAAGTATACTGCATAGTGTTTTCGTTATCATGAATCGAAAACAGCGTTCCAATGCTTATTATAACAGCCTTGGCCGGGGTTGCCGAGATTTTGAGCCCAGTTGTGAATATATTATTATTGATATCTTTGGTTACATCTCCGGAACCTGTCATGCTTACATCTGTAGTATCAATAAATGGATCGATGGTAACAATGTATGTTGAATCAAAATTAATTGAGAAATCCCCGGTTGTGCCGTCAAGACTCATCATATAGTATGCCCCGGCAAACTCCAGTTTCCAGTCCTCATCAATCTGGAATCCCATATCCAGACCGCCGCCAAATCTGTTGCCGCTGGTAGAAATGGTATAGTCTTCTGACATACTCCAGACGGAAATATCGTAAATATCGCTTTCGTCAGGAAGAAAGTCCTCTATTCCAGTTTCTTCAATTTCACTCGAGATGTCGGATGACAGCGAAGAATACTGGAACATTCCACCAATTTCCAGTTTGTCTGTCATGGGTCCTCTTCCGGAAACAGATACCCGCATACCATTCATAGTTTCTTTTTCAGTTCCGCTAGCATCGTTATCCATGAAATAGGTTTCTATTCCATCTACTATATTCGAGTCAGATACTGTAGTTGAATAGTTCATATCACCACTGTTTATCTCTGATTCAGTTTGAATCATCGAAATTCCAAGACCCAGTTTCAGAGACTCATTTGGAGCCCACGCACCATACACTCCAGCAGACAGACTCGTTGAATCTGATCTTCCTGTTTCTTTCTGGTAGACAGTATGTCTGGTATCCAGGGTACCATCACCGTCGGAATCGGTATACTCTGACCATGTACCTTCCACTTCCCCCTGACCGTACACAAAGGGGAAGCCTCCCGGACCGGCAAGAAAAAGATCTTCCAGAATCCTGTCATCCATGAATTCAGTCAGGATTCCCAGTCCGTAAGGCTTTCCGTTGGGAGACCAGCTGCCACCAAGAAGGAATCCGCCTCTGGTGTTGTCAGTTTCTTCGAATATCATATCGGTACCTGTAGATAGATTCGAAAGCCCTGTGTAAACTCGTATTCCATTCAGATCAAGCAGCCTGTCAGGTACCGGTTGAGTAAAGAGCATGCCTGAAAACCACAGGTCAAGATCATCCAGTATCATTCCTCCGGTAGACATGGACCGGAAGGATTGCGGCTGAGCGAGCGTGATCCCTGTAACAACAACAGCTAAAAACGTAAGTGTTTTCATCATTGATTGCCTCTCCTTTGAGGTTGTTAATAAATTCCTGCCTGTATTTTCAATAACAATGTTCGTACTGAGTGTTAAACATTGATAATATATAAGGGTTAATAGATTACGAGGAAATACCTTCGGTAATCTTACCTTGCAAGAGCAAACTTAATTAAATGAGTGTCTTCTCCGACTTTGAGCAGGATAATATATATGCCGGACGCAGCAGGTTCTCCGCTGTTATCAAGCCCGTCCCAGAAGAAAGCTTCTCCCGGAAGCGGCGCCCGGAAGGAACCGGGGCCAACAGCGGTTCTTTTTGAGGAGTGGATAGTCCGTCCAAGCAGGTCATACACTGTCATAGACACATCGTTCGGTCCATTCATCATATCAAACCCTATATAGATCTCTCCGGTTGTGGGATTTGGATATAATGTTGGACTTTCATAAACGGTAGTCTGATTAACAAATATCTGAACCTCTTGTCCTCCTTCTTCAAGTATGCCTTCAACCGGAATAACAATACCATCTCCCCCTCCATCACTTATGGAGAATGAACCCAATTCTCCCGGACAGAATGCAAACCAGCCCGATTGATTCGTTTCAATCATGTAGGTGGAATCACCCATGGTTATGGTAAGCGGATAATGAGGCAGAAACGCGCCAGAGTAACTCAGTCTTACCGATCCCGTCAGTGAGCGGTAATTCAAGGCTGAAAAAGCATTCAGAATTCCGTAGCCTGTATCATTGTCAGGAGAATCCGCATTCAAGGCTGTGATTTCGAGAATATCGATGATTTCCATCATGGACCATTCAGGATGAGCCTGATGAATTGCACCTGCAGCTGAAGCGGTCAGGGGTGTGGCAAATGAAGTCCCGTTGCTGAATGAGTATTCGGTTCCTCCCACATAAGCCAGGACTACATTCTCACCAAGAGCACAAGCAGAAGGCTTTATTCTTCCATCATAAGTGGGTCCTCTTGAAGAGAACTGAGCAACGTTCCCCATAACATCAACAGCTCCCACAGCAAACACGGAATCACCATCAGCCGGTGCGATCAGGGTTCCTGTATCGGGTCCACGATTTCCAATAGCGCTGAAGACGATCATTCCTCTTGATGCGGCAGCATCTGCTGCGATTGTAGTAACGGCAGTATTCCCGTCCATATCAGTGTAAGTATACCAATCAATGTATCCAAGGGAATTTGAAACAAGGTCAGCACCGTTTTCTTCGACCCATTCAAGCCCTTGAACCCAGTAATCCTCTTCAGCCTGGTACTCGTCGCTGATATCTTCCGTCTTCGCCAGAATGAACGATGCATCCGGTACGCCACCGCTGAAGGTATCTTTGCAGTATCCTCCCAAAAGAGAGAGTACGGCAGTTCCATGATCAGACTGTCCCGGAGGATCTTCCGACTGCTGTGAGGGATCACCGTCATCGTTTATGAAGTCGTACTGTAGAATCACATTTATCTGCTGGAATACGATGTGTGTCAGATTGAAGCCGGAATCAAGCACACCTATTATGACACCCTGTCCTGTCCATCCTCTTTCATGAAGATCATCCAGATGAATCTGTGAAAGCTGAAAAGAAGTCAATCCTGATGCTGTCCCCGTAATTGAATTGTAAACAGGGGGTTGGTATGTACTGATTGAAACAGGACTGACACGATCAACAAAGGGCAGATTCTTTATTCGATCAATATCATCAGACGCAGTACATACACTCACAGCATTCAGATATCTTGAAGTTGTCCTGACGCTGCCGGATGGCGTGAGTGACGCAACGTTTTTCACATAATCGGTCCAGGGTTCAAGATCAAGTTCGTCAGCCTCAAAAATGCCTGCAGAGATACGCCTGTCAAAGGATGGGGAATCAATAAGTTCAAGAGATTTAAGGGCAAGTCTATTCTCAAGGTCAGGACCTCTGTCCGTGAAATATACCCACCATACCCCACTGTTATCAGATGGCTGACCATCTGCGATAACATAACCGCTAATAATAAGGATTAAGAGAATCAGTTTCACTGAATTGGTATCTGCTGTATCAGGTGTCTGATTGATCCCACCACTGCCAGACGTACCATTCTCCGGTGGAGTCCTGTCTGCATACGAATAGAGCTGATCCAGAAGCACAGAATCCGTTTACTCCAGCAGTATATACCTTAAGATCAAAAGTCCGCGGTAAAGCATACGATGTCTGGAGTGTATCACCGGACCAGGGGTATTCAGTGGTTCCCGAGAGAGTCAGTTCAATTGAAGAGACTGAATTGAACATCGCTATGTGGTATTCCTCCTCAGAATCGATACCCCAGTACTCGTCAAGTACTCCGTCTCCGTCATAATCAAAAAAATCTACTTCGAGAAGGTGAAATTCGAAATCATCTCTGAAGCATGCGAGGTAATGATTTACATCTTTGCTGATGTAGGCATATTCAAGATTCTTAAGTACCTTCCAGGCGCTGTCAACTGGGCTGTAGTACTGAACTGGTGAGGGATCACCAGTGTCAGGAGAGAATGGATTCCAGCATCCCGCGACAATAATTACTGCGAAAATTGCAGAAACAAGGATAGGAACTCTGCTGTTTCTGAGATTTTTATGATATCGATTCATTAATAGGACCCCCAGTTCATATTGTATCAACACCAGAACAGAACAATTGTTCCTGAACCTCGATTCGTCAACCCGGTAACTTTAACCCGGATTAATATCTCCCGGATCGTTAATACCAGCTGCAAGATTATCCGGCTGAATAAAACAGATTTCATGGTCTGTTGACGATGGTAAACATTGGCTTCATTTTTATGATAGGAGGTATCGTTGATTTATGCATCATTAACACTGTTCATATCCCTTATAAGTAGTACTCCTCTTGATCAGGCAATTGAACTTTATCTGATAGGTGATATGAACGGAAGCATTACCGCGCTTGAGATCCTTCTTGAAGAGGAAGCTCTCTCATTGGATGAACAGATCCGAGCCTATCACAGGCTTGGTGCTGCATACTATGGAATCGGTGAACCTCAAAATACTGAATCAGCTTTCCTGAATGTTCTCCTTCTTGATCCATATTACGATCTCGGCCCCTGGGAAAATCCAGCTCTCAGACAATTACTTGATCAGGTAAGACAGGAAAGCCTGGCTACAGTTCTTATCCAGGGAGAACCAGAGGGCGCTCTTGTGTTTATGAATGGTGATTATGTCGGAACTGCTCCATACATCCAGGACAATCTTATTGGAGGTCAGACCTACTCTTTCGCTATTCTTGCGGAAGGTTACAACTCGGACGTGTTGTTCTGTGAAACACTTCCCGGACAGTTGCACACAATAATCTACAATATGTCCCTGATTTCTTCTGAAACCGAAGTTGCCTTCCTGGACACAACGTTAACCGAATCTCATCCTGATTTGATTCCTGAAGTAATTGAAGAAATTTCAGGAGGATCATCTGATATCCAGGAAGATATCATTCAATCAACAACAGAGGAAGCAACAAACGCGACCTCTGATGAGAGTGTCGAATCCATATACACGGATCAGTTGACTGAACTCCTGCAAGGTGGTATTCAGATGACTTCCCTTGGAAACGTCGGTCCTCTCACTTCCGGGCCTCTTTCTCAGACGGGATCCAGCGGTGACCAGGAAATTGAAAGAAATCCAACACTATACGAAAACACCAACCAGACAATTGAGACAACCTCTGAAAGCCAGGCTCGAATGGTTTTCTCCGACATCAATCTGGGAAATGAGGACATTCTTCAGACAGCGCCCGGTTCCACTTACAGTTCAAGAACTTCAACAGAAATCATGGACGTTCTTGCCTCGAAATCGAGTTCTTTAGCGTTCATTTACAACAAACATCTTCGCGCTGATCCTATCCTCGCAGGAACTGTGCTGATAGAAATGATAGTACAGCCCAGCGGCAGAGTTTCTGATGTCTCGATCCTTGAATCAACAACATACAATCCTGCTTTCGATTTAGAACTTGCAGCAGCTGTGGAAACATGGAGATTCGGCGCAGTGGATGCAGATGAGGGTCCGCTTCCGGTAGTTTATCCCTTTAATTTCTCGCACTGATAACCTATAAACAGCATCAAACCTTGAATTGGAGAATAAATTGAGTGAAAGCAGAGTACTTGAGATTCTCAGGTCATGTAATGCATTATTGGAAGGACATTTCAGGTATACATCCGGTCGCCATGGCAGCGAGTACTTCGAGAAAATCCGCATAGTTCTGGAACCGCGCTTGGTCGATGAACTCGGCAGAATGATGGCCGCACAAATGGATACTCTGAAAGATGAGATTGACGTGGTCTGCGCTCCTGCTTATGGCGCAATAGTATTCGGATTTTCCACAGCACTGCATATGGGTAAAAACTTCGCATTTCTTCAGAGAA
This sequence comes from uncultured bacterium, assembly GCA_965372215.1. Lineage (GTDB taxonomy): Bacteria > Fermentibacterota > Fermentibacteria > Fermentibacterales > JCC-6 > Aegiribacteria. The sequence goes on along the minus strand of CBDVBK010000029.1, from coordinate 4,005 downwards.
ACAGTGATGGAAATATGTCTGTTCGATCAGGTTTCAGAGATCTCGTTGCAGGCAGCAGGATACTGCTTATTGAGGATGTCTCTACCACTGGTGGAAGTATCATTGAATCAATAAGCGCACTTGAATCGCTTAATGCCAGTGTCGTTCAAGTCGGGCTTATTGTTGATAGAACAGCTGGATCCCTGAATATAGGAGCACCATATAAAGCACTCCTGTCTGTAAAAGCAGAGAGCTGGCCTCAGGACGAGTGTCCTCTTTGCAACAGGGGGATTCCAATTACAACACCGGGTTCATCCGGCAAGACTACTGGATAACAGCATCCGATTCACCGGCTATTATTGCTTTCGGGTACAGGATATAACGCAGTTTCGCCCTGCTTCCTTTGCTCTGTAAAGAGACGCATCAGCAGCAGATACAAGTGCTGATGAGTGTTGCACTGAAAGAGTTGCTGTACAGGATCCAATACTGCAGGTAATTTTGAGCCCCTGAATAATTTCATCCAGATTCATCTCCGCTATTTCAAGTCGGATGCGCTCTGCAATTAAAATCGCTTCTCTATTCTGAGTTCTGGGAAGTACAATAAGAAATTCCTCACCGCCGTAACGCCCGATTCTGTCAAATGATCTGCATTTCTCGACAAGCTTCCCGGAAAAACTGATTAATACCTGATCTCCTGCCTGGTGGCCGTATGTATCGTTAACCGCCTTGAATTTGTCCAGGTCCAGCATGAGTACGCTTGTTGAAGTACCTTCTCTTCTTCCCCGATCAAGTTCTATATCGAGTTCTTTTAGAACCGCAGCATGATTGAGAAGTCCGGTAAGACCGTCAATTCTTACAAGATATCTAAGTTGCTGATTTAACTCGACTAATTCCATTTCGAGCTGAGCGGTTCTTATCCCAACTCCTATCCTGGCCCTCATTTCAATTGAATCAGTCATCTTGGTGATGTAATCGTTCGCTCCTGCTTTCAGAGCCTCACTGATACTATTAGATCCTTCACGGGCACTGTTCATTATGATGTAACAGATATTCCCGTTTTCAATATCGCGTATGGCACGGCAGACATCTATCCCATCCATACCGGGCATCATCCAGTCAAGTACAACAACAGGATACCCCTGCTTCATGATTTGTTCAAGCGCAGAAGTACCGTCGTTCACGGTAACAGGTTCATGCCCCATATCTGAAATCAGTTTGGATATGATTTTTCTGATGACGGGATCATCATCTGCAATAAGAATTCTCATTAAGATTTCCATTTCTCTTTAATTCGATATACAATATTCATCGGAGATGCCGATAAAACAAGAGCATATGAGAAATAGAAACTAATAATCATTGTACGGAATAGAAAAATGAATTTAAGATCAGGGATTCTGTTTAAAAAAAACCGCAAGCTGTTTGTAAAGTTCAGGAGCTCTCTTCTTCATTTCAAGTGGTTTTTCAAAGAAAGCTTCAACTGAACATGCGAAAAATTCAGCAGGATTAGTACCCGCGTACTGGCGAAGTAACGATCTTCCGGAATGAACCTTTTCAAACTCCCTCTGCATTACCTCCACCCATGGACGATAAGCTCCCAGTGACAGTTCACTGGGAATTCCATCCGGGTGATAACCGTCCAGAATATGAGCGAACTCATGATATCCAACATTGTACCCGTCATTATCATGCTGAAATCCGCGAAGAAGATGCGGAAGTGAGAGTATCACGTTACCTATGGAATGTACAAGCCCTGCAGCGACGGTATCCGACCCTTTGATATCAGTGGAATATGACCCGTCCGTTCTGAAGCCTCCGGGGTAGATAAGTATATCACCAAAATCACGGTACTCCCATTCCGGTCTCTTGAAGATAAGGCGTATGGCGGTTGCCGCCACAAGCAGTTCAATCTTCCTTGTGATCTTTACATCATCCACACCTGTAATGGTATGCTCTGACAGGAATATCGCTATATCCGCCTCATAGGTGTGTTTATCCTCATTTGAAAGAGATGTGTAGAAGGATACCCATTCTGATAATATCTTCCTGTCTTCATCTGTAAGAGGATTCCTTGATATTTTTCTTCTTCTCAGATATTTCGGATAGTAAAATACATAGTAATACAGCCCGCCACCGATAAATATGAATGGGATTACGATCAAAGCCTTGCCCGTAACGATGAATGGAAGGCTGAACAATACGCAGGCCAGTGCGGTTAGAAAGAGTCTTAATTCAATCTTCCTGTGTGGAAATATTTCCATGAAACCTACATTTCCTTTATGAAATGCCGCTCCACATGAATTCTCTTGAGTTCTCTGGCAAAGATTTTCCTGTCGACTTCTTCACTCTTCAGTTCCTGCTCGACTTCTTCGAGCTTATGCTTCTCAAGACGGAAAGCTCTCCAGGCTTTGCTGTAAATGTCTCGCAGCTGGGCAAGTTCCTCTGATTCCAGTTGTTTTCCCTCAGAGGCTTCGGTAGCTTCTATGGCTTTCTTGTAAGCATCTCTTGCTTCTGACGCAAGTTTGGTCTCCTCTTTTACTTCCTGCCTGAACTCCTTTATCTCATCCTCGCTGAAACTCATCTCCTCTTTGATAGCCTCTTCAATTTCATCAAGCAGCGGGGAAAGAAATGACCGCATATCATCGATGAAATTCTGATAGCGTTGAACTGTCCGGACAAGCTTCTTCTCCTTGCGTATGTTCTGAATAACGGTGAGTTTCTCCTGCCAGATGTGCATCTGGCGAAAACTGTCAACAAGATCTCTCCGAAGCGAGTTCTTGTAGTGAATGTCTGCCTTCAGTCTTCTTTCGGCTGTAGTATGATCGTTCATTTTATTACTCCCTCTATAATAATTTCAAATTAGCCAGGTGTTGAAATTTCTGCGAATGGAAACAGTGTCGATAAATGGCGCATAAACCGCTTTTTGTCAAGGTTATCGCGTAGTGGTTTCGGATTTGCTTTCTGAATCCCGCTGCTGCTCTGCATCCTTCTCAAGCGCGGCATAGCTGAACCTTATTCCCTCCTCTGGAACAAGTCCCAGTTTATTAACCGCGTTCATCACATCATCCTCCGAATGAGCCTCTACTTCAACAAAACTGCCAAACCAGAGTTCATCCAGACATATCTGAGCTTCTCCAAGTCTGCACTCTCTTCTAATTTTGTCATATCTGTACACTACGCCATATCCCAGAAGGCTTAGAAGCTCCAATGCATCCTTCATGGAACAATCGAGTACCGCTTCCTTCTCCAGTCTTACTTTCAGAGCGGTGGCTGGAATAGGTTTCTTTACAGTCAGAAGAGTTCCATTTCCTTTGTTTCGTAAACGGAGAAGCACATCCCTTTCTCTGAGAGGTCCGCCCATAAGATCCAGAACCAGGTTCTTTTCTTCAACAGGATCTCCAATAGGAATACCCAGTTCAGCCAGTCTCTTCTCGATATTCGAGAAATTCTCTAATTTGAACTTGAGTTCCATCTCAAGCAATGCTGCATCTCCTCTCGTATAATGATATTTGACCACGGCACTATGATAACGTAAATTTCAGGCTTGCGGAGGACTAGTCTAATTGGTAAGGCAGCGGATTTGAAATCCGCCGGGTTTAATCCCTTCGGGGTTCGAGTCCCCGGTCCTCCGCCAGATTCATAAAGGGGGTCGGACGTTTTTTGGGGTCGGACGTCACTTGCGGCACTTGTACATCAATGCAAGTGTCGCAAGTGACGTCCGACCCCATCTAATTTTCTCGAAGCTCCATTACATAAACTCTAACTGCATTTATCGGCCTCCTGTTAAAAGCCAAGAAACCATTCTCATCTCCAATAACACCCCAGGAGAGATAGTTTCTCTTATCCAGTGAATCAGATAGCATAGCGTTAAAGAGAATATTACCACTCATATCATATACACGAAAAACCATTTCATTGTAGTACCCAAGCTGCACCCACAGCCTCTCTTCATTATCAATGAACATTTTGCTGATCGCAGGCCTGTATTCGTTGGGTACATATTCAAAGTTGGAGCTGGCACTGTTT
>CBDVBK010000028.1:0-42393 GCA_965372215.1 uncultured bacterium | reverse complement strand
TATTCGCATCATTTTAATGGTATGAGAATGGGTAATGAATGTCAAGGGGAGTGATTATGGAAAGTTTCCCGGTATGTACCAATGGTGCAGTTCAGATACTGGAGCCTGTTGTAATCCTCCGCTGACTACCTGAGTATCACCAGCCTTCTTGAAGTGTCGCTTTCAGCTGAAAAACGAAGGAAGTATACACCAGGCTCAAGATCGGAGACATTCAGGTTCAATGTAGTGTTTATCGGGGATGTCCCGATCGTTTCGAGAACAAGTCTTCCACAGATGTTGTACAGACCAAGTGTCCAGTCCTGCTGATCTTCCGAGAACAGGTGAACATTTACGGATTCGTGTGAAGGGTTGGGGAAAGGGCATCCCATCGGTACAGTTGGTTGCGGGGATCCGCCTGAAATACCCGTATACCCTGTGTAGGCTCCTTCGATCGTGATATCGTCAATATAGAAGCCAATCCCCGTATCACCATCGTTGTCTGTTTTGAATCGGAACTCAACCTGAATATTGGTACCCGCTTCAAATATGGAGAGATCGAATGAATAAGGTACCCAGCCTGTTCCATTTCCTTTGACGCCTGAACCCAGAGCTCCGCCTGACCCTATGAAAGCAAGAGTATCCGATGTACTTGAGTCGAGATCATGGATAATCAGATAAATGCCGTCACTGCCATAGATTGCCACATCAAAAGTAGTCCAGAACTCCATTGAAGCTGCTGGCGCCAGTGTCAGTTCAGGGGAGAGCAATCCGCAGTTCATATTATTCACATAGCCGCCGGCATCACCACAGTGCCAGGAATGAATGGGGGAATGACTCTCGGAGTCTGTTATATTCCACATGTCATTCGATCCGGAATGCGTCCATCCCGCATCACCCGACTCAACATCATTTGAAATTCCTGTTTCACCTACGGTTAGTCTCAGAGTATCCACTGCAGCGTATCCTGTGGTCTCCGAAAGAATATCAAAGTAAATCCATGGGAAAGATGGGGAAGGGGCGCCGGACGAAAGTTCGCAAATGAATGAGAATGTTCTCGTACTGTCTTCTGGAATAGAATCAACCCAGGCTGAATCCTGCGGCCAGGAGATCCATGTTGGATATACAGTCATAAGTACTGTTACATCGCTTGCGGTTAATAGCCCCAGGTTAGCGATATTGATATCCAGCTGGAATGTTTCACCCGGTTCCGGTATCCCGTTCGCGTTTCCGCCAGTGTCATCGTCAACTGAGTACGTTGTGAAGTATAGACCGGGAGCATATACCAGAAGAGGTATGGAAATATCCCAGGTACCCTGGGTGGAAACAAGCTGACCGTTGAGTGTGACGACTGAACCGGTTTCAGAGGAACTGTTCACGTTAAGCGCCAGGAGCGGAGATCCGGTCGATTCACTTCCTGCCGGAACACCGCCAAAGGAACTTGTACTCTGGGTCAGAGTTGCAGGACCGCTTATCGAAGTTATGTTGATCACAACATCTGTAAGGTCCTCATTGCCCTGATTAAGGAGTGTTATATCAAGATCGGCAGAGCATCCCGGGGAAAGGTGTCCTAAGTCCGCTGTATCGTTCACAAGCAATTGAGAAATGACAGGATCCGGTCCTGAAGCCTGTTCAATAATAATAGATGTTCTTCTGACTCCAGGTCCTGTAACGGTGAGAGTAATACTTCCCTGAACCGGTTCGGAAAAGATGAAATCCACCTGACCTGTCGCATCGAGTTCTGCCGTGTTCCAGTAGTCCCCATCGTCATGAACACAGACTGTCAATCCCTCAGGATCGGCTCCTGTAACCTGCACGGGGAAGATGGAAGTATTGGCAGTAACGATATCCGGACACAGTACTTCAATTTCCAGAGGATCTGCTCTGTACGGTCTGAAGGAGGGATCACCGAGAAGATTAACATCGTACTGATGCCATCTGTACACGTTCTCCCACTGGCTGTATGGAATAAAATACTCTTTCGTATATGCCAGCAGTTCCCCAAGGGTCAGAGACCAGTTACTGTAAAGGTAATCAAAGAAAAGCTGATCAAGGGCATCGGAATAGCCGTAAAGGGGGTTACCCGGAGAACCCCAGCCGTAACTGGAGTTGCCGACAAACCCGACACCTCCTCCTGATGAATTTGTAATGAAATGTTCAGCAATAGCATCGAAATCGAATGCAGCGCTCCAGCAGCCGATCGAGTACATTACAGCAGAAAACCTTCCATCTGAATTGATGGCGTCCATGTCATCATAGCCCATATAATCATCACCAACGCCGAGAGATGAGTACCACGCGTGTCCATCATGGTTTACAAGATTCTGCCCGGCATTCAATGCTGCCATTGTCGTTGACAGATTCTCGTTTCCAAGAGCCTGATAGAGCTTTGTGATGTTCAGGTAATCTGGCAGGAATTGTTCATCTATGTAATCTTTGCTCTCTCCTGAATTGGTGTAGGGATTCGTCCACAGTACTTCGGCAAGGAAAAGAACATCCTGATAGAAATCATCTTTGAAGCAGTCTTCATACGAAGCGATATTGTTAACGAATATCTGTGCTTCTGTCGCATTCTCAACAGTTGCTCTTCCAACGAAGATGTCCGGATGCAGGTCGACCTCATCGGCTGTTTCACCGAAGATATTGTTCAGATTGGCATCCCAGGTTCCGTCCAGATCGGAAAAGTAAAGATCACAGGGCAGACTGTCCTCGCGGGAGGCATATCCTGCTTCGCAGGTCATCGCGTAAGCAAATCTGAACGGCACTAAATTAGTATCTCCACCAAGAAGAAGGAAATCAAGACCGTTGAGAGTATAGTAATTCTTTACGAAGTTACGGAGTTTTTCCGCGTTGTCTCTTCCGGAGGACATGGAGTAGATCACGCTCATAGTTATAACTTCAGTTTGAATACCCTGGTCAGTTCTTCGATCAGCAAGCAGCTGGAAGATTGATTCAAGTGATGAGTCGGTGACAATAAGCATTCTCTTAAACTCGTCATCTTTTGCTCCGTTGCAGAATGGTCTTACCTCAAGGGGAGCGGTTTCCAGTCTGATCTCAAGAGAAACGAGCTTCTGGAGTTCTCCCGTAATCGGGTTCCAGCGCAGCGGAATTATAAGGATTTCTGCTTCGGGTGAACCGTTCCTGAATCCGTTACCTGTGAGCTGTGCCGGTTCAGACGGCCAGAAACTGTCAGAGGAATAGATTTCATCAACTGCATGAGTAGAAAGGACTTCTGCATCAAGTATAAGGGGAACTGGTGCCGGAAGAGGAGGGATAACGATGTTTTCAGCAATGCTTTCCCAGCTTGCGCTTGATATTATTGATATTGCTCTGTCCCCGACAGGAAGGGGTATCCTCCATGGCAGTGCAGGCAGGGAAGGAAACCCAGCCTCAGTTCCAGGATAAGCACCTCGCATATGGGGGATTACCCCATCCGAGGTTACCGGCAGGCAGCACGTGCTGATGATATTTTCAGGAAGTTCAACGGTTATTGCAGCCGGGTAGACAGTCAGTGAAACGAGAAACAATAATATTAATCCGGTTTTCATTATTCACCCATCCCTGTAATTGATTACGCAAGATTAGTTTTACAATCTAATATATGCGTCTTGGTATTCATGTCACCAGCGGGTCGGGATTGACAGGAAACATCATTATGTTTTAGCTTCATCTTTGTATTTCATTCTAAAGGGAGGTTGAAATGAAAAAGACAATCCTTTTGCTTGCTGCAATAGGACTGATTGTGTCCGTGTCTGCTGGCTCAATCCGCATCGTTAACAATACTGGCGGTTATGATATCTGGTTTGTTTTCATAAGTTCAACTTATGAGGATTCATGGGGAGATGACTGGCTGGACTCCGATGAAGTAATTTCATCCGGAAGCTCAGCAACCTTCAGAGTTCCCAATGATATTTACGATATCCGCCTGGTCGATGAAGATGAAGACGAATACATAAGATACGAGGTAGATGTTTCAGGGTCGTACGTCTGGAATGTAACACTGGACGATCTTGGCGAAGTGGACATGGGCAGCGGAAGCTACTCAGGAGAAGAAACCGTATACGGTAACGCTCCCGTAACCATCTACAACGATACCGGTGGATATGATATCTATTGGATCTATGCCAACCCCCATTCATACTCCGAATGGGGTGAAGATCGTCTCGGAAGCGAGATGCTCTACTCAGGTGAAGAATTTACATTCTGGGTCGATGGCGGTGACTATTACGACATCAAGTGTGAAGATGAGGACGGCGATACTTACACATTCTGGGAAATGTGGGTAGGCGAAGACGGTCTCTATCTTCCTGTAGATCTTGGAGACCTGGACAACTAACCTGTTTTCACTCTTGCGAATTGAGGGACCCGTCTTGATCGGCGGGTCCTTTGCACTTGATAAATGAATGTTAAGAGAGTAATACGCCCTTCTTCGGACAGAATTCGTTGAAATCACAGATTGAACACTTCGGATTCCTGGAGAGACAGACTTTTCTGCCGTGGAAACCGAGCTGATGGCTGAAGGATGTCCAGCGGTTTTCAGGAAGAAGCTTCTTTAAATCATCCTCGATCTTTTGGGGTTGTGTGTTTCTTGTCAGATCAAGTCTCAGTGAGAGTCTGCTTACATGAGTGTCGACTATAATTGCCGGCTTATGAAAAACTTCTCCTATAATGACGTTTGCTGTTTTTCGACCGACGCCGGGAACAGTAATGAGTTCATCAATAGTCCCCGGCAGCACCTCGTTATTTTCTATAAGCCAGGCAGCGGCTTCCTGAATTGATCTTGCCTTGGATCGAAAGAAACCGAGAGGATGTACTATTTTTTCTATAAGTTCTCTGCTCGCTGAGGAAAGTCCTTCAATATTCCTGACTTTTTCCCATAGATATGGTGTGACTTTATTAACAGCGGCATCAGTGGTCCTTGCCGAGAGAATAGTAGCGATAAGAAGCCTCTCAGGCAAGCCTTCGTAATCCAGAAGGCACCTTGCGTCCGGGTACAGTACAGGTAGCATTTCAAGCAGTATCGTGGCCCGTTCAGTTCTTCTCAAAAACAACCCTTCTTGACAGTCTTCATTCAAGGATGCAATCTAGTGTTTCCAGTAACATGAATGCAAGTGGAAGGAGATACTTCTTGAAGAAGGAAGAATGCAGGATAAAAGGTGTATATCTCTTTGAATTGAACACTCAGCAGGATGAGCGTGGAAGTTTCTGTGAGGTTTTCAGGAAAGAATGGATTCCGGATATTTTCGACCGGCAGATTCAGGTGAACTATTCACGTTCCGAATCAGGCGTTCTGAGGGGATTGCATTATCATCTTCATCAGACCGATTTCTGGATTCCTGTTCAGGGCAGGATAACAGCAGGACTGGCCGATATCAGGAAAGAATCCCCTACAAATGGAATTTCCATCTCACTCGACCTTGATGGAGACAGACCAACCGGACTGCTTATCCCTCCCGGAGTAGCGCACGGCTATGCCGCACACACCGACATGACCCTGTTATATGTTGTTAACAGATATTTCGATAATACAGATGAGTATGGCATTGCGTGGAATGATCCTGGATTCGCCATTGAATGGGGTATTGAAAAACCTTTACTGTCCGAGAGGGATACGTATAACGACCCGTATGTTCGGGAATAGACTGAAAAAGGGACACCCGTTGTAGCGGATGTCCCTGTTCTGGTGCCGAAGGGGGGACTTGAACCCCCACGAGAAAAAATTCTCACCAGGTCCTGAACCTGGCGCGTCTGCCAATTCCGCCACTTCGGCTTTGATGCTCGGCGATACTAGGAATTTTTCTGCTGAAAGTCAATGTTCGCTAACATGACTGAATCCTGTATTATATTTCACTGTCGAAAGGTGAATCAGATGAGCGAAAAGAGTAAAATCCTGGCAAGAAACAGAAAAGCCAGACATGAGTATTCAATTCTCAGCACTCTGGAAGTTGGTCTGGTTCTTGTTGGATCAGAGATAAAATCCATACGTGCGGGGAAGGTCAGTCTAAGCGGATCTTATGCCTATTTTGATGATAACTTCGAATTGTGGGTTCACCATATGCATATAGCTGAGTATCCGGAAGCAAGAGATAATCATGATCCTTACCGCAGACGAAAGCTGCTGGCTCACGCCTCTCAGTTGAGAAAAATCAGAAGAATGGTTCAGGAGAAGGGGCATACACTGATTCCGCTCGATGTTCATCTTTCAGATGGAAAAGCCAAACTCGAGCTTGGTTTCTGTCGAGGAAAAAAACAGTACGACAAACGCGCGGAGCTGGCCAAACGGGATGCAGATCTCAATCTGAGGAGAGTAATCAAGCGGGAGTCAAGAGGGGATGAGTAGCATTCAGCTTCTATTTGCCGCAGCAGCCCTTATCGGAGCAGTTGAAACAAGAATAATACCAAGATTCGACGGTCTGCTGATGGAGCTTACTTCCAGTGAGCCCATTGCCGACAGTGTCTCCGTTACCGGTTATTCAGTGAATGTAAGGCCGGGGGATAAAGTCCTGCTTCCTGATGCATATCTTCCATTCTGGGTGCTTGGCTGGGAGCTTGATACGGATTCATGCGGTTTTTCCGTTGAACTTACTGATGCTGTAGATTCACTTGAGTACTCACTTGCGGAGGACAGCCTGACACTGCTGCTTTTCTTTCGGGCAGCCGAACCTCTTCTGTTTCCAGAGTTGACCTGGAACGGTCCTCCGGATGAACCGGATTATGAGTTGTTCGACCCGCAATATTCTGATTCCAGTACTATCGCCGCGCTTGAACTCGGGCAGCAATCACCCTGGCTTTCCGCTTTTGACTGTGTTGTAATCGATCCCGGACATGGTGGAAGAGATCCCGGAGCAGTTGGTCCGGACGGGACCTATGAAAAAGACAGAACTCTTGAAATTGCTCTGCTTGTTCGCGACATTCTGAATATTTACAGACCGGAGCTGGACGTTGTTATTACCAGAAACACTGACTGCTATATGTCACTTGGCGCGAGAACCCGGCTGGCCAATGAAAGAAGAGCAGATCTATTTATCTCGATTCATTGCAACGCATGCACAAGGTCAGCAGCAAACGGTTTCGAGACATTCTTTTTGTCTCGCGCCAGGACTGATGACAGCAGAGCTGTAGAGATGCTTGAGAACAGCGTGGTGGAATATGATGATACAAATGATCATGTTTTTGATGATCCTCTTGCTTTTCTTCTCGCGGATATCGCTCAGAACATATATCTGGAAAGGAGCAGTTCCCTGGCAGTGGCAATTCAGGAGAGTCTGCAGGATAAGTTTCCTTTCAACATCAACCGCGGTGTAAAACAGGCCAGTTTCTATGTTCTCAGGGGTGCTCTCATGCCTTCTGTACTGGTGGAAGTCGCGTTTATTTCAAATCCGCAAGAGGAGCAGACACTGAAAACACTGGACTTCCGTCTTGCGGCGGCGGAAGCTATTGTAGATGCTGTCCTGAATTTTGCAGAAGAACAGTGATGAAGGGATGCATATGTTCAGATTGAATAGTTCAGACAGGAGATTCATTCTGATTCGTCTTGGTATTCTTGCTGGCGCAATTATACTGATCTCCGTTGTACTGGTTTTCGGAATGAAGATGATAAACAAATCCATCGGAACACAGAACGTTGATATCGATGAAATCGAGTATGAAGAATACTCAATCACTCCAGACAGTCTCTGGGCTGAGGGGGATAGATTCACACTACCCGAGATAGAAGAGCTTCCTGAAGGACCTGAAGCATCCTGGCCACTGACACCATGCTCTATTTTTGTAACGGAATCATCGGAGGTTGTGATTGATTCCCTGCCGACTGCTCCCATTCCACCTTACAAGCCACTTGAAGCTCAGTTCCTGATAAGAAGGTGGGCTGAGGAATCCGGAATGGAAGGCGAGATTATCGATCAGGTCTATGTTTTTACGAAACTCGATACGATCTACGTTGATATGCCGACTGAAGCTGATCTCGACGGTCTGAAGCTTACAATTGAAAGCAGATTCATCTGTTATACCCGCCTTTTTCCACTTATTGCAGGAAACGTTCTTTCCTCATATCCGGAAGGGATACCTCTCCGGGGAGTCAAGGGAGTGTTCAGACAGTGAATTCGGGAAAAATTGGAGTTTTCGATTCGGGAGTTGGCGGGCTTACAGTAGTAAGGGCGATAAACGACCTTCTTCCCGATGAATCAGTAATCTATTTCGGAGATACGGCTCGTGTACCTTACGGATCGAAATCCCCTGAAACCGTAATCCGCTTTTCTTTGGAAGCCGCGGAATTTCTTCTGGGGAAGGATGTCAAACTCCTGGTTGTTGCCTGTAATACTGCCTCTTCAGTCAGTATTCCGGCGTTGAGTGAATTCGCCGATGTTCCCGTTATAGGTGTCATTGAACCCGGAGCCAGAGCAGCATCAGAGGTTACCAGGTCGGGAATTGTGGGAGTAATCGGAACGCTGGGTACGATTTCAAGCGGTGCCTACCAGAAAGCGCTGAAATCCTTCGATTCAGTAAAGAGAGTGATAGCCCAGCCATCTCCGCTGCTTGTATCTCTGGTCGAAGAAGGCTGGCTTGACCACAGGATAACAGGACTGGTTCTTGAAGAATATACCAGACCACTCATTCATGAAGGAATTGATACTCTGGTTCTCGGCTGCACACATTACCCGCTGCTGAAGAAGGCGATTATAAATCTTCTTGGAGATGATATTATTCTGGTTGACTCCGCCGAATCCACTGCTGCTTCAGTTAGCAGGATTCTGAATGACGGAGAGTTGAGATCAACAAATGATTCGGGAGAGAACTATTTCTACGTGAGTGATATACCGTTGAAATTTCAGGAGATAGCCCAGCGTTTCCTCGGAAGGGCAATACCTCTGGTTACTCAGGTTGAAGTTGGGGAATAGACGTTAGGAAAAAAATGCGAATTGATGGAAGAGAAGATAGCGAACTGAGACAGATCGAAATTGAAACAGGCTACCAGCCTTCTCCCGATGGCAGTGCTCTCATCAAATGGGGAGAAACGATGGTCCTTTGCTCGGCTTCAGTTGAATATAGAGTTCCATTTTTCCTGACCGGCAAGGGCACAGGCTGGATTACAGCTGAATATGGAATGCTGCCGGGAAGCGGTAATCGCAGGATCAGAAGAGACCGTGGAGTAATTGTAAAGGGAAGAACGCAGGAGATTCAGCGACTGATAGGCCGCAGTCTCCGTCAGTCAGTTGATCTTGCGCGGTTGGGTGAGCGAACCATAACTGTTGATTGCGATGTTCTTGTGGCTGACGGCGGCACAAGAGTCGCATCCATAGTTGGCGGGGCGGTGGCTCTCCGCCTTGCGATCAAACGTCAGATTGTGGAGCGAAAAATGAAGGATGATCCCTTCAGAGGATTTGTGAGCGCTCTGAGTCTGGGTTTCATTGATGACCGCATCCTTCTAGATCTGTGCTATGAAGAGGATTCAGCAGCTATCATGGATATGAATGTGGTTGCTACGGAAACCGGAGAAATTGTCGAGCTGCAGGCATCTGCCGAGAGCGGTACGGTTTCGATGGATACTGTAAACAGTATGACTGAGAAAGCTGTGAGTACAATAATGGAATATATAGTACCTCTGCAGAGGGAAGCGACTTCGGAGTAATGAAGCTTGTACTTGCTTCCGGAAATCCCGATAAACTCCATGAACTGAAGTATCTTCTTGAGGACCTGCCATTCGAAGTAGTGTCCATACTGGAACTTCTGCCGGACTGGTCGATTGAGGAGACCGGAAATACTCTTGAGGAAAACGCTCTGCTTAAGGCAAGAGATGTCACAGAGAGAACTGGAGAAGCATCCATCGCGGATGATACTGGATTGTTCGTGGATGTGCTTGGCGGAGCTCCGGGAATATACGCGGCACGGTTTTGCGGTTCTGATTGCACTTACGAGGACAATGTTCAGAAACTCCTGCGGACAATGCTATGCGAAATAAACAGGAAAGCAACATTCAGAACGGCTGCTGCTTTCGTTTCTCCATCCGGTGAAGAACTCTGCGAAACGGGTGAAGTGCAAGGCATAATCATTGAAGAAGCAGATGGAGATGGAGGATTCGGATACGATCCGGTTTTCCTTCCGAATGAGCTGGACAGAACATTTGCGCGGTGTTCTCCAGAGGAAAAACACCGCGTCAGCCATCGAGCCCGCGCCCTGAAGCGATTGATAGAGAAAATGGAATCAAGTAAATTATAGCCCGGACTCATCACAAATACTCTACTATAACGCCGTTCAGGCGGAGCACAGATCTACCGGACCTTTTCCGGATGTCTTAATTCTCACCCTCTTGACATAATTTAGAAATAGCGATAATATCACCCCTGGTGGGGGGAGAAAAGAATATGACTGCTGATGTAAATAAAGAAGTACAGAAGATTTTCGAAAACCTCAAATTCACAGAGAACGAGGGAAAGGCCTATTACGTCCTGTTGCAGAAGGAGGCATGTTCACCGGCTGAGGTTGCGAGGATGGCCTCTATAAACATGAAGAAGGTCTACACCATTTTGGCTTCCCTTGAGAAAAAGGGAGGCTGCGTACAGTTGAACACAGGAAGAAAGCAATACAAAGCCGTGAATCCTGAGATACTGTTCAAGAAAGCGCAAAACACATTGGTGATTGAAACTGAGCTCCTGAATGAAAGCATCAACAAGGTGAGTAAGGATCTGATTCTCCTTTACAAGAATGCTATAGAGCCGGACGTAAAGATTGACTACATCACAGTGATGAAGGATCCGGTGCAAATTGCGGAGAAAATTTCGGAGTTATCCTTCAATGCAAGGAAAGAGATTCTTAACTTCTCGCTAAATCCGATGTTACTTAAAAACCTGAATAAGATAGATAAGAAATTAGCGGAAGATTTATCAAAGAAATCTCCCGGGTCAACACTTGAAGCTCTTAAGCAAAGAGGGGTAGTGATTAATTCAATAACCGGTCTTGAACAGCTAAGTAAGGATTTGGTGCTGGAAACTATCAAACGCTGTGCTGATTTTGACAATGTGGACTTAAGAATAGTTGACAGGGTTCCCTGCAAGGTGAAAATATACGACTGCTGCGATGTACTGCTAGGCATGAAGAGCCGGATCCTCAACAATTACACCCATTTGACGTTTCATATTAAGGATGAGGGGCTGGCTGAGTTATTAAGGGATTCGTTTTATCAGCGTTTCAACAACGCACCATCTGTGAAGGATCTGGACGTTGATATTCTCATAAAAGAGAAGAGAATTGTCAGACTTAAGTAAGTGATAACAAACCCGTTCAGCCTTACAAACAAAAGGCGGAAAGAAAGGGCGATATACCATGAGCAGGATGACAGGAATATTTGCGGTTGTGGTTCTCTTATTGACGGGGTATTCTCTTGCAATGGAGTGGAACTTAGATATCGCGCAACCTGTCTCCTTAGGTTGGTGGACCTCCCTTGAACTGGACTCATCCGGTTATCCCCATATGTCATATCGAATGGAGAACGGCCAGGATCTGAGCTATGTCTGCTGGGATGGTTCCGCATGGCAGACAACCATAGTTGATATGGAAGGAGATGCTGGTCTCTGGTCTTCTCTTGAACTGGACAGTTCCGGTTATCCCCATATATCCTATATGTATAAGGATGGCAACGACTACGATCTAAGGTATGCGCACGAAGACAACTCAGGCTGGAAAATAGAGACCGTTGATCCTGCAGGGAGTGTTGGCTGGTGTACCTCTCTCGCTCTTGATTCATCTGATTATCCTCACATATCCTACAGGGATAATACTAATTTCAACCTGAAGTATGCCCGCTGGGACGGCTCAAACTGGCAGATAGAAACCGTTGACAATGGAGGAATGGTGGGGCTGTGGTCCTCCATAGAAATAGATTCATTTGACCACCCTCATATTTCATATATGGATTATGGCAACGGTGCCTTGAAGTATGCCCGCTGGGATGGCTCAAGCTGGCAGATAGAAACTGTTGATTATGATTCTGACCCCACTATTAATCTAGGTTATAATACCTCTATTGCACTTGACTCCGATGATTATCCACACATATCCTACGTTTGGTATAAGGAGATTCAGGAACCTCCTGATCCAATTGATGCTAACAGTCTCAAATATGCCCATTGGGACGGTTCAAGCTGGCAGATAGAGTTTGTTGATGAAAGCCAGGGGGATAATGACCTGGTCGGCTGGTGGAATTCCATAGTAATAGATTCTTCCGATTATCCCCACATATCCTTTGGAAGAAATTCTCCTGAAAATCAAGATCTCAGATATGCCCGTTGGGATGGTGGTGTCTGGCAGATAGAGCTTGTTAAAGCCGGTATAAACCTTAAAGGTACTTCAATCAAGCTTGATAATTCTGACAATCCCCGTATAGCTTACGTACGAAATCAAGGTGCTCTATATTTCGGATGGAGCGGCACTGACTTTCATCTTCTCTGGCCCGCTTGCGGAGAAATAATCACAACAACCGAACCAGCACTTGACTGGGAGGAATGCAATCTCCCTTGTTTTGTGAATTACAACCTGTGGTGGGGAACTGATCCGGATTTTGGTGACTACAATGAGGAAACCGGTCTCATCGACTCAGAGTATCAGATCACTGAGGGTATCGAAGACGGTGACACGATCTACTGGCGGGTGAAATCCATCTATAACACAAATGAATACTGGGCAGAGGAGATGGACTGGTACTTCGATGTGGAACTGTACAACAGCATAGATATAAACGTTCCGGATGTTTCAGGGAAGATGATACTCTGCGCGATCTACCCGAACCCATCAAGTGAGATAATTAATTTCGTCTTTTCGCTGCCGGAGGAAGGTTGGGTTAATCTTATGGTGTACGACGTTTCCGGGCGGTGCGTAGCTTCCCCTGTAAGTTCCAACATGATTGCCGGCCAACACGAGGTATCCCTGTGCTGCACGGAAATTCCGCTAGGTGTTTACCTGTGCCATCTGGAGACCGGAACAGGCTGCATCACCAGAAGGCTGGTAATTACTTATTGATTCTTGCGCGAATCATTGATTTTTTCTCGTCTGCAGATCTTTAAGCACATCTTCAGCGATTAAAAACGGAACCGCTTCGTAATGCTCAAAATGCATCGTAAATGATGCTCTGCCCTGGCTCATGTTTCTAAGATCAGTCGCGTAGCCAAACATGTTGGACAGAGGTATCAGAGCTTTGATAACCTGAGCGTTTCCCTGAATATCCAGTGCTTTTATATTTCCACGCTTCTCATAGACACTTGCTGTAACACTTCCGGAATAATCCTCCGGTGTTGTTATGACGACACTCATTATAGGTTCCAGCAGGTGTGGGCTGCCCCTCATGAATGCTTTTCTGAATGCGGTCGCAGCGCATCTTCTGAAAGCCATTTCTGATGAATCGACTGCATGAAAGGTACCATCTCGAAGAGTGACCCTGACATCCACAACAGGGAAATCCGCCAGAACACCTTTCTTCATAGCATCTACGATTCCCTTTTCGACAGCGGGAATGTATTCACGGGGAATACTGCCTCCGGTAATTCTATTCCTGAAATCGAATCCATGTCCGGCAGGCATGGGTTTGAGTGTCATCACAACGTGGGCATACTGTCCTTTTCCACCGCTCTGCTTCACCAGTTTCTCGTTGATATCAACTGATGATGTGATGGTTTCTCTGTATGCGACTCTTGGTGGAGAAGTGATTACATCAACATCGAATTCCCGTTTCAGACGGTCAAGAATAATCTCAAGATGAAGTTCTCCCATGCCCGAAATAATCGTTTCCGAGGTTTCCGAGTCGGTTGATACGATAAATGTAGGATCTTCTTCCGAAAGCTTCACCAGGGATCGGGAAAGTCTGTCACGGTCGCTTCTCCGTTTAATCATGACAGCTACGCTGAGGACAGGAGCTGGAAATTCAATTGCTTCGAGAACGATTGGATTCTCCCTGCAGCAGATAGTATCTCCGGTTGATGAATCCGGAAGCCCTATCACAGCACCGATCTCTCCAGTATAGAGAGCATCCACGGATTCTCTCTTGTTGGCGTGCATTCTTAGGATTCTTCCGACTCTCTGAGTTTTATTGATGGATGAATTGTAGACATAGGAACCTGATTCAAGTGTTCCGGAATAAATCCTCAGGTAAATCAGCTTCCCTACATGACGGTCAGTCACGACTTTGAAAGCAAGGGCTGCAAGCCTTCCTTTATCCAAAGGTGTTCTTTCAACAGGAGAGCCATCAATGCAGTGGCCGCTGACAGGAGGGAGGTCAAGAGGACTGGGAAGATATGAGACAACAGCGTCCAGAAGCCTCTGAATACCCATGTTTCTATAAGCGCTTCCGCCAAGTACCGGACAGATGATGTGGGAGTGAGTTGCTTTTCTGATGGCAAGGCTGAGTTCCTCGGATGTAATTGCCCCCCCTTTGCAGTATTTTTCGAAAAGAGGTTCGTTAACCTCACTGATTTTCTCAATAAGATTTTGTCTCCATATTTCGGCTTCCTCGATCATATCTTCTGGAATGGGTTCCTCATGCCAGGTCATTCCCCGGTCAGATTTGTCATAATAAATGGCGCAGTTATCAACGAGATCCACTATTCCCCTGAATTTATCCTCTGATCCAATTGGAATTACAACAGGAACCGCATTAGCTCCAAGCTGATTCTGAATCGATTTAACTACACCGAAGAAATCCGCTCCCAGTCTGTCCATCTTGTTAACGAACGCTATTCTGGGCACCGCATATTTTTCTGCCTGTCTCCAGACAGTTTCAGACTGAGGCTCGACTCCGCCAACTGCACAGAAAAGGGCGATTACACCGTCGAGAATTCTGAGACTTCTTTCAACTTCAACCGTGAAGTCCACATGTCCGGGGGTATCGATAAGGTTTATCATGTGGTCACGCCACTCGGTTACTGTTGCAGCGCTGGTAATCGTTATACCTCGCTCCTGCTCCTGTTCCATCCAGTCCATTACTGCTCCACCGTCATGTACTTCTCCCATACGGTGCAATTTGCCTGTATAGTAGAGAATCCTCTCGGAAACAGTTGTTTTTCCGGCATCGATATGAGCCATAATTCCAATATTACGAACTTTTGCGATTGAGTATTTTCTTGACATTTGTTTCTATCCGTTCCATCATCTGCTTATGCAGTATTTATCGTGTTTTTAAATCTAAGTATCAGTGCATGAAAAGGTAATATAATGAAACGAAATTTAAAAACTGATTCATGGGAGATATTTTGCAGGAATTAATCATCAGATCAGCCCGCTTGAGCGATATGAATGATATCGCTTCCATCTCCAGAACTACATGGGAGGGAGATGATTACCTAGAGAGACTTGCCCCATCGTGGATAGAGGAAGGAGGCTTTTATGCAGGTTTGCTTGATAACAGATGTATCGGAACATTTCGAATAACCCTGATGCCTGAAAGCGTCCTGTGGTTTGAAGGTCTCCGTGTTCATATTGATTTCCGGGAAAAAGGATATGGAAAACAGCTGGCGGATGCAGCGCTGGAGATCGCAAAGAGTAAAATCAGAAGAGGAGAAGCTGAGTGTGTGGAGTTCTCAACATACTTCCTGAATTCCGAGAGCATCATCATATCGAAATCGCAGGGATTCAGAACAGTAAACGGTTTTATACTTTTGACAAAAGAGAATCCGGAAAACGGCAGCTCAGTGAACAGGATTGATGCTTCATGGAAGGATTTCGCAATATGTCCGGGGCATATCCCATGTGGTTGGAAATTTCCAAGAACATGTTCAGGCGGTATGGAATGGGTACGTACCCGTGCGGAAATCTACAGTATTGGTGATGTTTCATTCATGATGAGGAATAATTCCGGAGAGTTCACACCACTTGAAGGATCATCCGATAACCCGGAGTGTTTCCTTAAAGGCGCGGAGACTGTTGCTTCCAGGTCAGGAAATAGCGACTTACAGATATTCGTTCATGAAACGTATGATTCGATTATTGAAGAAGCATACAAACGGGATTATACTACATGGGATCCGGTCGATGGATCGAATGTTCTTATTTTTCGATATGACATGGATCGATAATTGTTAAATAATATGAACCACATATTTTGTGTATTATCTAAACAGTATCAGGAAATCAAGGGAGGATTCAAATGTCTGCTGTAAGATTCAGTGTATACCTTGTCGTTCTATGCGTGGTACCCTGTCTGGCTATTTCCGGAGATCCAATGATTCCGGAAAATATTGGATATTCCGAAACACCCGAATTATCTGAAGAAATATCATCAGTAAGGATTGTATCCGATCGATCCGATCCGCCGACTTTCACAATAAGCCATACCGAATCAGGCGGGGATATAACCGTTAATGTTATTTCTACTGAATATCTTGTGGAAGGCTGGGTAAATGACAAGGAAATATGGAATCATTCAAACTGGGATTACTGGTGGCTTAACACAAGGATCAGCAGTGATATCGACAATATGATTTATGCCGGAGTCAAACTCTATCAGTATTGCGATCCAAACAGTAATTTTGATATGTACGTTCTTGAAAACAACGGGGATGTCAGCGAAGAGAGTCTTAACTGGAACGGTCCAGGCGGCAACCCTCTTATCATTAATTATCCCTTCATGAACACCTATCTCGAGCAGCCTACAATCGATCCTGAAGGCATAGTTGATGAAGATAATATCACTTACATCTTTTCAGGAAGTTCCAGTATTTCGTTTACGAAAATCGGAGCGGACGGTACAATACTCGTTAACGGGGAAACCATCATTACCGGGGCAGGTGCATGGACTAACGAAATACGCACCGCTGTCACACCGGATGGAAGAATTTATATTATCTGGTCAGACAGCATGCATGATATAACATGCTCATACAGCGATGACGGCGGAACAAACTGGGCAACCCCTGTCTCCCTTTGCTACAATGCTTCTCAGCAGTTGAATAAACCGCAGATATGCTGCGACAGCAACAGAAACGCACACATAATCTGGCAGCACTGGACAGGAGCATCGAATCTTCTTTCCTACATGAAGCTTTATCCCGATGGAAGCATCTGCATCGATGAGAGTTATCTTACATCGTCCAGCAATCAGGTCTGGGCTCCGCAGATGGATATCGATGAGGAAGACAACATCCATATAGTCTGGGCAAAAAGCTCCCAGCAGACCACATCAGCATATTACACGAAGATTAACGGCAATCTGGATGGTTCAGGGCAGCCGATGAGTGACGATGATCTTACCATTATTCAAGAAGCCGCTTTCCTGTCGAATCAGAAAATCAGATATGTAACATGCAAAGTTGATGGATATATGAATATTCATGTCATTTTCGAGCGAGGCGAATATGGCCGCAATGTACCGAAGTCGATGTACTACATGAAACGGAACTCCATACCTATGCTGAGAGTGGAGTTTCCCGATGATTCCGTAGCCTTTGTAGAGATGACCGGCAGCGGAACCGACTGGGAGGGGACTTTTGCAGCTTCCGGGGATGGAACCTATTCCGTAAGGGTTTCCGGATCCAATTCTGCAGGAGATACCGGAGTCGATCTCTACGAATTCGATTATCCAGGAACAGGAATCGAGACAGGTGATTGCAGTTACGGACTTATCAGTTCGATCCGGAATTATCCGAACCCGTTCAGTTCTCAGACCGCATTTGTCTATTCACTGTCCGGTGCATGTGAAGTCTCCATAAGAATATTTGATATAAGAGGAAGACTGATTTCAGTACTGACACAGGGAGAACAGATTCCTGGAACTCACTCAGTGGACTGGAACCCGGTTTCCATTGATTCGGGAATGTATTTCTACAGGATTCAGGCCGGTAATTCGACTGTTATCGGAAAGTGCCTGATTATCTCTGAATAGACGGATTTCGCGAAGGATCCTGGCCGTTGTTTGTATTACCGGATTAGCATAGGTATATTCTGCGTTAACAAACAGACTATGTTGCCGGGGTGGTGGAATTGGCAGACACAACGGACTTAAAATCCGTTGCTCCTTAGGGGCGTGAGGGTTCAAGTCCCTCTCCCGGCACCATATTGCCCGAGAGGATCCTTTTGCAAAGTATACGTGTACTTTCTGATAGCGTTATCAACCTTATATCAGCCGGTGAAGTTGTAGAGCGCCCCGCCTCTGTGGTCAAGGAGCTTCTTGAGAATGCGCTGGACGCTGGAGCGACTGAGATAACAGTAGAACTTGAACAGGGTGGAAGAAAATCGATCACCGTTCGGGATAATGGCTTCGGGATGAACAGGCATGATCTTCTGTTATCCGTACAACGGCACGCTACCAGCAAAATTACTTCACAGAGTGATCTTGATAGCTTGATGACCCTGGGATTCAGGGGTGAAGCCCTTCCAAGCATTGCGGCAGTAACTCATTTTTCAATACTTACATCTGATGATTCTGAAGGCTGGAAACTGAGAATGGACGGCGGTGAGCTTCGTGATGTATCTCCGGCTGCAAGAACCAGGGGAACGACTGTTACCGCCTCAGGACTCTTCTATAATCAGCCGGCAAGAAGGCGATTCCTCAGAAGACAGTCTACAGAACTGTCCTGGGTGGAGAAATATCTCACTGGTTGCTCATTGGCGAGAACGGATGTTTCATTCAGGTTTATTCATAATGCAAGAGAAGTTTTCTATCTTACAGCGGGGCAGTCTATTCCGGAAAGACTGCGCGCCAGATACGGTATTCCGGGTGAGAACCGTTACGTTGAATCAAAGGGCAGTTCCGGAAAAACCGATGTTCAACTGATCTGGTTTCCGGATAACCGCTGGAACAGAAAAACGCACCAGTACATTCTTGTAAACGGAAGGCTTGTTTATACAGGTCTGGTATCCGGGCCGATTGATTCCGTACTTGCGGGGCCTGCCGGATACCCGCTGCTGTTCTGCAGCGTTACGCTTCCGCCGTCTGAAGTGGATGTGAATGTACATCCAGCAAAAAGGGAAGTCAGATTCAGAGAACCTTCATCGGTCAGGATAGCTGTTGAAACAGCGCTGGGTGATCTGCTGGATTCTCGAAAGAAAGCGATGATGTCACCGGCAGCTTCGGGGTACAGCATTGCGTCCATTGGAGCTTCGAAAACTGATAGACACTCAGAGGATCTGTTCAGAACGGCTATGGAGGTTCAGGCGCCATTACCGACCGGAGCATATGACAGACCTGAATCAGCATTTCCAATCGTACAGATAGGCAGGTCATACCTGGTTACATCGACTGAAACCGGTATTGTTCTCATAGACCAGCATGCAGCACACGAGCGAATACTCTTCGAGACTGTGATGAATTCAATCAGAAATGAATCTGAATCCGGTCAGCAGAAATTGCTGCTGCCAGAAAATGTGAAGCTTGACGGAGAAGAACTTGACCATCTGGAAGACTACAGGGCGGTTTTGAACCGAGCCGGTTTTGAATACCATATTGAAGTTGATACACTCATTCTAACCGCAGT
Source organism: uncultured bacterium (assembly GCA_965372215.1). Lineage (GTDB taxonomy): Bacteria > Fermentibacterota > Fermentibacteria > Fermentibacterales > JCC-6 > Aegiribacteria. The sequence goes on along the minus strand of CBDVBK010000028.1, from coordinate 22,966 downwards.
TCCGCCGGGTACTTTCCACGGGATCAGCGCCCTTCGGGAAATTCTCAAATCTCTTCAGGATCCAGAAAATGAAGATATGCCCCTGCAGGAACGTGTTGCAGCGGCAGCGGCCTGCGCAGGAGCTGTTAAGTTTGGTGATTCCCTTTCTCAAGCTGAGACAAGACATCTTGTAGATCATCTGTTTTCAACATCCGATCCCTTTCACTGTCCGCACGGCAGACCTACACTTATTGAGATTTCCTTTGAAGACCTGGAGGAAAGATTTGGCAGATAATGTTTTTGCTTTAATTCCTGTACTGACCGGATGCACAGCTTCCGGAAAAACCAGTATACTGCTGGAACTGTCGAAAAGGCACAGTATTGAGATCATTAACGCTGATTCAAGACAGGTTTACAGAGGAATGGATATAGGAACTGCTAAACCATCGCTGGAGGAGCAAGCTCAGCTCAGGCATCATTTGCTGGATCAGATCGATCCTGATGAGGTTTTCTCAGCAGGAATGTTTCTCGATAAAGCCAGAGAATTGATCATTCAGATAAGTATGAAAGGATCAGTACCGCTGATCGCAGGCGGAACTGCGCTGTATATCCTTGCTCTGACCGGTTTCCTCGATGAAATGCCGCCCAGGTGTGATGGGATCAGAGAGGGCTTGAAAACGATTGAAAATGAGAAACCAGGCTTTCTTAATGAAATTCTTCAGCGAGTTGACCCGGAACTTGCGGAAAAAATCGGAGAAAGCGATAAAAGAAGACAGGAGAGAGCCCTGGAAATTTATTTCCAGAGTGGAAAACCTCCATCATCCTTCAGAAAGGGCGGAGATCCCTCTGAGAGAGGGAAGTATCTTGTGGCAGGGATATCCATTCCACGAGATGAGCACAGACGGAGAATCCGGAAAAGAGCGATAAAAATGCTGGATATTGGATTGATCGATGAAGTAGAAGCTTTGTTGTGTGCCGGGTGGGGAAGGACCAGTGCTCTTAGTCGTACAATTGGATACAGTGAAGTACTCGCATTTCTGGATGGCAGCATTTCCACAGAAGATGAGATTATTGAGGCTGTTACGATCAATACATGGCGCCTGGTACGCAGGCAGAAGAACATGTTCAAAAGAATTGAAGGAATAAACTGGATGGAAGATGATCCGGATTTGATTGATGAATTCCTGTTTGCTAAAGGAGGATTGTAATGGAAAAGAAGAGGAAATCCGGGGAAGTACTGGAGCATATGCTGCTTGAGGAAGTGAAACTTGAACAAATTGCTTTCATAGATCCTCCTGACGAATGGGATATGGAATTCCATCAGAAGGAACCTTATGTTCCTGCGATTCTGATAGAGGAACGGGATTCCGAGATAACTGATGGAGCAAATGAATCCGTGAAATATTCTCTTTTAGCTCATCATAGAAGTTTCTGGAGAATACTCGCAAAGAGCCCCCTTTCGATCAGAGTACTTGTTGTACGAAGTAATGTGCACATTCCTCTGGCGCATGAATCCATAGTTAACTGCACAGAAGAAGCGCTTCTGTTCGATGGACTGCTTCGGAATGGATTATGCGAGAACAGGAGCCGGCTTTCAGAACTGCTGGGATATTCAAGAGCCCGAATAACACAGATTCTCAATCTATTGAAGCTTCCATACGGAATGCGCAGAAAACTCCTTCTCACTGATGAAATAAGTGAATTCCAGCTTCGACCTCTCGTAAGAATTATCGATTCTAAAAAGCAGATGACGATGTTCTCTCATCTAATCGGCAGCAAATTGACCGGAAGACAGATGGCTCTTTTTATAGATGGAAAGAAGGAGAAAAAAGAGGATATGATTCCTGGCATAGAGGAGTTGATGTCTGAAGAACATGTTTCAGAGGAAACTGCGGTGCAAAAACAATTGGATAAACCCGAACCTGATTCGAAGGAGAAGGATGATCCCGGCTTCCGAACGGTATACATAAGGGAACTCATACGAAGAGTGAGTTCGCTGAAGAAAAATGAGATGGAGGAAACTGCAAGAGAAGCCGGTGCGACAGATACAGACATAATGCTTCTGCAAGGAGTATTCATGCTTCGAAGCGGTTTGTATGAGCGAGCAATCGAGCTTCTTGAGATAGTCGTTGAAAACAATCCCGATTACGCTCCGGCTTACTTTTATCTCGGGAGATGCGGTAATCTGACAGGGGATCTGGTCAGTGCCGAGAATTATCTCAAGACTGCTCTTGAACTTGTGCCGGATGATCCGGATTATCTTGTGGAATTTGCAATTGTGCTTGAAAAGCTAAAAAGGAATACGGAAGCATCCACTTTCTACAAAAGATCAGGTTTAATTCGAAAAAGATTCAGTGAGGACTAGGAGGATGAAGTCCTGTATCCTGGCATCATTAATCCTTATTCTTACTGCCTGCGCGAGGATGGCAGCTCCCGGTGGAGGACCGGAAGATATAACTCCCCCGGAGATTATTTCTATAGAACCCATCCCCGGACCGGGATATCCAGATCTTAAGAGGATAACCATCAAATGGAGTGAGCGGCTTGATGATGCTTCCGTTACAGTATTCCTGTACCCGCAGATGAATTACAATATGGATATTCATGGTTCCAGAATTGAGATAGAGCTTGAATCACCACCCGGAGAAATGCCCCTGATAATCCATCTTACATCGGAAATACAGGATAGACAGGGGAATCGAATCGGAATACCTGTAGATCTTGCGTACAGCGGAACTGATTCGCTTCCAACAGGAATGATTAATCTATCAATGAGCAGGCAGGGTGGAGGTAATATCGCCCGAAGGACTCTGATTGACCTGTACAGATACCTGTCCGGGTCAACCGGTGATTCTTTGCTTGTGCGAAGAACCGTTGTCGACTCACTGGGGAGGTCTGATATACAATGGCTTGAACAGGGAATTTACAGGATTCTCTGTTATGAAGATCCTGACAGATCATTTGAGTGGAATTATGAACAGGAAGCAGGAATTGACACTCTGGTCAGCCTTTCAGAAGGTGAGATTCTTAATATTGAAGCTATCCTGACAGTTATCGATACAGTAGGTCCCATCATCACCGAAGTTGAAGCTCTGGATCGATATCATCTACAGATCGTGTTCAATGAGGAAGTATCACTGACATCTTTCAGTAAAGGGCAGGTGACACTGCAGGACACGTCAGGCGGTATCATAGACCAGCACGGTTTCTGGCTGAAGGGCGGCTTTTCCGGAAATAGCATTACTCTCGAAACTGATGAAATCCCGACGGAGGAAATCACAGTCTACACCTCCGGTATTTCCGATCTCATGATGAATCCTTCCCAGCCGGACTCCATGACGTTCTTCGGGACTGATTCACTTCCCGCAGACAGTCTTAGACTGCGATCCTTTTATCCTGCTCCGGGAGGCGAAAATATTAATCCTGCCGGGCCGTACAGTTTATCTTTCAGTTTCTGGGTAGATATTGATTCACTTAAGAACAAACTTACGCTTAACAGAGTATCAGACAGTACATTAATAGAAGGCACATTAAATAGAATTGATGGAAGATCTTTTGAATTCATTCCCGACCATCAGCTCATAGGTGAACAGCAGTATCGCTTCCTGCTGCTTCAAGGAATTTCAACTGCATGGGGTGATACTCTGCTCTCCTCTTTCCCATGGTCATTCTCAACTGCCTGGGGAGATGAACCGGGTTCAATCGAGGGATATATCTCAGGTACTGATGCTCCAGGCATTATGGTTATGATATGTAGAACCGGTGGAGGCAGCGATGCGAGTGAATTATCCGCGAGTGTACAAACGGGTCAGTACCTGGTTGATGAAATACCAGCCGGACGCTATACGGTAGCTGCATTTGTCGATAATGATGGTGATGGAACATGGGATTCAATGGAACCTTATGGCACATATCCGGGAGTGGTTATTGTCCAGCCAGGCTTGATAACTCAGGAGGTTGATATTGAAATTCTTCCCTGAGAAGTCATTTGATAAATCTAAATGTACCGGATGCGGAATCTGTGAGAGAGTATGTCCTTCAGACGCAGTTGAAATGCTGGATGGATATCCACTCTTTGAAACCGATAATTGTATTGCCTGCGGTCATTGCGGTGTTTTCTGTCCTGCAAACTGTTTCGGATTTGACCAGGTTCCCGACCCTGAAGATATCTGCTCATCAGAGAAATATCTGAAGCTTCTAGAAGCAAGACGTTCAATAAGGTATTTTTCGACTATAACCCCATCGGAAGAAGAGATATGCAAGTTACTATCTGTGCTGTCTCAAACTCCCACCGGCGTAAATAAACAGGAGATCACCGTCAGGGTTGTTCTCGGAACTGAAGCGGTGGGGGAACTACTCAGACCGGTAAAAAGGTTATTGAGAATACTTGACTGTACCGGGATATCGTTCCTGGCAGAAAAGCTGACCGGGGTGTCGGCATACCTTGAAAAACTGAGAAAGGGTAGTGATATCATATTCCGGGGAGCTCCTGTCGTGCTGTTTTTTCATGTTCCAAGAAGCAATATCACCGGGCGTACTGACGGTATTATCGCTGCCACAACAGTCATGCATCACGCGGTTACGCTGGGTTATGGCACATTATGGAACGGTATAGCTGAAAAACTCTATCAACTGATACCCTCATGGCACTCCAGCGATACAAAGGGAACAAGACTGACAGCCGTTTTGTGTATTGGATATCCAGAAATTACTCCCGAATGGAAAGCTCCCCCAAGAAGGTACAGTATTAAATAGTATCGAAATTCTAGATTTGACGCAGGCGGGGAGGGAGCGGGTCGTGAAAATTGTCTCTCGGTCCCACAGTCATGAGATTTCTCCATCCCAGAAGCCTATGGATGCTGTACTGGCTCATATCAAGCCTGCCTATCCGGAATATACCTTCAGGTGAATCAAGGAGACGATTCATGGAAGATACGCTTCCGTTGGCAAGAAATCCGATTCTCACTGCCTGTCTGTTCTGAAATTGAAAGTTTGAGAGATATTCCTCTCCGCCCTGATCCTTTGGAAATCTACCTCCGGGATATGCCATTGCGAAGATTTCGGAAGTTCTCAATCCGAGTCTTTTGTGGAATTTTTCCATGGGCAGCAAAACTGCCCTATCCCATTTGGAACGGGGAAGAGTAATGAAATCTGTATGCATATTTGTATGATTACCAATAGAATAACCCATATCTAACAGGAGGTTGAATTTCTCGGAAATATACTCCTCCTGCCCGAATGGTACCTTATCCCAGGAGATAAAAAATGTAACACCTCGGCCAAATTCCGGATTCTGATCGCAGAATTGTTCAAGAATGCCGATTACGCATAGTGGATCGATCTCGATTGAACCATGAGTTTCAAGGAAAGTGAAATTGTCCTGCCATCCATCATCCAGTGTAAGCATTACCGGGCGGCGATCCGCAGGGACCTGCATGAGTCCGTTTTCAAGGTCTGATGGAGTGATGAGGTAGAATCCCGCAGCACAGAGCTTCTCAAGATCTGATCGGAACCTTTCAGTCGAAACACCGTAGTATCCGTCAACCGGATCGGTGACATGGTGGTACATCAGCACAGGTATACCGCTTGAAGCATTGCTCAAAGGCTCTTCAGGATCAGAATGCTCAAGGATACTGGTCGTACCGGTTTCTGGTGTCCAGAGAATCAGTAGAGATAGTAGAAGACCTGTCATTGTGATGGAATTACGGTGAATCGGTCAAGGGACGCGTTGACATATCCATCAACAAAGACACCAACCTGGCCCAGAGCCGGTAATGTTGTACGCACAACCTGAATCAATTGACCGTTTACTCTCAAATCTATGTAGTTGCCATGAACAAGGGCTGATATTACAATGCCGGGCAGGCTGTATGGTAAAAGTCTGCTTGATTCGAAAGCTTCCATTCCCATAACAGGAAGCCAGAGTCCATTGATACATCTCTGAATGGTATACTGGCCTCTGGAGTTTGCTCCGAGCAGAATTAAGTCTCCGGTTGATTCGGCTCCAAGAACGAGACCCACGATGCAATGAGTCGCGGCTTCCACAAGATCGAACTGTGCTTCGACAAGACCGTTATCAAGAAGACCTGCTGTTGACAGAAGTACAACAGGATCTCTAAACACGGAGTTGTCGATATGCATGGATCCGTGGTAGACTTCATAGTAACAGGAAGAACCGAAAGGCTTCGAAAGAATATTGTCAAAAGTACAGTTGAGCAGCGTATCATCGGGTTGTGGTGATGTTGTGTATACTGTTTGGGTATCCTGTACGGTTGTATCACGTGAAGTTGTTTGAGTCGTTAAATGACCCTCGTAGAATCCAGAAGTTCGGGTTTCTCCGCAACTCTGTATTGAAAGCATGACAGCTGCCGATACCAGTATAATGAAGCTAAGGAACCAGGATTTCATATTTCTTCTTTCCTGAATGGGTTTATCGAAGTGGAGCAGATGGAACCAGTGAAAAGTACTAATCATTCTTCTGATTGTCCAGTGCAACTGAGGATAACGATGTTGTTTCTGATCATGCTCGCAGGTTGCGGAGGTCAGAATGAGTCCGCAGAACTGGCTGAACCGGGTACGAGTGAATCAGTATTTGCTGAAGTAAGTACTGTTACCGGATTTACTGTAAAGACCGCTCCCCCTGATACTTTGCCTCTTCGATGGTTCGGAGAGGGGACCGCAGTTATTTCATATATGCATACGATTGTGGAACAGGACATTGCTGCAGGTGACACTCTGATGTTCCTGATTGAAGGACTTCATGTTGTGGAGCTGGAAAGACTTTCGATGGAGCTTGATGTTGCTGTCGCACTTTTACACTCCACTCCTTTGGATACAATGCTTCTGGAAAGAGTCGACAGTCTATCACTGCTGCTTGACTCCATTTCATTGTTTGAAAACAGTGTATTCCTGTCAGCGCTTAATGGAATAATGGTCAGTATCAACGTCAGTGAGGGGCAGAATATCAGGTCAGGAGATGTTCTGGCGGAAATATCCGTTGAGAGCAGTTCTGTATTTTTTGTATACCCCCCTGATAGCTGTATTATTGAAAGATGGCCGATGAATGCCGGAGCGATGAACTTTATTGAACAACAAGATGAACTGGCTGTATATTCGGGTGTACTATCGGGAAATGAAGATGAATTTTCAATGTATGCAGCTGTTCCCAGAGAAACCGTATTTGAAAATGCTCTGGACAGCTATCTGATAACTGCTGAAGATGACACGATTTCAGTATTGAGGTCTGGAATCATGGCCAACGGACTGATTATTATCCAGGTGGATGAACATATATGCTCGAAACTTGTCACCTGGGCAGAGAGATGAATGGAGATAATTCTTGACTACAGGAACACCGATGCTTGATTACAGAACATCTTTTAATGAAATTCCACTTCCTGAAGACGTTCACAAGCGTTTTAACAAGTGGATAGAAAACGGAAAACTCGGATTCATCGAACTGCCGGAAGATACCGCACTTCTTTCTGATACTCTTGAACTTGTCCATGATATACAAAAATCTTCTGACAGGCTGATCGTGTGTGGAATCGGAGGATCATCGCTCGGTCTGAGAGCCCTTCTGAGCGCAATGGAAAAATCCCAACACGGGGTATCTGTAGTTGACTCACCTGATTCACGTATGCTGAAAAAGCTCGTATCCCTCTGTGATCCTGATTCAACTGCTCTTGCCGTTATTACAAAATCCGGTGGTACAGCTGAGACTATGGCAATATTCTGTACGTTGTACAGTTGGCTTCTGGAATCCAGGGATGCGGACAGCAGAGTAATCGCTATAACAGATCCCCGCAAGGGTGACCTGAGGAAACTTGCACAGGACAGATCATGGAATTCACTGCCGGTGCCACCATCCGTCGGTGGCAGATTCAGCGTTCTCAGTCCTGTTGGATTGTTTCCGGCAGCATTTGCCGGAATTGATATCAAGTCTCTTATGCAAGGCGCTCGGTCTATCACTGAAGACTATTTTGAGAATGGCTCAGAAAGCATAGCAGCGAGAATCGCGGCAGGATACTTTCATAATTTCAACAGATATCCGGTTCATGTATTCTTCCCCTACGATGACAGATTGTACGATACAGCACTTTGGTTTTCTCAGCTATGGGCTGAAAGCCTTGGAAAGAGAATTGATCTTTCCGGGAATGAGGTATTTTCAGGTCAGACACCTTTAGCCTGCCGGGGACCTGCTGATCAGCATTCACTGCTGCAGCTGTTCACTGGTGGACCGCGGGATAAAACAGTAACGATTCTAACTGTTCCGGGGGACAGTGATGCGGTACGGATTCCCGGTGGCTTCGGAGATTACCCTTCGATCGCATACCTTGAAGGCCGAACTCCGGATGAACTTCGTCTTGCGGAAGCGGAAGCTACAGGAAAAGCGCTTGAAGAGGTCGGCATTCCCGTAAGCTATCTTGCGATGCAATCTCTTGATTCGCGTTCACTGGGAGAGCTTTTAATGGCCCTGGAAATAGCGACTGTACTCACCGGACTCGCGCTTAACATCAATCCTCTTGATCAACCAGGAGTTGAACGCTGTAAAGTACTGATATACAAAGCAATGAATAGATCTGGATATAACATCTGATGAGCGCAATTATCCTTGTTTCCATGATTGCTCTGCCTGTAATGTGGCCAGCGCCTGAGGATATCATGGAAACTTCGTCGATCTATTCATGGACATGCTCGGAATTGCTTGGATGGCATACACGAGTGGTGCGGGACGGTGTTCCGGTAGTGATATGGGGTCACGAACCCCTGGAGGGATGGGGATCCTTTGAATCGGTAACCATACGAAGCCCTCTTGAAGCAGGTTTGTGGGGGAATGGAAAATGGGAAATTGACTTTGAATCCTCTGATATCCCTGACAGTTCATATGCCAGCGGTATAGGTCTTTTGGAAAACACTTCCTTTCAGAACAGGTATACTGCATATCTCAGAAGACCCCTTCCAGCTGATTTACTGATAGATATCTCCCTTTCAAGGGCAGATACTCTGAAGAATCAGAGATATGTAATTGGCCGGGGCGATATTATTCTGGGAGGGAGAGGATGGCAGACTGCTGAAGATGGATATACTATGTGGTCTTCATGGAATCCTGCGAAATTCATGACAAGATTCTCATTTGTTCATCTTAATGCTGGAGGAAGACAATGGGAACTTCTTGGTTCTTACAGTACTCAGTTTGGTGAGGTTATGTTCCAGACCGGTGCGGCAGGAAGCCTTTCAGATAATGAAATGCAGATGGTTGAAGGGCATATGCGGATAGAGTTTCCATTTCAAGGAATGACATCAATACTCAGAGCGGATATCACAGATTCACAGAATGAATTTTCTCTCGGCGGCACAGCGGGACTTACTGTCAGATTCGGTTTCCTCGATGTTCAGGCGGGAGCCGTTCAATCTCCCGGTTCAGATATTTCATTCATCGGAATTGTGGGAGCAGGACCCGCGGAATTGAACCTTTGCATTGATTCTGATTGTATTGAAGGTGGTTTACAGACCATTATAGCCACAGAATCCGGGTATCTTCACAGTGGAGTATCACTGAAACCAGATACCCTTAGATTCGCAGGTACGGTCATGCCGTCCGTTAGATGGGGAGCTTCCGGAAGGATTCATGGGGGTGTGGCCTGGGATCTTCTGAACGCTCACAATCATACCAGTGGAACTATGGATCTTAAATCGTTGTTTACATTAAGGGATTTTGTATTCATTTTTGCCATTGAAGATATACTTGATGATTATCGCAGTTATACTTTTGGGATCACCTGGATATTTAATGAGAAACCGCCGAGAAGAGCCGGGGAAGAGGAGGATGGAGATTGATGGTTCGGAACGGATCGGATAATCTGAATGATATCCATATGATCGCTGTTCTTGCCTCGGGAAGAGGATCCAATTTTGAAGCTCTCTGCAAAGGTGATACAGGTTATGGAAGAGTGACGCTTCTCATTTCGGACAGACCGGAAGCACCGGTTCTGAATAGAGCGCCGGACCTTGGCGTTGAGGCTCTGTATATGTATCCAGGCAATTATCGCACAAGGTTCGGACTGGATGAAGAGAAGCAATGGGCAGACCTCATGATTGACAGAGGAATAGAGCTTGTCTGTCTCGCAGGCCTCATGAGAATTCTGAAAGGTCCTGTTCTTGAAGCATATGCAGGAAGAATAATGAATATTCACCCTTCGCTGCTGCCTTCATTTCCAGGACTTAATTCCCAGAGACAGGCTCTGGATTATGGAGTAAAAGTATCCGGATGCACGGTTCATTATGTCGATTCTGGAACCGACACAGGTTCAGTGATTCTTCAGAGAACCGTACCGGTGAAGGATGATGATACAGAAGACAGGCTTGCCGCTCGAATACTCAAGCAGGAGCATATTGCTTATTCCAAAGCTGTCAAACTATACTGCTCGGGAGTTCTCGCGGCAGATGGAAGACGTATATTAAGGAAAGAAAAGTAAATGATTTCAATAAGACTGAAGAATACACCGGAAGGATAATGAAGTGCACTGGCTGATAATATGGATGATGCTGTTTTCCACATCTGATGATCCATCTCCGGTTTCCCCTTTACTCGGGCTGAATGTAAATGGAAGACATCTTCCTCCAGACCGGCTTGCATTCGTAGTCATGCCCGGCGATTCTGTCACGATTTCATCATCCGATGAGAACGCGAGCTGGTATGCTTCAATCGGTGAACCCGCAAGGGGAGAGGGTGATACTTTCGGCTGGAGAGCTCCTAGAAGCCACGGAATCTATTACATTGATCTAAGCTGTGACAGTTTTACTGAAAAGTATACGATTATAGTCCCTGTGGAATCATGCAGGTGGAGAACAACAACGCTGAATTCCTTTCCTATTGGAAGCTATGGTGACGGCAATTCCGGTGAAAGCAATCCCGACTATTTCATAGAGCTTACACCGGGAACATCAGGCGCCAGAATATCTACACATCTTACAATCGGACAGTTTCTCTGTCATGTTGAAGGCAATTACCCTCAGTACATGGCTTTCGATCTAAGATTGGCTGATAAGCTTGAGGCGGTGCTTGCTGCGGTTAAGGAAGTCTATCCACAGGCTTCAGACATACATAACATCAGTGGATTCAGAACCCCGGAATACAATGCTTCAATAGGCAACGAAACTACAGAGAGTTTTCATCTTTACGGACAGGCTGCTGATATCTGGATTGAGAGCTGGCCTTCCAACAACCTCATGGATGACATTGATCGTAACAAGCGTGTTGATGTATACGACTGTGAGTATCTTGTCGAAATAGTCCGTATTCTAGAAACTGAGGGTGATGTTGTCACAGGTGGCGTTTCAGCTTACAGGTGGATTTCAACTCATGGACCTTTTGTTCATATTGATATAAGGGGCAGCAGAGCTTCATGGCCAACAACCAGAACTCTTGTTTCCGATCCGGTTATCTGAAATGAACTGGATGAATTCACTGAAAACTGCTCTGCTGTCGCTTTCAGGAGTGCTGATAGTCGGATTCGCAGTCAGTCTTATAAGTGCCGATCACCTTTCCAGGAGATTGCAGGTGGTACAGTACGAATTTCATCTCACTGATAACGAGCTCCAGTGCGTGAGTTCTGAGCGGGATACACTGGCGGATGTGAACTCTTTTCTTCTGAAAAGAGAAGATATCCTTAATGAACTCATGCTGAATATAGACTCCCTGCAAGCCAGAATAAGAGAAAATGAACTGAGGAACAGTTACTATGGACACTACCTTCTTATCGATACAGGACAGAACAGGTTTCATTTAAGACTTAGTTTTGGCAACGGGGAGGATATTCTGATAAGATCCGGTTACTGCGGAACCGGAAAAGGCTGGACAAGCAATTATTCAGGAGCAGTATGGAATTTCAGCACACCAAGAGGTCTTCGATATGTTGTAAAAATAGGGGAGAATCCATACTGGTACAGGCCGGACTGGTACTGGCAGGAAATGAATCTTACTCCACCGGAGCCTGATGAGTATGTCGTCATACCAGATACATTATCCTGGGATGATCAGATAGTATATTATCGTGATTCTCTTTCAGCAGAGGAGAGAATCTGGGTTCAGAAAGTACCCGGCGTGCTGGGTGAGTACAAGATTGATCTTGGTGGAGGAATTCTGATTCACTATGGTGTCGGCAGAGGCAGAAATATAAGCCATGGATGCATCAGAATGGGCAGCGCTGATCTTGAAGCTTTGTATAGAGCACTTCCTGTCGGTGCTCCGGTAATCATATACTGAGAGGTTTGCATTGATATTTGAATCGCATATTCATACTGAAAATGATACTCATATTATTGAGAATCATGGTAATAAACAGAATATGATTATCGGAATCTCTCTGATTTTAACTCTGATCATACTATTTCTGTTTTCAACTGTTTTTTATTCGACAGGCGGCAACGTGAAACCCGATGAAGTATTGCAGGTCCTTCCCGGTGATTCAACACAGATTGACAGCCTGCTTTCCGCTGATACTGTGGGTCTTGCAACTGAACTTCCTGATCTATGGCTGCAGGCAAGAGGGTATTCACATGGTAATGCAGCATGGGGGCCGGATATATTTGCGCCATTTGATACAGTATGGCGTATACGGTCAAACGGTGGAAGGGAGTTCTTCTCCTCTCCGGCTTTCTGCGAAAACATATTGTATTTCGGATGTAACGATGGACTTCTAAGAGCGGTTGATGCTCTGAATGGGTCTATACTCTGGTCATTCAGCACATCCTGTGGAATTTGTGGAGAACCTGCGGTTGATTCTACTTCTGTATATTTCGGGGGTCAGGATGGAATTATCTATGCACTGGACAGAATGTCCGGCAGTAAATGCTGGTCAACAGGACTTGGTTATCATGTCTTCTGCAGCGTTGCCATACTTGCCGATTCCCTGATACTATCCGGGAACTCAATGGGTAAGATATGCGCCCTTCGCGCAGGAGACGGTGAACTTCTCTGGGACAGCGAAATAGGCGGGACAGTGCTTGGTCCTGCAATTATCGATTCTCTTGCGGTATTTTCATCGGAGACAGGGAAGATCGCTGTATTTGACATTGAAGGCAACAGACTGTGGATAAAAGATTACGGAATGCAGGCATCTTCTCCATCTGCTGATAGTACCGGCATATATGCAGGTTTCTCTGATGGTTCAGTAAGAAAGCTGACAATAACCGGAGGTGATTTGCTCTGGGAAACTGATATCGTGGATAATTCCGCGAGATGTGTTCTTGCAAAACCGGTTATTACAGAGAATAATATCGTTCTAATAGGAACTAACGACGGAAGACTTGTTGCATTGAATTCATCAACCGGGAACCTTCTATGGGAGCAGAATTTCGAGAATTGGCTGCAGTTGCCGCCCATTGCAGGAGATAATTGTATATACGTTCCCTGTGACGATCAGCGTTTGCACTTGCTTGACCTGAACACCGGAGCAAAACTTGATTCTCTGGAGATGAATGGTTATTCCGGAACAGCTCCTCTGCTCGTAAATTCCATTCTGTATTATGGTAATTCATCCGGTGATTTTGTTGCTATTACCGGAACTCCTGAGATAGAAGAAAAGATAGAGGAATTATCTCCAGAGATAATTCCAGAAACAGAGGTTACAGATCAGTGAAGTCCGATTCTGAAATCAGAGCAGGATATGTCGCGATAGGTGGTCTGACGAATTCAGGTAAATCGACCCTGCTCAACGCTCTTACCGGAAGAAACATTTCACCATCACACGGGCACAAAGGAACAACCAGGGTTCCGATCTCCAGTATATATATGAATGATGATACTCAGATGTGTTTTTTTGACACTCCACCGATTGAAGTATTTGATGATGCAGAATTCTTCAGTGGGATGGATGTTATCTGCCTGACAATCAATTCTACAGATATGTCTTCTCAGTTGAAATCAAACCGAATAAGGGAGTTCATTGACGAAATAGTCCCTATTCCGTTAATTGTTGTTCCAACATTCATTGATTATTTTCCAAGAAATCTCCATGGTGCTTTCACTAATCAGATCGCCATGTTCGGCAGTTTTCAGGAAATCGTACCTGTCTGCCCACCATGCCTGGAAAGCACATACAGACTGCGGAAAGTTATTGCAGGCTACATTCCTGCTCGCGGTAGACTGTTTCCCGACGGGTGCGCCTCCCTTCACTCGGAGAGATTCCTTGTAAGCGAACAGATCAGGATCAGCCTTTTCAGTGTTCTTCCTTCTGATGTTGCTACTTCTACGGCAGTGCAGATTGAAGAGTTTTCTATACGTGATGAAAAAAGATATGTCAGAGCTAATCTTCATGTTGCGAAGCATTCGAATAAAGGTGTGGTTATCGGCAGAAAAGGAGCGATGCTTCAGAACATAGCCGATATAGCTGCAGAGGGAGCCTCAAAGATTCTTGAGCGACCAATGTATCTTGATCTCTGGGTTAAAGTCAGAGAATCCTGGCCCGGCAATCAGAGTGATCTGATTGAATTCGGATATGTCTGCTAATCAAATCCTATGCTGAGCAACAGTTGCCGTATACAGATCGAATCGTTTGAAGGGCCGCTTGACCTTCTGCTCTATCTTATTCGAAGAGACGAAATAGATATCTACGATATACCCATGGCTCATGTAGCGGATCAGTATCTTGAATATATCAGAGAAGCTCATGAATTGGATCTCGACATTGCAAGTGAGTATCTGGTTATGGCAGCTACTCTAATCAGGATGAAAAGCAAATCTCTCCTTCCGATTCACAGAATCGAAGGAGAGGAGGAAGAAGATCCTGGAGCAGAACTAAGACGTCAACTTATTCTCTACCGGACATTTCGCGAAATCGCAAAAGAACTTCACAGAAGCGAAGAAACCTGGACTGATATTTACACATCCCCTGGAGAACGTGACAGATGGTCGATCGATAATACCTCTATCGAACCGGGGCAGACATCCTTATTGGATCTTCTGAGAGCTCTTGATAACCTTTCAGAAGGCGAGATTGAACTGCCCGCACAGAGAATCCAGCGAAAACTGCTGACTATAACGGAGTGCATACAGACTCTTGATAAGATATTTATTACCGGTGATCTGATATCTTTCAGATCAGTTGTAGGCCTTCAACCATCCAGATCGAAAATCGTATCATATTTTATTACCATCCTGGAACTTATCAGAAGAGGGTGGATTTCCTTTCATCAGGCATATCCATTCGCGGAAATCGAACTAAAACGTACTGAAAGGTGGAGTGTTGATTCTTGACAGACTGGCCAGGGAAGTTGAAGCTCTGATCTTCGCTTCAGATGCCCCATTGAGTATTGATAAACTGTGTGAATATACCGGAAGTGGTGAGGATTCAGTCCATCAGGCACTGGACAGGCTCAACAAAGCATTCCTCGATCAGCAGCACGCATTGATAATAATCGAAATCGCTGGTGGATACAGGCTTGCCACAGATAAAGACTTCGGATCGATAGTATCTCAGCTATTCGAAGGTCGGAAACCGGGGAAGCTTTCCAGAGCAGCGCTTGAAACGCTTGCTGTTATCGCATACAGTCAACCGTGTACGAGAATGGCGATAGAATCCGTAAGAGGGGTGAATTGTGACAGTGCTATAAGAACACTCCTGGAAAGAGACATGATAAGGATATCAGGCAGGATGGAGACTCCGGGAAGACCACTGCTGTATTCAACAACCAGGGTGTTTCTTGAGTATTTCGGCCTGACGGATCTTGACCATCTGCCAAGATCTGAAGAAATCGCTGAACTACTGTGTATGAGTTCTTCTGAAATGGAAGAAAAGGATTTGTTCGGTGACTCAGACGAAGAATAGTTTCAGGCTTAACAGATATCTTGCACGATCCGGTATTGCGGCGCGGCGGAAATGTGACGAGTTGATTCAGAACGGCCTTGTATCCGTCAATAGTGAAATTATCACAATTCCAGGATTCAAGGTTTCACCTGCTGACAGAGTTATGTGTCATGGAAGAAGAGTGAAGCCTCTGGCATTTGTGACTGCTGTTCTTAATAAACCCTGTGGTTATGAGACTACTTTATCTCCTGGAACTGAGAGATCTATTTTACAACTGATCAAAGGACTGCCGCCAGGAACTGTTCCAGTCGGGAGACTTGATATCAACACCGGTGGTTTGCTGCTTCTTAGTAATGACGGTGAGCTTGTCCATAGATTAACCCATCCATCATGGCAGGTTGAGCGTGAGTACAGATTACTGCTGAAAGTTCCTCCTTCGCCTGAGACCATTAAGAAACTGAGAAAAGGCACATATCTGGGCCGAGGTGAATTTTCGAATCCTGTGTCGGTGAAGATCACTGGAAGTAAGAACATCAATATTGTACTGCATACAGGCAGGAACAAAGAAGTGAGACGCCTTGCGGAGAAAAGCCGGCTTGATCTTTCGAGACTGGAGCGAATTCGATACGGTCCTGTAACCCTGAACGGACTGGAACGGGGCTCATGGCGGATACTGCGTGCCGAAGAACTCAAAAAGCTGAAGGCAGCCGTTGATCTTTGTTAGCTCTCTTCAATTAACTCTCTCTTGACGTATCATACAATTATTCTGATATTTGCAGCCATCTTGAACGAAAGGGTGTGACTTTGCCTGACTAGTGTAATTGCAATTGACGGACCGGCCGCTTCCGGGAAGAGCACTACCGCTCGCCTGGTGGCTGATGTGCTTGGTTATTCATATCTTGATACCGGAGCCATGTATAGGGCTTCAGCTCTTCTATTCATACGAAATTCAATACCGCTTTACGATTCTATTCTCCTCACTGAAAACCTCCGTAATCATTCCATTGATATACGCAGCGGAGCTGTGTTTATTGATGACGAGGATGTTTCAACCTTAATAAGAACTCCTGAGATAGGCGACGCAGCAAGTATAGTGTCCTCCAAATCTGCCGTACGCAGAGAAATGGTAATCCTTCAGCAGAAATTCGGCAAAGCTCATAATACTGTAGCTGAAGGCAGAGATATGGGAACAGTGGTGTTTCCGGATGCTGATCTGAAGATATATGTAATTGCTGATGTTGCCATCCGTGTTTTAAGGAGATGGAGAGAGTTGCGTCTTATGGGGAATGAAGCCAATTATGGAGAACTGCTGCGTTCCCAGCTTACAAGAGATCACAGAGACAGAAACCGATCGGACAGTCCTCTCAGAATTGCACCCGGAGCATACATACTTGATTCAACCCTTATGACCATAACAGAGCAGGTATCTACTGTTATAGAACTTTTCAGAGAACGAATGAGTGTGATATAATGAAAGAATCAGTCCTCATTCGCATCCAGTACTACGGAGGCCTGGTTTCTCGATTGCTTTTTGGATTCTCTGTTCATCACTCTGAGAGAGTACCCCGGAAAGGCGGAGTGATTATTGCCTGCAATCATATCTCCGAAATGGATCCGCCTGTTCTTGGTTTTGCGATTCCCAGGCAAATTGCTTTCATGGCAAAAAATGAATTGTTCAGAAAAAGATTTAGTGATTTTATTTTTAAGAAGCTCAATACTATTCCTGTAAACAGATCAGGAGTGGATACAAATGCTATCAGATCGGCAGTAGATCATTTAAAGAATGGGATAGCAGTCGTTATATTTCCGGAGGGAACAAGAAGCAGAGATGGCAGGCTTCTTCCTGGAAAGGCTGGCATAAGCCTGATAGCATCGGTTTCCAGGGTTCCCATTCTTCCAGCGTTCATCTGGGGAACTGACCATCCAGGAAAGGCGATGTTAAGAACCGGGAATCCATTCAGCATACATTTCGGGAAGCTGATTCCCAGCAGAAGGATAATGACTATCAGAAAGAAATATGGAGCGAAAGCTGTTGCGGAGAAGGTGATGTCCGCTATAGCTGAAACAGGTATTAGTGCAAAATTATATGTAAATGGTTATAATAATATGGAACAAATGAAAGGATTAAAGTGACAGGTAAAGAAGAACTTATCGTAGGTCTCACTTCCGCGGAGATAGAGGCCATTGAGGGGCAGGACTACTCCCTGGATGAGCGCGAGGAGATGGAAAAAAAGTACGAGGAAAACATAGGCTCTCGAAATATCAAACCGGGGGCTATTGTTAGTGGAAAACTGCTCAGAAGAGTGGGAAAAGAAGTAATCGTTGATATCAACTACAAAAGTGAAGGTATTATTCCGATAAGTGAATTCGGTAAGGATGAAGAGATTATCCCTGGGCAATCTGTTGATGTCCTTATAGAATCACTCGAGGATCAGGATGGAAGGGTTTCCGTTTCGAAGGAAAAGGCGCACTTCCACATGGTCTGGAAGGATATAAAGGAAGCTTACGATACAGGGTCCGAGATCATGGGAACCGTTGTTCGAAGGATCAAAGGAGGTCTTAAGGTTCGAATCATGGGTGTTGAAGCTTTCCTGCCGGGATCACAGGTTGCTTTAAGACAGGTTCCGAATCTCGAGAACTTCATGGGTAATGATTACAATTTCCGGGTAATCAAACTCAATAAGCGTCGCAGGAATATTGTTGTAAGCAGAAGACAGGTTCTGGAAGAAGCACGAGCTGAACAGAAAGACACTCTCATCAAAGAGCTTGAAGAAGATCAGGTTCGCGTTGGAATCGTCAAGAACATCACGGATTTCGGAGCATTTGTTGATCTTGGAGGAATAGACGGACTTCTTCATATCACGGATATGAGCTGGGGAAGAATTCGTCACCCTTCACATCTTCTGGCAATTGGAGATGAGATCGAAGTTAAAATATTGAAATTCGATAAGGAACGTGAAAGGATCTCTTTGGGACTCAAACAGTTGCAGCCATTCCCATGGGAGGGAGTCCATGAGAGATTTCCTGTTGATTCTATAATTATGGGTAAAGTTGCCAGTATTACCGATTACGGAGCATTTGTTGAATTGGAGCCCGGTGTTGAAGGGCTTGTGCACATCTCCGAGATGTCATGGACGAAGCATATCAGACATCCATCCAGAGTTCTTACCGTTGGAGATGAAATAGAAGTTATGATTCTCAGTGTAGATGAAGAGGAGAAAAAGATTTCACTCGGACTCAAGCAGACTCTTGATAATCCATGGGACACAATAGATGAACGTTATCCTGTTGGCACTGAAATTGAGGGAAAAATCCGAAATCTGACATCATTCGGTGCTTTTGTCGAAATAGAGGATGGAATTGACGGTCTTGTTCATATCAGTGATATGAGCTGGACAAGAAGGATCAATCATCCTTCCGATATTCTTTCAAAAGGTGATGTTCTGAAAGTAGTTGTGCTGAACATCGACACTGAGAACAATCGCATATCACTTGGTCTGAAACAGACTCAGGATAATCCGTGGAACTCGATGGAGGAGCGCTACCCGGTCGGCAAGGATGCAAAAGGCGAGGTTGTACAGCTTCTGGACAGAGGAGTCGTTGTGCGCCTTGATGATTACATTGAAGGATTCGTACCACAGAGTCAGCTTGGATGGGAAAACCTCGAAGACCCTTCAGATGTCATTCGTATCGGTGATGAGCTTCCTCTCAGGATCATTGAGCTTGAGCCAACCAGCAGAAGAATCGTTCTCAGCGTTCGGAGCTATTTCAATGGAAGACCAATGGAAGAACTGAGTGCTTTCAGAGAGAAGCTTGAAGGCAGAGAAAAACTGGAGGTTACTGTTGTCGAATCAGAAACTTCAGAAGTTGAACATGATGAGTATCCGGATGAGACCAAGGAAGAAACCGGTGAGGAAGTTGCCGAACTGGAAACTGCTGTTGCTACCGAAACCGGCGAAGCTCTTGAGAGCTCAGAAGACACTTTAGAAGCAGCAGAAGATATTATTGAGGAAGCTTCTGAAGAAAAAGCTGAAGAAGAATCTGAAAAAGAATCTGAAAAAGAATCTGAAAAAGAAACTGAAAAAGAAACTGAAAAAGAAACTGAAAAAGAATCTGAAAAAGAAACTGAAAAAATAATTGAAGAAAAGGCTGAAGAACCACTGGAGAAAATCGAAGAGGAAGCCACTGAAAAAGGTGAAGACGATGATAGTCCGAAAGATGATGATGAAGTCAAAAAGGGCTGAGTTTCCTTCCTGACAGAAGAGAGCGGGAGGGAGGACAACTCTCTCCCGCATAATAATGAATAAAAAACACACTATTTACGGTCATACGCTCGGATGTCGCTTGAACGCGTATGAAACTGAAGCGCTCCTTGAGGAGTTCAGGCTCAACTGTGATATTGAAAGAGTTGACGAACCGGAAGATGCTTCACTTATACTCGTTAATTCCTGTGCTGTTACAGGAAGAAGTACTGCCCGATCTCGAAAGGCAGTAAGGTATTTCAGAAGAAGAACAGACGCAGTTGTGATCGTAACCGGGTGCGTAGCTCAGGTCGCGCCGGATGAATTCGATAATCAGAATGCTGTTATCGTGCCAAATACCGAGAAGAGACATCTCGTTGAGACAATTGCTGCTATTCTCGATATTGAATATTCTCCCGATAGCAACAGGTCCGATATCCCTTCCGGTGCTCTGTTTCCGGTCAATGCTCCAGAAGTAATATCTAGAACAAGAGCTTTTCTCAAAGTTCAGGACGGTTGTGATAACCACTGTTCTTACTGCATAGTACCTGCCGCGCGAGGGCGATCCAGAAGTCAGCCCAGAGAACTGGTACTGTCTCAGGCAGGGAAACTAGCGAATGCAGGGTTCAAAGAAATTCTGCTTACAGGAGTGGATCTTATCAGGTACGGCCATGACTTATACGGAGATGATTATGACCTGATAGGGCTGGTGCGTGATCTCCTTTATATCGGAGGGTTCCGTGTTCGATTGAGTTCTATGGAACCAATTGGGTTATCAAGTAACATGCTTGAGGGTATTGCCTTGCCAGGTGTCTGCAGGCATATGCATATACCAATTCAGAGCGGATCAGATAAAATTCTCAGGCGAATGGGAAGAATGTATTCAAAACAGGATATTATCGGGCTTCTCGATAAGTGTATGGAGCTGTTTCCAGGGCTTGCTCTTGGTGCGGATATCATTGTCGGATTTCCGGGAGAGACTTCAAAAGATTTTCAGGACACTGTTGACCTCGTATCGCATCCCGCAGTAACCTATCTTCATGTATTTCCGTTTTCCGCAAGACCCGGAACTCCAGCTGCTTCATATACAGAGGATATGATACATACCGAGACAATTACGGAAAGAGCTGTTCTCCTCAGATCGTTTTCTGATGAAATCAAACGCAAGTTCAGAAACACTCAGTTGGGGAATAATGTTCTTGCTCTGGTCGAAGCCAGACGTGATGATATTTCAGGAAGGCTTATAGGTATGACCGATAACTATATACCGGTACTAACTCCTGAAGGCAGCAGGGAGGGGGAATTGGTTTTGATGAGAATAAGGAATGATAATATCTGCTGGGATACAAGATAGTATGAAGGATAGTAACAATGGATATCTTATAGGCATAACCGGTAACAGCGGATGTGGTCAGACTACAGCTGCAAAGTACATTATTAATGAATGCTCAGGAATATGTTCGCTTGATCATATCGGTCACAGGCTGCTCAACCGCAAATATGTTATTTCCGAACTGGCTGATGCTTTTTCAAGAGCTGAATTCAATCATCTGAATGGAGAGAGCATAAGAGCTGAGTTGAGAAAGGTCGTACTCAATGATACAAAAGCTTATGAGAGATTGAATTCAGTTCTTCATCCAAGAATTATCAGGTGGGCTGTGCACTCCGCTCGAATTCTCAGAAAACAGAAAGGGATATGGGTTCTTGAGGGAGCGCTCATATGTGAGCTTGGAATTCATGAATTGCTTGATTATCTGATTGTAATACAGGATTCAGAGGATAGATGTATAAGTCGTGTTGCAGCAAGAGATAACATATCACTAAAAGATGCGGCGAAGCGTTGGGAAATGCAACTTCCAATAGAAAATAAGTTAACCTTTGCTGACAAGGTTGTAAATAACTCGGGGGGACTTGATAGCATGAAGCAACAGGTTCTTACTATATTCCAGGGAATTAAGAAGAACCTGCTTAAAAGATCTGAAAGCGAGCAAAATAATGGCGCATAGAACAAGAAGAAGATTAACAAAAACAGAGCTGAAGAAAGATCCCATAAATGATGCCATAATGAATAGCATTAATTATCTGCAGGATCACATCAAGCAATTCATTATCGGCGCTGCAATCCTTGTGGTGATTGTTCTTGTAGTTCAGTCGGTTTCACAAAACGCTGATAGACAAGCATATGAAGCTTCTGCACAGTATTATCTCGCAGGACAGCTATATGATATGGGAATGAACAGTTTCCGTTATGGTCAGTTTGAAATGGCAATGGGACAACTTCAAACCGCACGACAGATTGCCGGCAACAATTTCAGAGCATACCCTGGAAGAATTTCAGGAAAGAGATCAGCGATTCTTGCCGCTAAAATCGGCATAATACTCAGTATGGAAAGTGAAGTGATTCCAGCCCTGCAATCATTCATTGCTTCTGATCCCGGTGGTGATATAGAGAATTCCGCCCGTTTACACCTGGCAATTGCTCTTGAAAACAGAGGTGCAGAGAACGACCTTATCATTGCTCAGGAACTTTTCATTGAAATTCTCGATAATACTGATGAACACTCACAGCTTGCCTGGGAATCCCGTTACGGACTTTCTCGAATATTCTACAGATACAATGATTTTGAAACTTCACGGGAATATCTGAATTCAGCCCTTGAAATATCTCAGGACACAACGGATTTCATGTTCTATCAGCTTGCACGATTGGACGAAGCGCAAGATATAAGACACTGATACAGCTCTGTTAGATATTGCGTACGACGGGGGCATGCATGAATAATTGCATGTCCCCGTATCTTGTTTAGAAGGTTAACGGGATTGATGATATTATGTACAGTCATAAGAAGCTTATTCTGCAGTAAGATTGGTATAGAAGGGGATAACGGGATTGATGATATTATGTACAGTCATAAGAAGCTTATTCTGCAGTAAGAT
>CBDVBK010000027.1:0-43624 GCA_965372215.1 uncultured bacterium | reverse complement strand
GGTACTCCTTCTGCCGGGAGCGTGCCGGAAGCGTGGAACGCTCCCGGCTTCCCATTTTCTGCTCCGTTCAGAACGACCTTGATAAGCCAATCTCAACCGCAAGATAGGTCAGGTCCACAGGCGTACTGGCAGCTCCGATCTCAATGTCCCGTGACAGGGACCGATACCGGATGCCTGGCGCCAGATTCCAGCAGTCATCGAGAGAGAATACCATCCCGGCGCCGACTTCCCAGCCCAGTCCTTGCTTGGAGTCGGCTACGATGTCCCCTTCATCGTTCTCGATTTCGATGTGGTTAAGCATACTTCCGGCCCGGATGAAGTAGGCGAGCGATGACTCTCCGAGGGGATGAACGAATTGCAGGCCGAGGACGTACCCGGTTTCTTCCACATCTACGTCCGCCCCTGCGAAAGACTGATCTGCGGAGAAGTGGTACCAGTCCCACCCACAGTAGGCCGCCAGGTGCGGCATGAAGCGATAAGCTATGGTTCCCTCGAAGCCGAATCCGGTACTGAGATCCGCGTCGCCCAGATCCTGCGTGGCGACTGCAACACCGCTGCGGATCTCCAGGCTCCAGCAGTTCTGGGCCTCCACCGATTGAGAGGTAAGTAGAACAACGAGACCGATGAGTGCAGTTTGAACATGTTTCATGATCAATCCTTTCTTTTGTGGATGAGTAATGCCAATTTTTTAACAAGAACTTCTCTCGATACAGCTCCTACAATAAAATCCACTACTTTCCCGTTCTCAAATAGTAGTATTGTCGGAATACGTCGTACGCCGTACTGTTTGGCTGTTTCTTCATAATCCTCAATATCTATTTTGCAGAATTTTATATCCTCCTTAAATTTTACAGCCATATCTTTTATGATAGGGGTGATAATGTGGGACATTCCACACCAATCCGTTGAGAATTCAACAAGTACCGGTTGCTTGGTACTCAAGATTTCTTTGTGAAAATTTTCGTTAGTCAAAATGTAAATCGTGTTTTCTTTCATAGTCATTTCCCCAGAAGGCTTTTGAATTATAATTGTCAACTATCTCTACACATTGCATGATTTTTGCCAAAACAGAAAAAGCCGCTCGGATCATAATCCAAACGGCTTATATTACTATACTTAAGCAAGCATTCTTAACACTTATAATACTTTTAAAGCACTAAGTTATTTCTTGATATTTCAAAAAATGTTTGATATATCAAAAGCTGATGGTTAGCGATTAATATTCAACTTCTTCATTCTCGATACAAGAGTATTTTGATTAAGACCCAAAATCTCAGCGGCGCCCTTTTCTCCACTGACTTGCCAACGGGTTGATTCCAATACTTTTAGAATATGCGCTCTTTCCACCTCTTTTAGAATGGTAATATTGGATGCGCCAGCAGGCATCCATTTCTGTGGCAGCCAATCTCCCGCTTCAAGTCGTTTCCCGTGGCAAACAATTACAGCACGTTCAATAATATTCTCCAATTCGCGGATATTACCAGGCCAGTCATAAGTCAGCAGTCCATCCATCACCCTTTGCGGAATGATTTCTATCTTTCGCCCGATCTTTTTGCAGTATTTTTTGAGAAAGTGGTTTACTAAAAAAGGGATATCATCTTTACGTTCCCGAAGCGAAGGCATCTTAATAGGAAAGACATTCAGCCGATAGTAAAGGTCTTCACGGAATGTACTATTTTCCATTGCTTTTTCCAGATCACGATTTGTGGCGGCAATGATTCGAATGTCAACCTTAATCGTATTGGGATTGCCAAGCCGCTCAAATTCACCGTCCTGTAGAACGCGTAACAGCTTGACCTGTAGATCCAGGGCTAAATCGCCAATTTCATCAAGGAAAATTGTACCCCGGTTTGCCAATTCAAAACGTCCGATTTTACGCGCGTACGCTCCGGTAAAGGCGCCTTTTTCATGACCAAATAGTTCGCTTTCGATAATATTCGCCGGCAAAGCCGCACAATTGACTTTGACCAGTGGGCGGTCACTGCGTCCGCTGATATTATGAACCGCACGGGCAATCAGCTCCTTGCCGGTTCCGGTTTCTCCAAGAATTAACACCGTGGAATCGGTAGCCGCCACCTGTTCTACTTTGCCCAAAATATTTTTAATGGCTTCACTTTTACCGATGATCTCTTCGAAATTATGAGTTAGTTTAATCTCATCTTGCAAATATAAATTTTCTTTCTCAAGCTGATTTTTCAACCTCACCACTTCAGAAAGCGCCATTTTAAGAGCATCTTCGGCGCGTTTACGATCAGTAATGTCTATCACGGTGATAAGAAGAAAGCCGGCAGGTGCATCGCCCTCATATAATAACGCGGGTCCACGTGAACATAATATCGTACGATTCGATCCATCTTTTGCCAGCATATCAACATCCATCTCCGGTGATTTTTCTCCCTTAAAATCTTTTGCTAATTGTTCAGCAGCTTTTTCCCTTTGTTCCGCAACCACAAAATCGATGATATTCCTGCCGATAACTTCATTTCTTGAATAACCCAATATTTCTAAAAATTTGCTATTAATTTCTGTAATGATACCATTCATATCCGTTATACAATTAAGAACAGTACTTTTTTCAAAGAGAAATTTATATTTTTTTTCCGAATCGCGGAGTGCGTTTTCCAGCTTCTTTAGCTCGCTAATATCTCTTAATACCACGTGAATTAGTTTCTTTCGCTGAGTAGAGATACTCGTAAGCAACACTTCGGCAGGGAAGACATCTCCATTTATCCGCTGATGCAGCCACTCAAACCGATTGCTGCCCTGCTCAATTGTTTTAGCAACAAGCTCCTTTTCTTGCTCGTGAGAGAGACGACCATCTGGCTGTTTTTCAGGAGAGATGTCGGAAGGATGAAGGCTTAACAATTGCTTTTTATCGGAACAACCAAACATCTTTATAGCCGCCGGATTACAGTCGACAAATACATCTCCGTCTAATAAAAGCATAGCATCGGGTGAGCGCTCAAATAGTAATCGGAAGGTGTTTTCATTTATTGTCAATTTCTTCTCGTGCATACTTTGATCTGTTTTCATTGTGATTAGTTCTTTAATTCATTGACACAATTCAATTAATTCGTTTATGATTAATTTTGCTTCATTCGGTGGATAATATTCAACTTTTGCACTATAGCCAATGTGGTTTGCTGTAATGATAAGATTTTCCAGAGCACATCCCGGACTAATAAACAATGCATGATCATCAGGTTCGCCTTTTCTTTACGCAACAACCTTAATGAACCCCATATACTCAGGCAATGACATCTGAATCTAATTCGTTGGGGAGATAGACGGATGTCAACCCCTTGCCAGAACCTAAGTCCAGAATCTATCACCGCGAGCAATAGGACAGTGGATTTTCCACAATCTCATGACCTGCTCGCAAAGCAGCCCATTCGTCCCAATAAACTTCCAATTTCTGCCTGAAACCGACCTATACCAGCTGAATTATTCCCAGTCAACATTGTTGCCGTCAGATGTGCACTGGAGACTTGGTATATAGATGTACGTCCCCCCTTAAGTTGGATCCCTGAATTATTACCCAACCTCTATCTCAGGGACATCATCCTTCCAGGGAACGTAGTCTGCACAAGGTTCGCAGACCAGCTCCAGGGGTTCGGGTGGAGGTCTGGGATCCTCCCTGAGATCAAGATGTTTCAGGATGCGCCTGATGACCGAAGGCTACTCGATGAAGGAATTCTTCCGGTGCGGTATATCACGTTTCTTCGAAGATCAGAAACGTACGAGGATTCTGGATCTCGTGCTTCATCTGGTTGGTGGGGTTCTTATGGTATGTTTCGGGGCTTTCCTGCTGGCAGGGGAATGATCGGGAGCTGCGATCAGTTAAATCAGTGATTACTTAAATCCGTACCCCTCCTTAAGCTCTATAATCAGCCCGGCTACCTATAGCTCCACTGCGCCAAGGCCAAGGAATAACCTTGTATAATCAACCGGATTTCCGCCATCCGGTTCAAAACGGATCGTACTAATGGACTCCACCTGCTCGGGGCTCAGCGGAAACATCATCACATCCTGTCCCTGTTGTACGCATCGCTGACGAATCGCAGGCTCCCATGTACTCCAAAGGGCCTGTATCTCCTGGCTTTTGAAGCTGTTATCCCCCCAACCGCATAACGTATTCAGTATTTCATCCTGTGATAGTGCTTCGCTCAGGGTTGTAACCGACTCCTCCACCTGGGCAATCCGGGTGATGATCTCCCCGCTCATTTCTTTAAAAACGAGTGCTTCTCCCTGGTAGCCATAGGTTCGGGCAAACGAAGGGTAGTCTCCTGCAATGAACCAGCCAAGAGAATTCGCTGTGCATTCATAGTAGAGGAACCGATCCTGGTAGGAGGCGCCCGGAACCGTAACGTAGTTCGCCGGAACATCACGCCAGAATGGAGTGGCCCAGCTGAAACCATCAGCGTAGTATGCCACCGGCAGGCTTTCTTCATTTTCGGGAATGTCCCGCGTCAGGCTGACATTCCGCCATACTCCCGTCTGGCCGATAAAGTTCTCGGGAGAAACTCTTTTCTCACTCTCCTCATGCCACATTGAATCAGGCGGAGGAAACAGAGTAGTGAAGTATCCTTCGTTAACCCGGACAGTAAAAGTACCGGTGCACTGGGCACCGTGAAACCAGACCACAGGCGCTTCCACTTCATACTCAGTGTAGGGTTCCAGAGTACCCTGATCGTCAAGGTATCCCCACTTCGCACCACTTGCAATGGGGATTCCCATATCAACTTCGACAACTCCCCATTCATGGACGTAGACAGTTTCGTAATCGACATTAATCTCAACAGTATCTGTAACAGCAAAAAAGAAAAACGGAATCATCAGATACCTCCTTGTATTTCCATATATACCTGTACATGCAGAAACAGGAAACATTCCCCGGAAACTGACTATTCCCGAATGAAGTAGTACAATCCAAATCCACCTCTTGAAATAAGCGCGAGACTCCAGAGGGCATGGATCCAGCTTAAATTTACTTTATCAAAAAAGTAAAGGTAGGTAAGAAGCACGAGAACAAAGGATCCCGAGCGGGAGTATACCTTCAGAAGAAGATGTTTCTCCTTCGTTAATGGAAGTGTCTTCGATTACTTAAACATACTTTACAATACCTCCGATATTTTGTAAGGTATTATTCACAGGAGGTAGAATGGCTTTAATCCAGCGCGATGCCCTCACAGATATCCGCAAGCATTATAAACCGGAAGATGTAATTGTAATCCATGGAGCAAGACAGGTCGGTAAAACATGCCTTCTGAAGCTGATAGCAGAAGATCTGATAGCATTGGGCCTTACTTGCCACTACATCGATCTGGAAGATTTCCGGATGCTGGATCTCCTGAACAAGGGTCCTGAAGAAGTTCTATCCTACCTGAAACAAAAAGGTTTGCTCGATGAATCGCGGTTGTTTCTGCTCGTAGATGAGATACAGTATCTCGATAATCCCACAAATCTGCTTAAATTAATTCGAGATCATTATTCAAAAGAACTGAAGCTGATCGTATCCGGTTCATCAAGTTTTGAGATTCGGTCCAAATTCAAAAACTCCCTGGCCGGCAGAACTGTGGATTTCGAGCTGCATCCGCTTAGTTTCATGGAATATCTTAGATTTATTAACTGCAGCATTCAGATAAGAACTCCCGTAACTTCTCCTTCCCTGATAGAAGAATTGAAACATCATTATACAGAATTCGTCCTCTATGGCGGGTATCCAAGAGTGGCACTGGAGACGGAACTTCAGGAGAAAGAACGGTACATCACACAGATAATCAATACATACGTAAGAAAGGACATCAGAGATTTAGCGGAAGTCCGGCAAATCGGTAAATTCAACAAACTTCTTGAAATCCTTGCATCACGTTGCGGAACGCTGCTGAATGTCAGTAAGCTCTCATCTTATTCGGGTCTTTCACGTCAAACAGTTAATGACTATCTGTTTATCATGGAGCAGACTTACGTCATAGAACTGCTCCGGCCATTCTGTAGAAGCATTAAAACAGAGCTGTTCAAGATGCCCAAAATCTTTTTCTACGATACGGGACTTGCATCAATACTGGGGGAAAGAGGATTCCGAAAAAAGGTATCGGGAGAAATGTTGGAAAATTCGATATTTGCTGAACTCCGGAAAATCGTGAGTAGAAATAAACTCAATTACTGGCGTACGAAGGACAATCAGGAAGTTGATTTCATATTGCGTCAACATGACAGTATTATTCCAATCGAAGTAAAAGTGAGCGCACCGGGAAGATATCCCGCAGCTCTCAGATACTTCACTCGCCATTACAATTCACAGGAACCAACATTAGTTGTACTGAATAAAACCAATTCAGCAGAAGGTCTGAATCTCATTTATCCATGGGAACTTTACACACTCTTCCTGTAATTGGGGGCCGTAATCCGACTGTTACAACTGTTGAAAATGAATGACAGGAAAGTCCCCCCTCCGCTGAAATAAACTATTCCCGAATGAAGTAGTACAATCCAAATCCACCTCTTGAAATAAGCGCGAGACTCCAGAGGGCATGGATCCAGCTTAAATTTACTTTATCAAAAAAGTAAAGGTAGGTAAGAAGCACGAGAACAAAGGATCCCGAGCGGGAGTATACCTTCAGAAGAAGATGTTTCTCCCTTTCATCTTCCTCTCTACCGTGATTGAACCATATATTGAAAGCAATCAGAGGCAGAAGAGATACTACCATAATGAATGGTAATTCGACTTTCCAAAGTATACTGAGTACAGTGAACAGTGTGCCTGCAGCGAACTGAACAGCTGCCCACCAGATGTAATTTCCCTTTATTGATTTCATTTCACTCTTCCTTTGCTAACTGAAACCTGAAGGCGTTGAATGAATTTTCATTGAAATTAACTATTCCCGAATGAAGAAATACAGTCCGAACCCACCTTTTGAAATCAGAGTAACGCACACCAGAGCAACGATCCAGTCTGCAGTTGGAGTACAGCTGATCATTCTCCCATACATACCGAAGAGAACTATAAGAATTACTCTCCACGAATATGAAACTACTTTTCTCTCTAAGTGTTCTTCTCGTTCATCAGGTTTGTAACCTCTGTCGATTAAAAATATCGAAATGAATAATGGCAAAGCTGAAATTCCCAGAATGTAAAGGTAATGGCCCCTTACAAGTATATTCGTATCCCAGAACAGACTCAGTACAGTGAATAGTATTCCAGTGCCAAGGTGAACTGCGGACCCTATAATGTAGTTTCCCTTTATTGTTTTCATATCATTCTTCCTCCTCAAGCTTGAAAACCTCGTCAACAGGTACCTCAAAAAACTCCGCGATTTTCAATGCCGTAATAATCGAAGGATTGAATTTTCCCCGTTCGATTGAGTTTACTGTCTGCCTGCTGAGGTCTAATTCATCTGCAAGATCTTTCTGACTGATCTCCTTCTCCGCACGGAGAACCCGGAGCCTGTTCTTAAGTTTCATTTCAACTCCCTTCCCCAGGAATGTAATTAATCATAGACATAATGTCAAGTATTATAGACATTATGACTAGAATACACTACGCCCGTTGCTACATATCCATATTTCGATGATTACAGTCAGTATCGATATCTTCCGCCGACTCCCCCAGCTTGTGAACTCAGGATTCTCGCTTTAGAATAAGCTGGATAGTGTCCGTAAGCTTTTCTCGCACTAAAACGGAGGTCAACAACTTTCTAATGACTTTGAGTGAAGCTGAAACCAGACAGCAGCTGATAGACAGGATGCTCCTGTTAGCAGGCTGGGATGTTTCCGATCCATCTCAGGTCATTCAGGAACTGGATATTTACATAGAGAATTTCGGGATTCTTGAAGCAGCGGTACCGAGGGATCCATACAAAGGACACCGTTTCGCTGACTACGCTCTCATCAGGGATGGTAAACCCATCGCTGTAATAGAGGCTAAGAGGACATCAAAGGATGCTGCTCTGGGGCAGGAACAGGCACTGCAATACGCCCGACAGCTTCAGGATATTCATGGCGGCAGAATCCCGTTTGTTTTTTACACAAATGGGTTCGATACATATTTCTGGGAATCGGATTTTTACCCACCCGCTAAAGTTCATGGCTTTCCCACAAAGGATGATATCAGCTGGCTTGACCAGCGCCGGGAATCCAGAAGACCGCTTTCGACCGAATTGATAAACAAGGACATAGCCGGAAGATATTATCAGATCGAAGCCATCAGGACACTGCTTGAGCAGATAGAGACCAAACACCGGGAAGCTCTTCTTGTAATGGCTACAGGAACAGGGAAGACCCGCACAGCAACAGCACTTTTTGATGTACTGATACGTTCCCGCTGGGCAAAGCGAATTCTTTTCCTGGTGGACAGAATAGCTCTCCGCAATCAGGCGCTTGATGCTTTCAAGGAGCATGTTCCTTCCGAACCCAGGTGGCCCGCTTCATTCAGGGAGAAGAAGTTCGAGCAGAACAGAAGGATTTATGTCACCACATACCCGACAATGCTTAATCTGATCCAGAATGGAGATACGCATGAGAACTGGATATCTCCTTACTTCTTTGACCTCATCATCGCTGATGAAAGCCACAGAAGTATTTACAACACATACAAACAGGTTATCCAGTATTTCCATGGGTTTAAGCTGGGTCTTACAGCGACTCCCAGAGATCACATAGACCATGATACATTCAAACTCTTCCAATGTGACCCCGGCATGCCTACGTTCGGGTACAGTTATAAAGAAGCAGTGGAACATGATCCTCCTTACCTCTGTGATTTCAAGGTTCTGAATGTAAGATCGAAGTTCCAGGTTCAGGGTATTCACGGCCACAAGCTTCCTCAATCAATCCAGAGGAAATTGATAGCAGAGGGCAAGGATCTCGACGAGATAAACTACGAGGGTACTGATTTCGAGCGAAAAGTATCCAACTCGGGCACCAATACTCAGATAATCAGAGAGTTCATGGATGAATGCATCAAGGATGACACAGGTTCTCTTCCGGGCAAAACCATTTTCTTCGCTATAACAAAAGCACATGCAAGGCGACTCCAAGATCTGTTTGATACACTCTATCCGGAACATGCCGGGCGTTTATCCCGTGTAATTGTCTCAGACGATCCAAGAGTTCATGGCAAAGGCGGGCTCTTGGATCAGTTCAAGAATGCTGACATGCCAAGGGTTGCAATTTCAGTGGACATGCTGGATACAGGAGTGGATATCCGGGAAGTAGTCAACCTGGTATTCGCCAAGCCTGTTTACTCCTACGTGAAGTTCTGGCAGATGATAGGCCGCGGAACCAGAGTTCTTGAAGAAGATCCAAGACAGCGCAAGCCCTGGTGTAGAGAAAAGGATGAATTCCTGATCATCGACTGCTGGGACAATTTCAAGTATTTCGAGATGCATCCTGAAGGCAAAGATGAGAGCAGGCAGATACCCATGCCTGTAAGGCTTTTCAAAACACGGATAGAGAAGATAAGACTCGCAACAGCTATGAACCGTCCGGATATTGTAGCAAGCGTGACAGGCAAGCTGATAGCCACTATTGAGAGCCTTCCACAGAACAACGTGCTGGTTATGGAGAACAAAGCCAGTCTATTCAAGGTAAAACCGGACCAGTTCTGGAATACTCTGGATGACAGTAAGCTCATGTTCCTGCACAGTACTATCGCACCAATCATTCGAGCCATCTCAAATGTTGACTTCAAAGCAATGCTCTTTGAAACGGAAGTGGTTGATCTCAGTACAGCCCTCCTTGCAAACAACAAAGAGATATTCGAAAGCATCAGGGAGAATATCGTTTCTCAGGTGAACAGTCTTCCTCTATCGGTAAATGTTGTCGCGAAAGAACGCGACTTCATAAAGGAAGTTACCGGTAACGTATGGTGGAATACACCAACAGAAACCAAGCTGGATGAACTGGTCGGAAGACTTGCTCCCCTGATGAAATTCATACAGGAGACTATAAATCTGATAACTCTTCTTGATATCACTGACATTACAGAGATCAAGGAATGGATTGAATTCGGCCCCGAACATGAAAGGCTCAGCATAGCAGCCTATAGAGACCATGTAGAGGCATACATCAGAAGCTTGATCAAAGAGAATCCTGTGCTTCAGAAGATACGGGCAGGAGACCCGGTAACAGAAAATGAAATCGCTGAACTCTCGGCAATCCTTGAAAGTCAGGATAACAGGATTTCAGAAGATGATCTTATGCGAGCTTACGATCAAAGAACTGCAAACTTCATTCAGCTCATGCGGCATATTCTCGGTCTTGAAACCCTCGAATCCTGGAGCGTTAAGGTCAACAGCAGCTTCGATGAGTTCATAGCAGAACACACTACCCTTACATCACTTCAGATAAGATTCCTGCAGACTCTCAGGAATTTCATCATTCAAACAGGTAAGCTTGAGAAGAAGGATCTAATTCAAGCTCCATTCACACAGATTCACCCAATGGGCGTTAGAGGAGTATTCAGCAGAGAAGAAATTGAAGAGATCATGAAGCTTGCTGAAATGCTCACTGCATAAGATCCTCCTGTGCAGAAACCAATAAGGGTAATGGAACACATCAACAAGGTAAAATAGCTAAGCCATTACCCCATATAATCAATCAGCAATTCTTATTCAAGGTAATGAACTATTGACATTACCCCATTGATACATATATTACCCCAATAGATAGCAAGCATGTCACTCGACGAAAGGGAACCAATGAAATCCCTGCTCAGAAGTTATACCGATTCGCTGAGCTTCTCTTCCGAGCACCTCACTACCATTAAGAAACTAGGTGAGTTCAAGGGCAAGCAGGAACTCTATTCAAGGCAGATTCCTGAAGTACTGGAGCGCCTTCGCGAGAATGCGATCATTGAATCAGTCACGGCTTCAAACAGGATCGAAGGGATAACTGCTCCCGAAACAAGGATCAAAGCCATAGTTCGAAACCCTGAAAAGGGTCACAATCACAACGAGCAGGCTCTGGCAGGATACAGGGATGCCCTCAACCTGATACACACGTCACACCAGGGAATGGTATTCGACTGCAACGTTCTTCTTCAGCTTCATTCCATGATCTATCGCTTCTTGCCGGAGACAGGAGGGCATTGGAAGTATCATGATAATGTGATAGAAGAAAGAAATCCTGATGGATCACTGAGAAGGGTGAAATTCAAACCAGTAAGCCATGCGGAAACACCTGATGCTATGAAAGCTCTGGAAGAAAGATACAAAGAACAAACGGAGCGATACCGGACTGAGCCACTAATTGTTATTCCTCTGACAATACTGGATTTTCTGTGCATACATCCCTTCGATGACGGGAACGGGCGCATAGCTCGATTACTGTCATTACTTCTGCTTTACAAAAGTGGCTTTGAAGTTGGTCGGTACATCAGCCTTGAGCGCATCATCGACGAATCTAGAAAAAGCTATTACGAAACCCTCGAAGAAAGTTCAAAGAACTGGCAAACCTCAGTGCATGATCCGTTCCCATGGATGACCTACTTCTGGGGAGTGCTTCTCAGAGCATACAAGGAACTTGAAGAACGGGTAGGTACAGCGCAACCAACAAGGGGTTCAAAAACAGCAAGGGTAACGGACGCGATTATGCGCTTCCCCGGAGAGTTATCGATCTCAGATCTGGAAAAGGCTTGTCCTACAGTAAGCAGAGACATGATAAGAGTAGTCCTGCGGCAACTGAAGGAAGAGAACATCATATCTGTACAACGCAGGGGAAGAGCTTCAAAATGGACCGTAATCAACAGAGGAGACCATGATGCTGACAAGTAACTTGAAAGGACTGCTTAACAGTCTCTGGGACAGATTCTGGTCCGGAGGTATCGCCAACCCCCTTACGGTCATGGAGCAGATAAGCTACCTGCTGTTCATTCGTAGGCTCGACGCGATGGACAGCAAGAATAGGGAAGATGCGCAGTGGCTTAACAAGGAATACAATTCCATTTTCACAGGCCAGGAAGACTGCATGTGGAGCCGTTTCAAACACCTTCCGGGAGACGAGATGCTTGTCCATGTAAGGGATAATGTATTTCCCTTCATCAAGAATCTGGGCGACAAAGACCAGCCTTTCTCACAGTATATGCAGGATGCCGTATTCATCATTCCCAAAGCATCACTGCTAGTAGAAGCTGTCGGTATCATAGACAGCATCTACACCGAGATAGACAGGGAACGGCAGGAGAACGGGCAAACCTTCCATGATACGCAGGGAGACATCTACGAGTTCCTCCTTTCGGAAATAAGTTCATCAGGCAAGAACGGCCAGTTCAGAACACCCAGGCACATAATCCAGATGATGTGTGAACTCGTTGATCCGAAACTCGGTGAGCAGATATGTGACCCCGCCTGCGGAACGGGCGGATTCCTGCTGGGAGCTTTCCAGCACATTCTCACAGCTCACACCAGCCCTGAACTCAGACATGAAGACGAGAACGGATTTGAGAGAGGGCTTGTCGGTGACAGGCTCACTGATGAACGCCAGTGGAAGATCCTGAGAGAGAAAACATTCTACGGGTATGACTTCGACACTACAATGGTTCGAATAGGGCTCATGAACCTCATGCTCCACGGCATTGAAAAGGCTGACATAGATTACATGGATACCCTCTCAAAGAGATTCAACGAGAAGGACTGTTACGATGTAGTGCTCGCCAATCCACCTTTCAAGGGAAGCATCGATAAGGGCGACATCAATGAGGAACTGTGCCTTCCAACAACAAAGACAGAACTTCTTTTTGTCAACAGAATCATCAACCTCCTGAGAATCGGAGGAAGGGCAGCGGTCATAGTCCCGGATGGAGTTCTGTTCGGCTCCTCAAACGCTCACAAAAAGCTCAGACAAATGCTCATAGAAGATTGTGAACTTCAGGGTATCGTATCCATGCCTTCAGGAGTATTTAAGCCCTACGCGGGAGTAAGCACTGCAGTAGCGGTATTCGTAAAGGGCGGAGAAACAGAGAATATATGGTTCTACGACATGCAGGCAGACGGCTATTCCCTTGATGACAAGCGGGACAAGATAGAAACAAATGACATTCCGGATATCATCAGCAAATGGAAGAACAGAGATCCGGAGAAAAACACCGACAGAAAAGCAAAAGCTTTCACAGTTCCGGTAAAAGAGATAATCGACAACAAGTACGACCTCTCAATCAACCGCTACAAGGAAATAGAATACGAAGAGGTAGAGTACGACCCTCCAAAAGAGATCCTCCAGAAACTCCGAGACCTGGAAAATGAGATCCGAAAGGACTTGGATGAGCTTGAGGGGATGCTGGGATGAATCAATTTGAAATAGTACCTCTAGGTGATATCATCACAATAAAGAAAGGGAAAAAACTACCAGAAATTAGCATTGATTCAGACCATTCTGGGAAAGTGCGTTACTTACAAATTGATGATCTAAGACCTAATTCTAAAATAAAGTTCACTTCTGCGTGTAAAGGTACAAGAGTTGAGTCTAATGATCTTATTATTGCTTGGGATGGTGCCAATGCTGGAACAGTTGGATATGGTCTAGAAGGCTTCATTGGAAGCACGCTTGCAAGACTCAGATTCGCAGTAGCAGATGTAGATACTTGCTTTATTGGAAGATTCCTTCAATCCAAGTTTAAATATATTCAAGACAAGTGTACTGGAGCAACAATCCCACATGTCAGTAGAAATATTCTAGAAGAACTATTAATCCCTTTACCCCCTTTTTCTGAGCAACAGCGCATTGCCGCCATTCTGGATAAGGCAGATGCAGTTCGCCGCAAACGCCAGGAGTCAATCCGTCTGACAGAAGAATTCTTGAGATCTGTTTTCCTCGACATGTTCGGCGATCCGGTGACAAATCCAAAGGGATGGGATGTTCAATCTCTGGAAGAATGTTGTCTAGAAAAAGCAGGGATTAAAGCTGGACCATTTGGCTCAGCCCTGAAGAAGGAATTCTACACTTCGAGCGGTTACCGAATTTATGGTCAAGAGCAAGTGCTTGGAGGTTCTTTAGGAATCGGAGATTATTACATTGATAGGATGAAATATGCGTCTCTAAAATCATGTGCTGTAGCAAAAGGGGATTTACTAATTAGTTTGGTTGGATCTATTGGTCAGACTCTAGTTGTACCGGAGGTATTTGAACCAGGGATAATAAACCCCCGACTGATTAGGATTCGCACAGACTCAGAAGTGCTCTCTACAGTTTATCTGCAGTATGTGCTCAAACAAGAATGTATCAAGAAAATGCTTGCTCAGAAATCCCATGGAGGAACAATGCCTGTGCTGAATGCGTCAATGTTAAAGCAACTTGAATTCCCCATTCCACCTGTAGGGCTCCAGAACAAATTCATAGACATTATGGAAAGATCAACACGAACCATTTCACAAATTGAAGTCGCATTTCTTACATCTGCAAATCTGTTCAACTCCCTCGTTCAACGAGCCTTCAAGGGGACCGTTAAATGATAGATTTTGAGTGTCCAAGATGTTCTATAAGGGCACCTGCACCTTTTACAGGGATTTGTGAAAATTGTGGTCTTGACGCATCTGGATTAGCGGGAACCGCTATGACAACTCCGCAGGAGACATGCTGGATTAAGCATACAGGACTCTATAGAAATGAATGCGTGTCCATTCCTTCTGGGTTACAAAACGCATCATTCTATACTCATACTGTCGACGAAATGTATGATAGAGCATGCTATTTAATTACATATGGACAACCCGGTTTCTGGACACCAACGCAAGGACCTAAGCGACCGATATTATTGTCTTGTTTCAACGAACCTGTGGGAGAGGGTACATATGTGGGAGGATCTGGTAGAGTGATCTGCAATTCCATAATAGCAATGTCTCCTGGAGGTACGATGTACGGTCACCTTATCCCGGCAACAGATTCGTGGATTGCCGGAGGAAAGTTCGCTCTTACAATTGCAGGATGCAAAGTGTGCGGAGTTATTTGTTCTACAGGACATACAATATGCGATAAGTGCAGAGAAGAATCAGGTTCAAACTGGAGACAATGGCTTGATCCTCCTTATATCCAAAGTATATGCGATAGTATACAAATGAAAAATCAGATATGAGGAAGAAATGATTACGCAAATTGTATTGAAAGATTACCATGCAATAGACCATTTAACAATATCAGATCTTAAAACCTGTAACATTTTCTGTGGTAAGAACAATTCAGGAAGACAACAATACTTGAATGTATTAGAAACAGAAACACAAGCAGGAACTTACATTTACAGATTACACCAATAAATATTGTCAAGATACTTAAATTAATTGCTGGACCTAATACACCCCTTAAAAGCGCATTCAAGCCTGATTTCGTACAGACATACCTGGAAAAAGCATTCGACTTTATTCTCTCAGAAGGGAGCGTAAACGAATTGGTTAGAATCGCTTCAGAAGCATGGAAGCAAGTTTCTCTTAGTGCAGGTGGCTTCCAAGCACAGAAGTTTACAAATGGGATAACCGCTTTCCTTCAAAACTATCCTCTAGTTTATCTGTCATCCCATAGAAATCCACAACTCAGCGACAACAAAAGTTATGCTGTTTTTCCAAATGAATATGGGCAGGATTTCGTAGCTTATCTGAGCAGGATGAAAAACTCTCAAGTACCATCGAAAGATATGAGGATGTGGTTGAAGCTTAAGGAAACATTCAAGTTCATTTCGGGCGGGTACGATTTCGATGTAACTGTTAGTGATAACAGCCAATGGACCCTACAATACACATCTCCGGGGGGTGAATACGATTGGTATAAGGCTAACTAATCAGGTAGAGGTCTTTCCTTCGTTCTATTTGCATTATGCTTCATTCTCTCTCCAAGTTATTCAGCCATTCTTATCGATGAACCGGAGATGCATATGCATCCAGAAATGCAGAAGCGTCTCTATCAGGTTATGGTAGAATCTGGAAAGCAGTTCTTTCTGTCCACGCATGCAAATACTTTCATTGATCCATCTGAGAATTCCAAGATTTTTATGCTATCGAACAACGGTAACATTGAAGCAACTCCGATAACAAGAAAAGCCCTTGCTCTCTCTGATCTTGGATATTCGATTACAGATAACCTGGTTTGTGATTTAATTGTGCTTGTTGAGGGAAGCCATGACAAACCAATAATAGAATGGTTATTAGAGCAGATGCTTAGCAAGGAATACTCTGTTAAGGTCTGGCCACTTGGTGGCAATAATATGGAACATGTGGATTTAGCAGTGTTCACAGAATCATCCGTAGTAATTGCTGTTATTGATAAAGATCCTGGAAGCAAAATCTCAAGATCCAGATTCATCAGTAAATGTGAAGAAGCCGGAGTTCATTGTTATCGTCTTAAGCGTTACGCAGCCGAGAACTATTTAACTGTATCCGCCATAAGAGAAGTCTATGAATCTCTGGTCCCAACCGAATTAACTAGTATTCCGCATGATAAGAAAGTAAAGGATATTCTTGGATTTAGTGTGAAGAAGAGAATCAAGGATATTCTATCTCATATGACACTATCGGATATCAAGGATACAGATCTTTATAGTATTGCTATAAAAATATCATCTGGGATTCAAGCTTATTCCGACGAGAACAGTGTTACTTCTTCAGAGTAATTCATGCCCTCGTTCAGGTCACAAGACAATGGATAAATAAGTGTATATGTTATAAATACCATAGAATATCGAATAACTGATTGTATAAACTGCTATACTGCCAACGGAATCTTCGTAGGATAGGTGAACAACGAGGAAGAACAGAACAAATAATAACAGTGCAATCATTTCTGTAAAACGGTGTAAAACAGCAGAATCTTCATCGGAAACGTGCCAGTATGCTACTGGACAAATTGATTGTATACTAGCTTGGTTTCATTTGGTTTTACAGAAGAATCATGTCATCGAAAGGCGGAATACGGGTGATGAATAGACTGTTTACGATAATTGCGACTGCTTCGGTTGTCCTGCTCTTTTCAAGCTGTATGGGTACATTTGAGACGGCCAGGGTTGTACCTTTCAAAGTTGGTGCTACCTATTTCACAACTGTTGATTCTAACGAAGATAATTCATTCATCATGCCCGGCATAATCGTTGAAACAGGATTGCCGGCGGGTCCGGCGCAGTTCGGTTTAGGGCTTCATCTAAGAGTAGGCGCGATCATTGAAACCTATGATGATGATAATGAGAATAATGATGAAGATGACGTTGGCGTTTTGATAGTCTGGGGGGGCAAGTTGCAGATACCTCAGAACAGTCTTGTAGATATTGCCCTGGGATTGGATATATGGGCATACGTTCCGGGCGAGATTAAGTTGTTTTTGTCCAGAAGGTTCGGCATTATCGAACCTTACGTTATTTTGGGCGTAGCTGATCTTATCGATTTTAACGATAGTGACATTTTGAACGCTGACGGCATAATGAGCTATACCATTGGCACAATGGTGGAACTTGGAAGTGGATCCGGCTGGATGCTTGCCGCAGAGTTTGAGGGCGGAAACGCGTGGGTCTCTCCGGGTGTGGGCCTTGGTCTGATCAATGAATTTTAATCCTGCGCGGTCATGTACACTGAACCGTTCGTAACGCCCGATAATATCAAGGATAAACTTCTGGAGTGGCTGGCCCGGATAGAGATGTGTACACATCC
Source organism: uncultured bacterium (assembly GCA_965372215.1). Taxonomy (GTDB): domain Bacteria; phylum Fermentibacterota; class Fermentibacteria; order Fermentibacterales; family JCC-6; genus Aegiribacteria. Next base: position 26,003 of record CBDVBK010000027.1, on the reverse strand, counting down.
AAGACCGCATCTGATACTAACACCGGAAAAGTGTGCTCTTTTGGTTGTGGATATGCTGCATTACTTCGCGCATCTGTTCTTGCGGTTTTCAGCGCTATTGTATATTCACACTGAAATCATTGTTTTGCGGTTTTAGATTTATTCGGGAAGGGTATCCCATGTACTTAATCTTTGCGGTATTGATAGCTCTGTCTGGCGCAGATGGAACAGCATCATCCGGTTATATGGAACCTGATCAGGTACTGATTGACATAGTTGATGTCCAGTGGGCTCCTTGGACAAGTGTTTCTCCTGATTTTCAGAACTGGCTCCTCCAGATTCGTCAGAAATATCCGTCAATTGCAGAGCTTGCACAGGATGAATTAAAGCTGGCAGGCATGCGGTTCAGCCCCCAGACATTCGCTCCAAGCCGGAGCAGAGGGTTCGTTGATCTGTCACTCATGAGATATCCTGAGATTGAAACCGTAGATATACATGGCCTGCCGGAAAATCCGCGGATACTCAGTACAAGCTGGTCGCCTGACGGCTCAAGGATTTCCTTTACCAATGAAACCCCGGCAGGGGTGGAGCTTTGGCTAATCGATGCCAGGTCGGCTGAAGCGAAAAGACTTACAGGACCTGTAATCAGTCTTACCGCAAACGAATGGCCTGAATGGCTTTCAGACGGTTCGGGCATCATCTGCTGCATTGTTCCGGAAGATCATGGAGAACCCCCCGTTGAGAACCCTGTTCCTTCGGGTCCCATTATTCAGGAAACAACCGGGGTGGAGGCACCGGTGAGAACCTATCAGGATCTTCTGGAGAATACCTTCGACGAAGATCTTTTTGAATACTACCTTACTTCGCAGCTGTCAGTTGTCCGAATGGATGGAAGTATCGATAAAGTCGGAGACCCCGGCATTATCTGGTACTACTCTCCGTCACCTGACGCTGAGTACATCCTGGTATCACAGCTCACGAGACCCTTTTCTTACATGGTTACCGCCGGAAGATTCGCTGAGCTTATTGAAGTCTGGGATATTGAGGGAAACACTGTTTATGAAGTAGCCGATTTTCCGGTAAGGGATGCTATTCCAATCGCCAGAGGAAGCACATTCGAAGGACCCAGAAGCGTAGACTGGAGGAGCGATGCGGATGCCACCCTTTGCTGGGTAGAAGCGCTTGACGGAGGAGATGCAGGAGCAGAGGCTGAACTCAGGGACAGGATTTATGTGCTTGATGCTCCCTTTGGTTCTGAACCGGCAGAGCTTTTTGAACTCCGGAGCAGGTTCGGTGGTATTAATTGGGGGAATGATTCACTTGCCATCGTTTACGAATGGTGGTGGCCCACAAGGAACCGGAAGGCCTGGAGGATAAGACCGGGTCAACCGGATTCCGAAGCCTTGCTGCTTGTTGACCGTTCGTGGGAGGACAGGTACAGTGATCCGGGAACCCCAAGAACACGCTTCAATAGCAGAGGGGAAAACGTGCTTGTAACGTCTACCGACGGTAGCTCCATCTATCTTGCTGGTGATGGTGCTTCGCCCGAAGGAGACAGACCGTTTCTGGACAGACTGGATCTTTCCACACTGGAGACCGAAAGGCTTTTCCATTCACAGTCTCCATACTATGAACGTCCTTCAAGGTTCATAGACGATGAATGCACAAGATTCCTTTTCATCAGGGAATCGGTTGACGAATATCCCAACTTTTTCGTCAGAGATCTTTCGAATAACACCGATGTGCAGGTAACCTTCTACTCCAATCCGGTGACGGCCCTCGACGGGATGCGCAAGGAACTCATTACCTACAAACGTGAGGACGGGCTTGATCTCTCAGCTACACTCTATCTCCCTCCAGGTTACGATGCTGAGGACGGACCTATTCCTATGGTGATATGGGCATATCCTCAGAATTATCGTTCGGCTTCAGCTGCAGGACAGATATCAGGTTCACCTTTCGAGTTCGACTATATCGGCTGGTGGTCACCTCTGGTATGGCTTACTCAGGGTTACGCTGTGCTCGACGATCCAACCATGCCCATCGTCGGTGAGGGAGATGATCAGCCCAACGATACCTTTGTGGAGCAGCTTGTTATGAGCGCTCAGGCAGCCGTTGACGAAGTCGTAGATCGGGGAGTGGCGGATCCAGGCAGGATAGCTATCGGAGGACAGTCATACGGTGCTTTCATGACAGCGAATCTCCTTGCACATTCTGATCTTTTCGCGGCGGGGCTGGCAATGACCGGGGCGTACAACAGAACCCTGACACCTTTCGGTTTCCAGTCGGAGGACAGGTCACTGTGGGAAGCCAAAGATGTATACATCGAAATGTCACCCTTTATGAATGCGGACATGATCAACGAACCGATACTGCTCATTCACGGAGACGCGGACAGCAATCCTGGAACATTCCCTATGCAGAGCGAGCGATTCTTCGCTGCACTGAAAGGGTTGGGAGGAATTGCCAGGCTTGTAATGCTGCCCCTTGAAAGCCACAGCTATCAGGCGCGTGAATCAATTCTTCACGTACTCTGGGAGACCCAGGAATGGCTTGGCCGACATGTGGAAGGAGAGCAGTAGCAGCTGTTCCGTTTTCCATTTCTGTGCTTTTATTGATTCAGGTCTTACTAAAAGCGAGACATGCTCATATATTCAAGAATGTGGGAAATTGTGAATTCTCAGCGCATATCCCTGTAATGGTTTTGAAGGATACTGTGTCTTCTACAGGTGCGAACGTCTGGAAGAGGTCGGTTTGAAGGAAAACAGAAGAAGAAAACGTGTTGTAATTTCCGCTTCTGAACGTGTCACTATGTTGCCTCCTTACCTTTTCGCTCAGATAGACAGGCAGAAGGAAACTGCACTGAAAAAGGGCATGGAACTGATTGATTTCGGAATTGGTGATCCGGATCTGCCCACACCATCGCATATAGTTAATGCCGGGAAAGAAGCTGTCGCAGAACCTTCATTTCACAGGTACCCCAATGGCTCGGGTAGCGAATTTTTCCTGTGTGCAGCTAAAAAATGGATGAGAGAACAGTTCGGTGTTGAGATCGGTGACGACCTTGATGTCAGTTCAGTGATAGGCACAAAAGAAGGTATCGCTCATGTTCCTCTTTTCTTCTGCAATCCAGGAGATGTTGTTCTTGTCCCAAATCCCGGATACCCTGTATACAGAGCATCAGTAATTCTCGCCGATGCTGTTCCTGTTGATCTTCCTCTTCTGAGAGAGAACGCATTTTTGCCGGATATCAATTCCATCAGTTCTGAGATCATTGCCGGCACTCGAATGGTATTCCTTAATTATCCGAATAATCCCACCGGAGCTGTTCTTACACTCGACCAGATGAGAGAAATCGTAGACTGGGCAAGGCGAGAGGATATTCTGATTATCAGTGACAACTCATACAGTCATATCCGGTTCGACGGGAACCCTCCGTGTTCCTTCCTGCAGATTCCAGGCGCAGGAGATGTCTGTCTTGAATTTCATAGCCTGTCCAAGACTTTTAACATGACAGGATGGAGAGTTGGCTTCACCGTGGGAGGTTCACAACTCGTTCGGACATTCGTGAGCGCGAAAGAGAATATTGATTCCGGTGTTTTTACGGCTGTTCAGAAAGCCGCAGAGGTTGCATTATCTTCATATACCTCCGGATATTTCGATATTTACAGCAGGCGAAGAGAAATACTGGTGAACGGTCTTAAAAAACTTGACTGGGATGTCTGTGATTCCCCCGGAACGTTTTATGTATGGGTAAAACTTCCCAAAGAGACTCAATCGATGGGATTTGCCCGCAAACTCATCGCGCAGACCGGTATAGTAGTAACACCCGGAAGCGGGTTCGGTACTTACGGTGAGGGTTATATACGATTTGCCCTAACAGTACCTGAAGAATCTATTCACAAGGCCATCGGCAGACTTGAGCAGAAAGAACTCTTCAGTCACAGAATAAGAGCATGGTTGAAAAAAGGTATTGAATGAAGGGGCAGCTTGTCCTTAAGAACGTGATTATCCGGCTGAAGCTTGGAAGTGAGCCATTCGAGAAGATTTCAAACAGTGACATTCCTGTGGATATCGTATGGTCAGGAGAGATAACAGAAGGTATATCTATTGATTACACTGACATATGCGAAGTATTGGCAAGGTTTTCGGAAAAGGAATACGATTATATTGAGGAACTGACTTCAGATATTCTCAACACTCTTGTGGAAGAATATCCCGCCGGCAACTGGAAAGTAACCGTGACCAAGCCTTTCCCACCGGTTTCGTTGAAAATCGAATCAGCCCTGTTTACTATGGAGGGTGGCAGCTATGCCTGAATTTGCGATTGGAATTGGTTGTAATCTGGGAGACAGAACTCAAAATATGCTGGAGGGAGTTAGATTTCTTCTATCGCGATCCAGGATGGGAACATTCAAACTCTCCGGAGTATATGAGACTCAGCCTATAGATAACGTAGGCGGTGATGATTTTTATAACTGTGTTCTTGCGGGATTGTACTATGGACCGGTTGAAGAACTTCATCGGGATTGCAGAGAGGCGGAGGTTTTTCTGGGTTCAACTGTACACAAGAAAGGTTCAGCCAGGGCACTGGATATGGATCTGCTTCTATATAAGGATACTGTTATGGAGGATGAGAGGCTTATACTACCTCATCCAAGGCTTCACCTGAGGAAATTCGTTCTTGTACCCCTGGCTGAAGTCTGGGACAAAGTTGTTCCCGGTCTGGGCTCTACACCGGCTGAACTCCTTGATGTATGTCCTGATGACAGTAAGATATCAAGAATATTTGAGATGCCTGAAAGAGGCTGTTTCTGGGAGGTTCCCAGCTGACGCAGGAATTCAGATATGTAGTTGTTGAGGGGCCGATCGGTGTAGGTAAAACAACGCTTTGTACTCTTCTTGCCTCCCAGTGGGGTGCCGGTACGATGCTGGAGGAAGTTGAGGAGAATCCCTTCCTTTCTCGCTTTTACAAAAAAAGAGAAGCGTGGGCATTCCAGACGCAGATATTCTTTATGCTCAGCAGGTTCAAACAGCAGAAAAAGCTGGCCCAGCTGGATCTGTTTCAGAAGATGATTGTTGCTGATTACATGTTCGCAAAAGACAGGATATTCGCTTCCATCAATCTAAGTGATGACGAATTCATGCTCTATGAGAAACTGTCCCTCATACTTGCTGAAGAGATTCCGCAACCGGATCTGGTCATTTATCTCCAGGGATCCTGCGATTCACTTCTTAGAAGGATTTCGGGAAGAGGCAGATCTTTTGAAACGGATATCAGTCAATCATACCTTGAGAAACTCACGGATGCTTACAATGATTACTTCTTCAGAGCACGAATTCACCCGACACTCGTCGTAAACACCGATCATGCGGATTTCAAGCAGAGTAGTGAGGATTTCCAGGGTCTCCTTGAAGCTGTCAGTAGTTTTTCTGGAGGAATTCAGAGCTATGTTCCCCGGCTTGGCATCAGAAAATGAGCGTAGTTCAGGTTCTCAGAACGGCTGAAGAAGTGCGGAAAACAGTTGATGAATGGCGATGCAGCGGCAGAACAATTGGTTTTGTTCCAACAATGGGAGCACTTCACCCCGGACATCTGAGCCTTGTCTCAAAAGCTCTTGACCATGCCGACTCCGTCATCGTCTCGATATTTGTAAATCCAGCTCAGTTCGGTCCGGATGAGGATTTTGAATCGTATCCGCGGACAATCAGGGATGATATTGACAAACTTGAAAAAGCTGGCGCTGGTGCGGTATTCTGTCCTGAACACAGCATAATATATCCGGAAGGATTTTCTACTTCAGTGCATGTTTCCAATCTGACAGAGACCCTGTGCGGGAAGTACAGACCCGGTCATTATGACGGAGTTGTAACGGTATGTGCGATACTCTTTGGAATTGTAAAGCCGGACATAGCGGTATTCGGAAGGAAGGATGCACAGCAGCTGGCTGTGATCAAGCGAATGGTTCTGGACCTCAGATTTGATATCAGGATTATTGGAGCTGACACATACAGAGAGCATGACGGTCTGGCCATGAGTTCCCGAAACAGGTATCTTCGACCTGTCGAAAGAACGCAGGCTACAGCCTTGTTCAGAGGGCTTTCAAGAGCTGCTGAACTTGCCGGCAAGGGTGAGAGGGATACCGGACGACTCTGTGAAGTTGCGCGGAAAATTATTGAAGAATCTCCTCTCGCGGTTATTCAGTATCTGGAGATAGTTGATCAGGATACAATGAAGTTTGTTGAAAGACTTGATAATCCAGGACTTCTTGCCGTTGCTGTTTATTTTGGAAAAACTCGTCTGATTGACAATATCGTTCTTGATCCGGGTGCAAGTTATAAGGAGGATTGATTGTGCAAAGGTGTTTTCTGGGATCGAAGCTTCACAGAATGGTTATTACGGAAGCTGACCTTGATTACGTTGGATCCATAACAATCGATGGAGAATTGCTTGATATATCAGGGATTCTACCCGGAGAAAGAGTACAGGTTGCTGATCTATCCACGGGCTCCAGGTTTGAGACCTATGTTCTTGAAGGCTCTCGAGGAAGCGGTATGATCTGCATTAATGGAGCTGCCGCAAGACTTGTCAATCCGGGTGACAGAGTGATAATTCTGCAGTACGTATGGGTTGATGGTGACGAACCCCCACCCAAACCCAGGGTGATAGTCGCTGATGATAATAATCTCAATCCTGAATTGCTTGATCTATGACACTTTGCGTCATTCTGGCGGCAGGTCAGGGTAAAAGAATGAAATCACCTTTTCCTAAAGTTGTGCATCCCGTACTGGGGATTCCAATGGTTATTCACGTAGTTCACCAGGCGATGAAAGCCGGTTTTGACAAACTGGTCGTAGTTGTCGGTCATGGCAGGGAAAGTGTGATACCGCTTCTGGAGAATGAAAGCATTCCATGGGCTGTACAGGAAGAACAGCTTGGAACCGCCCATGCTGTATCATGCGGATTAAAGGATACTATCGCTGATGACATTACCGTCCTGCTTGGAGATGTACCCCTGCTCAGAAGTCATACTATAACCGAACTGGCGGAAACTCGCCGGAAAGCTGATGCAGGAATTGCTGTTCTCACTACTTTTCCTCCTGATTCATCGGGATATGGCAGGATAGTCAGAAAAGGGAGCAATATCACTGAGATCGTTGAAGAAAGAGATGCAACACCTGAGCAGCTTTCAATCGGGGAGATCAATACCGGTCTCATGTCTTTTGATGGTTCTGTTCTACCTGTCCTTCTTGAGAGTATTACAACAGATAATGATCAGGGGGAGTATTACCTGACTGACGCGATTTCAATAGCAGGTGAAATGGGAATATCCAGCATAGCAGTTGTTGCGGATGACTGGAAGGAAGTTGCGGGAATAAACGATCGCATTCAGCTTGCGGAAGCAACCGGGAATTTACGTAAACGGGTAGTTAACGAACATCTAAGACAGGGAGTTATTATTCCGGATCCGGATAACGTGTGGATAGAGGAATCAGTTGCGATTGGAGACAATGTTTCCGTTGGAAGATTCTGCAGGCTTTCAGGAAAGACACTGCTTGGCGATGGATGCGTAATAGGTGATGGATGCGTGATAGTTGATGCTGTTCTCCCGGCAGGAACAGTTCTGGAACCCTTCACTGTTAAAGGGTGGAGTGAAAACCGGTGAAAAGACTGCTGGCTCCCTGGAGAGATTCTTATGTGAGCAAATCCACTCCCGATGCAGGATGTATCCTGTGTGAAATTGGTGTTGAAACGGATAACGACAGAGAGAATTATGTTCTTTTTCGCACAGATGAATTCTATATAGTACTGAACAGGTTTCCTTACATCAACGGTCACCTGATGATAGTTCCACTCAGGCATGCCGGAGATCTTTCCAGCCTTCGGGAATCAGAGCTGGATACTATGATCCGGCTCATTGTTAAATGTGAGAAGGCTCTGGTTGAGGGAATGAAATGTATGGGTATTAATGGCGGCTGGAATCTTGGAAATTGCGCCGGAGCCGGTATCGAGGGACATATCCATTTGCATATGCTTCCAAGATGGTCCGGTGACGCGAATTTCATGACAACTGTAAGCGAAACCAGAGTGATATCATCATCGCTTGAAGACAGCTATAAAAGATTGAAACCCTTATTCGAGAATGGGAATAACAGTGTTCACAGGTAAAAAGCTGCCGTGGAGATGGGTGATAGGAGGGCTCGCCGTTGCGGTTATATCCCTTACGATTCTAATCCCTCCACCTGGCATCCCGTCCGAAAACGGAGAAGCGGAAACACCCGGAGAGCCGGAAACCGTTTCTGAACCCGATAATGCTGCTGTTTTGATCACTCCTGATACAATAAGAGTGCTTATTCTGAACGGAACAGAGATTGATGGACTGGCCAGCAGGACTCAGAGAGAGCTGCTGGGAGCATCCACCGATTCCGTTGTCATTCTTGCGCCCTTCGATCCCTCCGATACTGATTTTAAACCGTATGAGGAGACTATCCTTATTTCTCAACTGTCTGATCTCTCTGCTGCAAAAGCAGTCGCTGATATTCTTGGAGTGTCCGATGAGTGTATTGTATGGGAGGTTCCCGCTGATGGCAGAACCCCGATAGTTGATATCATTGTCTGCCTTGGTGAGGATATGAATGGTTCCGCGAACAGCGGTGAATGATTCCGGCTAATTTAAACATGGAGGTATTCTTTGTCCGATAGTATTCTGGATACTCTTGCAGAAGCGATGATGGAGCGACATGGATTCAAAGTCGTTGCTCTGGATATGAGCGAAACTCCCCTGACTATGGAAGCATTTCTGATCGTATCCGCCTCGAATAGAATACAGGCTAGAGCTATCTCGGATCATGTGGAGAGAACAGCAAGAGCAAACGCTTTTCGAAAACACCATATCGAAGGTTACGATGAGGGAAGCTGGATTCTGATTGATTTCGTAGATCTGGTCGTTCACATTTTCCTGCCTCAGACCAGGGAATACTACAACCTTGAAATGCTCTGGAGTGATGTGCCCAGGATTCAGTTCGATAATGAGGAGGAATCACCCGAAAATGGTACCAGCATCCCATAATCCGTATATCTCACCAGCATCCCTGAGGACTGATCTGGAGCGGATACTCTCAGCCACGATAGATGAAATCTGGGGTGATCAGATACCGGACGGTTTCCAGGTTACGGTTTCGGGTTCAGATAACCTTGAATTCGGTGATCTTTCCTGTCAGTCCGCTTTGAAGCTTGCCCGGATAGTACATGACAATCCCCGAAGAATTGCATCAATGATTGCTGACAGTATCGAAGGAAAACTTTCAGGTATATCCGGCATAAGCGTTGACGGCCCCGGGTTTATCAATTTCACGCTGTCTCTTCCGTACCTTGTATCCGTTTCCGGCATGCTTGCTTCCAGAGGCTTGAAACCTCTTCTCCCTGATATCGGTAACGGCAGAAAAGCACTTGTCGAATACGTCAGTTCGAATCCTACCGGACCTCTTACGGTTGGCCATTGCAGACAGGCAGTGCTTGGGGAATCAATCAGCAGTCTTCTTGAAGCTACAGGGTGGGAAGTCAGCAGGGAGTACTACTTCAACGATACCGGTCGTCAGATGACTCTTCTTGGAATGTCTCTGGCCGCAAGGTACAAAGCTGTCGATGGCGGTGAAGCGGAGATTCCCGAAGGCGGATATCATGGGGATTATATCACTGAATGGGCTCATGAACTCCGCGATGAACGGGGTTCTGATCTTTCATGGGAGAACAGCAGTGCCGTGTTCATCACATTCGCAAGGGAAAGGGCGATTGAGATTATTAAATCTGACCTTTCACTGCTGAATATCGAATTCGATAGATACTTTGCGGAAAGCGAATTAATACCCGATGCAGTGCGTTCAACAATAGATAAGCTGTCCTCGATCGAGATTGATGGAAAAAGCCTGGTTTATCCTGATAATGATGAAGCGGAAAAACTCTGGCTGCGATTTACATCCCTTGGCAGACCTTCCGACAGAGTCATTGTCAGAGATAATGGGATGTACACATATCGCCTGCCTGATATTGCCTATCATATTGATAAATTCTCCAGAGGATATGATCTCATGATCGATGTATTCGGGTCGGACCATCTGGATACCAGCAAGGATGTAACAGCAGCACTTGAGATCCTTCTTGGAAGCTCCGCTGTTTCTGACAGACTAAGGATTATTATCCATCAGTTTGTTACACTGGTTAGAGAGGGCAGGAAGATCAAAATGTCGACGAGGGCCGGGAAATTCGTCACTCTGAGGGATCTTATTCAAGAGGCGGGTTCCGTTGATGTTACAAAGTATCTTTTTCTCACAAGAAGAGCGGAAGCCCATATGGATTTTGATCTTGATCTTGCAAGAAAAGAATCAAATGAAAATCCCGTATATTATGTTCAGTATGCTCATGCCAGAATTTCAGGGGTGATGCGTACGGCGAAGGATGCTGGAATCAGCCTGCCGGACGGGTATACCACTTTACCCGCAGATCTTCTTGATGGCGAACATGAGAGAGAGCTTATGCGGTTGCTGGAACTTGTTCCTTCCAGAACAGCTGCTGCTGCAGAAGCCTGCGAACCCCACAGGCTTACGGAAATCCTTGCCGATCTGGCTACAGGTTTTCACAGGTTTTATCAGCATGAAAGGATAGTGGACTCAGAAAATCCTGATGCTTCTTCAGCACGGTTGACGCTTTGCGAAGCGTGCAGGCGCAGTATAAGTGATCTGCTTGAGATACTGGGGATAGAAGCCCCGGAGAAAATGTAAAAACACAATTATAAGAACAGGATAGGTTATATTATGGCATTACTTGTAGTTGGTTCTGTTGCTTTGGATACAGTCACTACACCCGCAGGTAAGGTGGAGGAAACACTTGGTGGTTCCGCGGTCTATTTTTCCCTTGGCGCATCCTGTTTTGATGTTATCAGAATTGTGGGAGTTGTCGGACCCGATTTCCCGATGTCAGAAAAAAGATTTCTTGCTGAACGAAGAATTGATGTCAGGGGTCTCGTTACCGGACAGGGTCCCACTTTCAGGTGGGAGGGTGTATACGGTCCTGATTTCGGTGATGCGAGAACGATCAGAACAGAACTCGGAGTATTCGCCAGCTTTGAGCCGAAACTTCCGGAAGATTATGTGAATACTCCATATATCTTTCTCGCGAATATAGACCCGGTGCTTCAGCTTGATGTTCTCGATCAGGTTCACAATCCCAGTTGGATCGCTGTGGATACAATGAATCTCTGGATTGATCAGCAGAGAGACAATGTACTGAAAGTCTTCAGTAAAGTTAATATTGTTTATGTAAATGCCTCGGAAGCAAAACAGATATCCGGGAAAAGAAATCTCTTCGATGCCGCTGAATTCATTCTGAGATCCGGTCCGAGGTACGTTGTCATTAAAATGGGTGCCGCAGGAGCGATGATTTTCGGCGGAGACAAACCTTTCATTCTGCCGGCTTACCCTCTTGATCAGGTAGTTGATCCTACCGGTGCCGGTGATACATTCGCTTCAGGAATGCTTGGATACCTCGCGGGGAGTGACAGCGATCTAAGTTTTGACAATATGAAAAAAGGGCTTGCATACGGATCAGTTAATGCAAGTTACGCGGTCAGCGGTTTCGGCATTGATAAACTGAGAGAAGTCACTCGTGATGAGATTGATTCAAGAATGGACTACTATTTATCTACAAACCAGCTTGGAGAATGGAAATTATGACATTGATCAGTTACCGCGACAGTGGCGTTGATATCAAGGAGGGAGAAAAAGCTGTTGCCCTGATGAAGGAGAACGTCAGAAAGACATTCACGAAGGAAGTACTTTCCGATCTGGGCCATTTCGGAGGGCTTTTTCAGGCTGATTTCCCCGAAACGGAGAATCCTGTACTGGTCGCAAGTACCGACGGTGTAGGAACAAAGCTGAAAGTCGCCTCAATGACCTCAGAATATGACACTGTAGGTCAGGATCTGGTCAATCACTGTGTCAACGATATTCTGGTTCAGGGAGCCATACCTCTCTTCTTCATGGATTACATCGCTTGCGGGAAACTGGAAGCTTCCGTAGTTGCTTCCATCGTTTCCGGGCTTGCTGCCGCATGCAGGGAGAACGGATGCGCGCTTCTGGGTGGCGAAACCGCTGAAATGCCCGGATTCTACAGTGAAGGTGATTATGATGTGGCCGGGACAATTATCGGGCTTGTGGACAAAAGTATGATTATTGATGGTTCAGCCATTCGTCCGGGGATGACCATCATCGGTCTTCCATCAAACGGGCTGCACACAAACGGTTATTCTCTTGCCAGGAAGGTCCTGTTCGAAATCTCAAAAATGTCTCCTGAAGATAAGCCTCCACTGCTCGAAGGAGCCACTCTGGGGGAATCTCTTCTTGCTGTTCATAAGAGTTATTTGAACGTGATCAAACCCTTGCTGGAGAAACGTCTGATACAAGGAATCGCTCATATTACAGGTGGAGGAATTCCAGGAAATCTATCGAGAATCCTCCCTGAAGGAATCGGTGCACTGATAGATGAGAAGTGGGAGATTCCGGGGATATTCGAAGTCATCCGCGAGTGCGGGAATATAGATAAGGCTGAAATGCGTAAAGCCTTCAATATGGGTGCAGGAATGTTGATCGTTATCGAAAAAAGCGATTCAGACAGAACTCTGGAGATCCTTCAAGGATCAGGAGAGTTACCATTCCTGGCCGGGGAGATAACCTCTCAAGAAGGAATTTCGTTCAAATCCTGAGAGTTGAGGCGCGTAATGTATAAAGGGTTGACAGAAGAGCTGGTTCGGAAGACGGATTCGAGAATACTGCTCGCGGTCATTGACGGTATTGGTGATGTTTCAAACGCTGAGCTTGGCGGGAGAACTCCTCTTGAAGCAGCGGAAACTCCCCGGCTTGACAGACTTGCGACTGAGAGCGCGCTTGGCCTGCATATTCCGGTATCTCCCGGAATCACACCAGGAAGTGGTCCGGCACATCTTGCTCTCTTCGGGTACGATCCTGTTGCTTCCGAAGTGGGAAGGGGAGTCCTTGCATCGCTCGGAATGGAATTTGACCTTGAATATGGAGATCTTGTAGCCAGAATCAACTTCTGCACGATAGACGATGATGGCGTAATAACCGACAGAAGAGCAGGGAGAATATCCACTGAAATATGTATTGAACTTGCTGCACTTCTATCAAACATAGAGATAAGAGATGTTGAGATATTCGTATTTCCCGTTAAACAGCACAGAGCGTGTGTGGTATTCCGGGGAGAAGGGCTTGATGATAATATCATAGATACTGACCCAGGACTCACAGGTGAAAAGCCTCTCAATGTTACCGGTACAGGAAATTCCGCACGGGTTGTCAGAGAATTCATCATTGAAGCCGGGAGAATCCTGCATAGAAAGCGTCCGGCCAATTTCATCATTCTACGCGGTTTTTCTCTCTATAAGGAATTTCCATCCATGAGAGACCGCTTCAGGCTTACTCCCGCAGTCGTTGCGCTTTATCCGATGTACAAGGGTGTGGCGAAATTAGCAGGTATGGACGTTCTAGGATGTGAACCCGAGGATCTGGATGGTCAGGTCAGAGCTGTTAAATGCGCGCTTGAAACCGGATATGATTTCGTTTTCCTTCATCACAAACCGGCGGACAGCGCCGGAGAAGACGGAAACGTGCCGGCAAAGATCAGGGCTATCGAAGAATTTGACAGATACTTACCTTCATTCCTGAAGCTGGGTTTTGATGTTGTATGTGTCACTGGTGATCACAGCACACCTTGTCCCATGAAACTGCACAGCTGGCATCCTGTTCCGGTGCTTATTCACGGTGGTCCTCAGAGAGTCGGGTACAGTAAAGTATTTTCAGAAAGAGAAGCTCTCTCAGGCGCTCTTGGTTCGTTCAGAGCAATGGATCTCATGCCGCTTCTTCTGGCTTCAGCCGGTAAACTGGCAAAATTTGGTGCCTGAAACTCAATTGAGTAAGAATTCCGATGCTCTGGTTGCGCTCTCCGGCGGAGTTGATTCCTCCTTTGCTTTGAGCCTTGCAATCAGGCGGTACAGAAATGTAAGGGCTGGATATGTTGATACTGACGGCAGAGGGATTCCTGCTTCCGCAGAAGAAGTAGCTGATTTCCTTGGTGTACAGCTGATAAGACTGGACGCGGAGGAGAGATTCAGGACCGATGTGATTGGCTGGTCGAAGGACATGCTTTCTAAAGGGCTTACACCCAATCCCTGCGCCAGATGTAATGAAAGAATCAAGCTCTGGATGCTGCACGAAATACTGGAACCGACTGAAGTTATTGTAACAGGTCACTATTCGCGAAAGCAGGATGATCTTATCAGGCGGGGAGCGGACAATTCAAAGGATCAGAGCTATTTCCTTTCGATGGTGGACAGCAGGATAATCTCCAGATGTGTATTTCCGCTTGGTGATATGACAAAAGAACAGGTTCGATCAGAAGCTGCTGCGGGAGACCTGCCCTTCAGAAAAGATGAAAGCATGGATCTTTGCTTTGATCTGTCGGCTGACAGAGGTAAACCGGGTAAGATGCTGAATACTTCCGGAGAGGTCATCGGTATTCATCAGGGAATAGAGAGTTACACCATCGGACAGAGAAAGGGTTTTGGCGCTTTCGGCCGAAGGATGTATGTGGTGTCAATTGATCCTGTTTCCGGAACTGTTACGGTTGGTGATCGAGAGGATCTTCTTTCATCAGGCTGTACCGTTGGAAGTATGAACTGGTTCAGAAAACCTTCCGAGTCCTGCGTTGAAGTGAAGGTTCAGACCAGGCACCGCCGAAGAACTGCGGCAGCTGATCTCGATATTCTGAATGACTCCATCCGTGTGAGATTCAAAGAACCTGTGGAAGCTGTTGCGCCGGGACAGGTGTGTGCTGTATATCTCAATACTGCTGTTATTGGCGGAGGAATTATCACTGCTTCGGAACGACTGGAACGGAAGCTGTAATGGAAAAATCTGTCATCCGGGAAATCTACAGACTGAAAACCGAAAGGAACGCGGTAATCCTTGCTCACAGCTATCAGCCTCCTGATATACAGGATATCGCGGATCATGTAGATGATTCTCTTCAACTGAGCAGGATAGCGGCATCCACCGATGCTTCAGTCATAGTTTTCTGCGGAGTCAGATTCATGGCCGAAACCGCTCATATCCTTGCGCCTGACAAGACCGTGTTGCTTCCCGAACCGAAAGCGGGCTGTCCCCTTGCTGACTGCATAGACGTCCCTTTGCTACGATCAATTCAGTCGGCGTTTCCGAACTCCCTTACGGTGCTATATGTCAATTCTCCTGCTGAAGTGAAGGCTGAAAGTTACGCCTGCTGCACATCGGCGAACGCGCTTGAAGTAGTTGAAAACGTTCCATCTGACAGTGTGATATTTGCTCCCGACAGGAATCTTGGAATGTTCATATCCCGCAGATCGGACAAAGAGATTCATGTCTGGAATGGTGCCTGCAGAACCCATGCGACCGCTGATATTCAGGATATTAAAGAGCATATTGAAGAATGGCCTGATGCCGAACTGCTGGTCCACCCGGAAACATCCCCCGAAATCTGGGAGCTTGCTGATGCCGTACTTGGAACAGGTGGAATGATTCGTCATGTTGGCAGTTCTCGGACGACCAGGTTCATTATAGGAACGGAAGAGGGGATGGTTTACAAGCTCAAAACCCTCTACCCTGAAAGGGAATTCATCGCAGCCGGCAAGATATACTGTCCGAATATGAAGGTTACAACACTCCAGAAAATACTTGATTCTCTCATAAATCTTGAACCTGCAGTTCATCTTGATCCGAAAATCAGAAAAAAAGCATTTGCCGCTGTTGCCAGAATGACTGAGATAACAGGATGAGAAAACCTGTTATTGGCATTACATTCAGCTGGTACAAAAATGATCAGCAGCAGATTGATTCCTTTGGCAGATGGCGTTTCGGTCTGAATCAGAAGTATGCTGAACTGGTAGCTGGAACAGATGCCCTGCCTGTTGGAATTATCCCGGCCGGAAATGAGTATCGGGATATTCTGGACATGATAGACATACTTCTGTTAACAGGAGGCGGTGATCCTGATCCGGAGCTGTATGGTCAGCAAAATACTGGATCGAAAAACTGCAGCAGGGAAAGATCTGTCTGGGAGATGGATCTGTATAGATCCGCGAGAGCGATGGGGAAACCCGTTTTTGCTATCTGCCTTGGAATGCAGCTTATAGGAATAGCGGAAGATGTTCCGCTTATTCAGGATATCCCTTCTCAGATAAAGGGAGCGCTGGATCATCATGGAAAACCACATATTCCCAGGAAGCACAGAATCAGAATAATGGACAACACTGTTCTTCACGGAATACTCGGGTCCGAAGCTTTCGTCAGTTCTTTCCATCACCAGGGGATTTTACGTATACCGGATGGCTTCCGGTTAGCCGCACAGTCATCCGACGGTATTACTGAAGCGATTGAATCGGACGATGGCGATGTTGTGGCTGTGCAGTGGCATCCCGAGAGGGATTCCACAGGACAGCTTATTTTAGAAGCGATGCTCTCACGCCTGACAGTTGGTGATTGAAAGGTGCTCTATCTTTCGAAACCCAGATATCTCAGGAGAATATGGGGCAGTCTTCAAAAGGAAGGGTCTGAAATCCCAGTTGGTGAGATATGGTGGCTTTTTCATGAGAAGGACTGTTCTTCAGCTCTTACCGATCCCGTTTCCGGTGCTGAAACATCAGTTGATTCTCTCGTATTATCGGAGAACCTTCCGGGGAAGACTGTATATCCGATCCTTCTGAAAACACTCCATACGGCAGACCGTTTGTCCGTTCAGGTCCATCCCGGTACGGATGAAGGCACTCTGTTCAAAGAGGAAACCTGGATAGTCCTGCAAGCGGAGCCCGGAGCATGGATGATGGGTGGAATAAATAGTGACAGGCACTATTTAATTGAATCCATCCGGCTGGGAAGAGTTGAGGAAGTGTTGAACAGGATTGAACTTGAAACCGGTGATACTTATCATATTCCTCCTGGAACCGTTCACTCGCTCGGACCTGGTCTGGAGATTCTTGAGGTTCAGAGCAACTGCAATGTCACGTACAGGCTTTACGACTGGGGACGAACTGGAACTGACGGAAAACCCCGGCAGCTTCATTTGAAAAAAGGAACCGAGGCAATTGACTGGGGTTCAGGTGGAAGGCCCGTTTCAGCCGGAAAGCATGGAGTGATCGACATGTGCGCGCTTGATATCTGTGATTACAGTATCCAGTATCACAAGGGACAATCAGAAGTAGATATTCCGAGCGGAGCCCTTTTTTTCCTGGCGTCCGGGAATCTTTACGTCCATAATATTGAAATTCATTCCCCTGCCTGTCTGATCGCGGACACAAACGGAGGAGTCTTAAGACTGAACGGCTCAGGATACATCGTGGAAACCGGAGGAAAATAATGAAAGCGTCATTATACGGAGTAATTATGGCAGGTGGCAGAGGTACAAGGTTCTGGCCGCTGTCCACCAGGAAAATGCCGAAACAGTTTCTGAGGCTTACCGGAGAAAAGACCATGCTTCAGGAAACAGCCATCAGATTCATGGGGATTTGTGATCCCGGGCGGATCATGGTTGTTACCGGGATCGATCACAGGGAAACAGTTCTCGAACAGCTTCCATGCATGGACCAGAAGAACCTTTTGCTGGAGCCGTCAGGCAGGAATACAGCAGCGTGCATAGGTTTGGCTGCCAGGACTCTTGTAAACAGGGGAGAAGGTTCCGCTGTAATGGCTGTTGTTCCTTCAGACCATGTTGTGGATAACCCCGAAGGTTTCAGAGAAACTCTCTCCATCGCTGTCGGGCCTGCAACAGATGGAATGCTGGTTACAATAGGTATCCCTCCGGATCATCCCGCCACGGGATACGGATACCTTGAACAAGGGGAGGAGATCAGAAAAGATATTTACAGGGTTTCAGCTTTCAGGGAGAAACCTGATCAGGATACTGCAGAAAAATATGTTGCAAGTAAAAGATATTTCTGGAACGCTGGAATGTTCATCTGGAGAGCGGATTCAATCCTTAAAGAGATTTCCCTGCACCTTCCCGAACTTGCGGAGGGGCTTGAAAAACTCGATTCTGATACTTCACCTAAACTGGCCCTTTACGATTCACTCCCCTCTATTTCCATCGATTACGGTGTTATGGAGAATGCCGAAAATGTTGCCATGGTTCAGGCCAGATTTGGATGGAACGATATAGGTGACTGGCCAACCTCCCGCAAATGTGATGTCGGAAGAGGCGAAGTTATTTCAATAGACAGCGAAAACACAACCGTCTGGAATGAGGGGAAGCTTACTGTCCTGATGGGTTTGAAGAATGTTTCAGTTGTGCAAACCGATTCGGTGACCCTGGTGATGAGCGACGAGTACTCCCAGAAACTCAAGGATGTGGTATCTGAACTGGAAAAGGAAAAACCCGACCTGGTCTGAGACCGCCTTATAACTCGCTCCTTACTTTAACAGCGGCTGTTCAATCATCGTTCGTGAAGTCTGGATCAAGAAGAAGTACGATGTTACCGTCCTCGCCGACGAACCAGAAAACGAATCTGTTTCCATCGAGAGTACCGAATACTGGCAGAAGATGGAAAAGAACCGCATGAACCAGGCGTGGGTGGAGCTGATTGACTAAGGTATCTGAGGTGCTGGTTACGCAGATAGCGATTTTTCATAGACTCTGTTGAAATTGTAGAAACAATAGTAATCTCCAGAACCTATCAAATGAAATGAACTATTTTATTAGCATCTAAAACTGAAGATTTGTTTTTTACTGTTCGATATGTGATTCGGAAATCTGATCCTGGGCAGGAGTTAAAACTCTTCTGGGGCTTTCTGCCTGAATTCTTACAATTGATCCGACCTTGAGCCAGTAGTAGCACCAGCTAGCAGTTATCTGACCCATCCTCACGCATCCATGTGAACGCTTTGTTCCGAGTGTATTGGTTCCACTCTGGAAGGTTTGATGAATCCCGATCTGACCTGATGGATGGATACACAGCCAGTAGGGCATTCTTACACCGTATGAACTGGAAACAGGTGAGCGTCTTCTGTATAACACTTCAAAAGTACCTGTAGGAGTGTCGTATCCTGCCCTGCCTGTTGATACCAGAGCAAGATTGGATTCTCTTCCATTTTCCAGAAACACAACGGTTTGATGGTTTATCAGTATTACAGCTTCCCTGGTAACAGTTTCATCAATAGTAGCAGAAGTGAAAGATGGACCGCCTGAAACCGCCAGTAAACTGAAAAATGTTCGAAACAATCCTGTAATAGAAACCAAATGCAATTCCTCTCGATCATAGTAAACTGAATATTGTGTATATTGATGTCAATATTGACTTCCATAATTTGTATTGTCAGATTTAACAATCGCATTTCTTAAGTATGATAGCTGGAAAACATCTGAAACGGAGGCTCCACATTGAGTAAATGGATAAGTAATCGATATGTGATCGTTACCGCGATTGCACTTCTTATGACACTTGCTGCCTGTTCTTCACCGGTTGTAACCGGCATGAAGGTTCACATGCAGAATCAGGAATATGAAGACATTATTCACCTTTCGGACAGTGTTATTGCCGAAGGTGACTCACTCAACGCTGAAATATGGTTCTGGAGAGGTCGAGCTCAGACCATTATGAACCGGTGGCTTGATGCCTCTGAATCATTCGAGAAAACCTGGGAACTTGATTCTGAAGGCAAACTTGATATTTCAGAGTACTGGTTTTGTTTCTTCAACGCTGCAGCTTCCGTTATGAACGATGAAGACATCGATCTAGCAGTTGAACTTCTGCAGAAAGGTGCTGAAATCTTTCCTGAAAGACCTGATTTTGATAATATGATGGGAGATATCAATCTCAATGTTTACGGCGACCATGCCGCAGCACTAGAGTCTTTCCAGACCGCTTCCCAGAAAGCAATGATTCTTATTCCAGCCCTTGAGCTTGAGATTTCAGAGGCATCCGATCCTTATATGGCCGATTACTATTCTCAGAATCTCGACCAGATCAAAACTCTATGTATACAGGCTTTATACAATTCTGGAAGTGTCCTCAGCATCATGTCCCTGAATGCTCCTGAAGAAGATGTATCCGGTTTTCTAGAGCAGGCAAAAGCTGAATATATCAAAGCACTCGAAATTGATCCTACCAATGTTGACGTACTTGAGG
This sequence comes from uncultured bacterium, assembly GCA_965372215.1. Taxonomy (GTDB): domain Bacteria; phylum Fermentibacterota; class Fermentibacteria; order Fermentibacterales; family JCC-6; genus Aegiribacteria. The sequence goes on along the minus strand of CBDVBK010000027.1, from coordinate 5,802 downwards.
CTATAGCTGATACATATCTGCTTGAGGGTGATTACGAATCCGCAATTGGTATTTTTGATGAAGCTTTCATTCAGATTGACCTGGGAGTATCCGAAGGCTGGCTTGATCCGGAAGAGGCCAAAGAGATCAAGGCAAATATGATGATCTCGAAAGGATATGCCTATATCGAAATGGGAAATTTCGATCAGGCTATCAGTGAGCTTAACGCTGCTCAGGATCTTATTGGAAATGATTTCATAGTGCTTTCGACACTTGCTCATGCTCATTTTATTATGGAGAATTATGACGAAGCTCTTTCGATGCTTGATTCTGCGATAATGATAGAGGGTCTGTCGAACGATGCAATGGGAAATGCTTACTATACGAAGTTTGCCTGCTACAGCAGGAAAGAAATGGATGAGGAAGCCGCGGAAGCCCTGGAAACAGCGCTCGAATTCCAGCCTGATAATGCCCGTTACTGGGAACTTCTGGCAAGCACCTATAGCAGACTCGGCCGGAGAAATGACGCCATCAATGCAATGCAGAAAGCACAGGATCTTGGCGTAGAATAGCTTTATACAGCTGTTTTTGTAGTTGAATAGAAAAGCCCCCGCACTCTGAAAAGAGGCGGGGGCTTCAGCAAAGCCACAATTGTAAGAAGTGGTTTTCGATTGCTGATTGTTTCCTCTATTCCCTCATCACAACAAAACTCCCCGTGCTTACATCAGAACCGATGCTGCATTGAAGAAGGTATACGCCATTGGGTACTGGTGTTCTATCATTACTATAACCGTCCCAGTGAAGAACACTTCCGGATTCAGCATGACCGCTCCAGATCATCCGCCCGGAAACATCATAGATCGTCACAGAAGCTTCTTCAGAATATTCAACTACAGGTATGGCGAACGTCCAGCTCTCGTCTTCAACACTGCGGGTAATCTCAATAAATGAGTCTTCTACCTCGGTTCGCCTGATGCCGTAAACACTGATCTCTGAAAGACCGGAAGCTCCGCGTATCCTGATATAGCGGACAGTTTCTCTACTACTCGGTGATTCAGCCGCAAATGGATAGAACTCCCCATCAGAACCGGCAACTTCAATCAATGAAGAAGGTTCGTTTACCAGGGCAGTATCATCTGTTCGAACGGATTCATCTCTCCGTGTACCTGCATCAATGGAAGTGTCTGGTATTCTCGCAGGCACCACAGTCGTTACGGTACATTCCTCGCCGAGATCGATGACAATCGCATCCGCTCCTGGAGATGGTGAATAGCAAACCTCTACTGAACCATCTGTCAGGCAGCCGGGATTGCCGGCTGAAGCAACAACATCATTTGTTGCAGACGGCACCGTTTCCGATGTTCTCTCATGTACCGATGTTCTATCGTCATGAGACAACTCGTCTATTCTTAGAGGTTCTATTTTTTCGCCGAACTCTTCAACTATAGAACAGCCAAGCGAAATAACTGCAGAAGGGCTGGTAGGGAAGCTAATGCTGTTGCTGTATTCCGACTCATTGGTACCGTCGGAGGCCGTAACAACATATACAACCAAAGGACTCCCCGGAGCAGTAAATCTGTCAAAATATGAAACTGTTCCAGCATGCACTCTGCCTATTAGTGTGTAATCATCGGGAGGGAATTTCCTGAATATCTGATAGCTTATAACATCAGTGGGCTCCTGCGGATTGTCCGAGTAGAAGTCATTCACCGACAAAACCCAGTCAAGATCAACTTCACAACCGATAAGCGAATACTCTATCTCTCCAGAGAGATCTGTTGGTGGTTCAGGTATCGTATTATCTGCTTCATACAGCCCGCTGTGCCAGCTGTCATGCTGGAATTGTCGCCAGGGCATCATAGCAGGGAAAGATTTGGCACCCAGATCATAGCAGTAGGCGTAGGAATCGTAACCATCAGCGAACATCAGTTCAAGGCTGTCGTCGTTGTCAAGGTTAGCGATAACAGGCTGGCCTGTGATACCGCTAAGTCCTGGCTCCGTAACAGGATAACCGCTACAGATGCTGCCATCACTGTTGATGGCATACAGATATCCATCTCCAGTACCAACTACTATCTCAAGCTCGAAATCTCCATCGATGTCCGCTATGGACGGCGATGTCGGATTGCCCGTTATCTCTACCGGAAAACCAGGAAGAGGATCAAACTGATCTCCATATTCGAAAGCTTCTCCCGACCAGCAGTATACGTGTCCCGTGTTATCAACGGCTACAATGTCAAGAATGCCATCATCGTTCAAATCGCAGATCCCGGCGGAATTGACGATGGTGCTGCTCACATATAAGGTGTGCTCAAGAGTTCCATAGTCACCATCAAGCACAAATACTCTGCTTCCTTGTGATCCCAGGTGCGAACCGACGATTATTTCGCTGATTCCATCACCGTCAATATCGCCAATAACTGGAGAAGCGAAGAAGTAACAGTTAAAGATCGTTGACTTCCAGATATTCTCACCGTCCGCTGGATCAAGAAGATAAACAGCACTGTTCCAGTCCTCCCCCCCGTCGGGAGGAAGAGGGTAATTAGTTATATAACCATCGGATGTGCATACGACTATCTCATTGCCGGAATGAATCGAAGAAACATCCCCGGCTGCAGCTGTGCTGGTTATGGAAACTCCACCTGTTTCAAGCTGACGCTGCCATATCCGGTTACCACCCTGATAGTTATACATCCATACAGTACATACCGCATAAGGTTGTGTCAGATCAAGATGTCTGCATATCACTACTTCAGGATGCTCGTCTCCTATAAGATCACATATAGTGGGAGCTGAATGACTGGGATATATGCCTGTAGCTTCGATGGCGAAACCCATGTCAACCGGCCACCCCGGAAGAGAAGATCCAGTTTCAGCATCCCAGGCATTGCAGCCGTAGGGATGAACTGCAAGCACATCCATATCACCATCAAGATCAATGTCAGCTACAGCTGGAGATGAATACAGAGGCATGTTAAAATAATCCCAGTTACCAGATTCAAGCGTTTGCAGTATCAACCCTGTTTCGTCAATGAGTTGAACAACGCCTTTGGTGGATTGTACAGCTATATCAAGATCACCGTCACCATCAAAATCCCCAAGGGCAGGGGAACCATTGACCCGGTGGCTCAGAAACACCGGCCAGCCTTCCTCGGAACCGAAAGCTATGCCAAAACCGTGATGATTATCGGTATACTCTTCATCACTTGAATCGGAAGGAGGATCAGGATTTGCGATGGATGGATCAAGAAGACCAAGATTGCTGAGATCCTTTGCTTTTATCTTCATGGTCATCCAGCCTGAATATTCTTCAGCAGGTATCTCAACACTGCCATGCCAGGTATCATAATAATCATCAGGAAGGTACGTTGACGTCCATTCCGGAGTTGAAGCTGCAGCCGTCAGATAAGTTCCATCAGGCTTTGTGAAGCGAACGTAAGGATCTACATCTGTGCTCATCGGTCCGGAGAAGATTATCTCAACATCAAGTGTTGTCCCCGGTTGTGCCGTAATATTTGCATAAATATTCTTCACCGGCACAAAACCGTCTGTACCATAGCTTGCTACCCACTCAGCGTGCCAGACATCCTGATCTGTGACGGCATCAGTAAGACACACTTCCTGAGCGATCTCCTTGGTGTTATGCAACATGAACTCTATCGAGAACTCATCAGCCTGGTTTTCTTCCCAATCGTATGCATGAACGGTCGCTTTATACAATCCATCGCGTGTAACCATATTGTTTGGATGATACGCCGGGTTCACACCTTCAGTTTCAAGAGCGGTATCCCAATAATTCTCTTCTATTGTGTTGATGCCGTCCCAGTCTTCCACATCACTGCAGTTGGTCAGGCAATATGTTCTTCCTGGAGCGGGAGGATCGAATAGATAATTGGGCTGATATGCAAAATAGAGCTGCTTGTACTCATCCCAGTTATCTGACCCTCCAAGAGGGATGTCGCCAAAATCGACAACATGTCTTACAAAGTCTGATCCATCCGGCTCCTGAACCGGCACCCAATCTGCAATGCCGGCATCCCAGCTGAAAAGATCCCAGCTTATCTTGCGGGGCATGATATAGAACTGACTATCTCCACCTTCCTCGCCAACACCACAACCCCACACATATCCGAAGAAATCAACATCTCCAGAAATATCGATTACATTGTCAGCTCCATAAGTATCTATGAACATCGCGGATTGCGCATCCACCGCGTTTGGCCACTCTTCAAGCCAGCCACCCGTCATTTGATTTGTTGGATCAACAGCATCAACGTTTGGAAGGAAGAAGTATTTGTCAGGCACCTGAAGGAAGTAGTTCCATGAGAAATCAGGATCTACAGGCTCAGGGAAGAAGTATGCAAGTGGATTCAGCAAAGCGGGATCTGAGGAAACATACTCCGCAAGACTTCGCATCAGGTGAAGGTGCTTGTACTTTCTTGGAAGCTCCTGAAGCTCGGCCATGGTGGCTATTGGTTGAATACAAAAGGAGATGGTATCTCCCTTTCTCCATCCTGTATTGGGGGGGATAGGTTCGATGTGCTGGTAGCACCATCCTTCTTCCGCGAACTCATCCTCGCATACAACAATGGCCCATTCGCTTACCTGATCCGGCTGACCCGGGTTGTATACCTTTAAATACGTATAAGTGACTTCCCCAGCTTCAACCGACCAGACATTCTCCGATTCCTCAGAACCATCGGTAGGCAAGGGATAGTCAAAATCGATGCCGAAGTGAAAGTTTACGGAATCTTCACATGCATGAGACCAGGGAATATGGTAGTCACCGTAATTGTTCATGATGGTGTGTGTCATATCCTGCTCATCCTGAGTCTCACCAACGGGCCATGGGATAGCCATTGAGTTTCCTGCAATCATCACGACTAAGGCTATTAGTATCGAGAAGTTGCGCATTCTACTCACCACCCATCAGAATTGCGACTCGAAATTGGAGAGGGTTATTGGGCAAAGATGCTACCCAAGTCAAATAATTCTGTGATACATATATCATTCCATTGGGTGATATCGCCGGGAGTCCAGTAGTCTGGATATCGATGACGGTCTGATCGCCACGTTTTGTCAGCATTGTCCAATATGCAGTGGGACTTATCTTTTCGGCATACCAGTAAACTATCTTTGCTCCATTTGTGCAGTAAAGGTCTCTGACCATTTCAGTATCTGCAATTGGACTTCTATCATCGACATGTTCAAGATACCTTGACCAGACTATATCCCCGGTTTCACAATCGACGATTGCTCCTGTGCTCATCCCAGCCATGCATAAGTATCTGCTGTCAGGGGAGAAGTTAAGGTGATTACCAAGTGTCAGATCCCAGGTGTAAAGCTCCTTGCCAGTCTCGACATCAAATAATATGACAGGATAACTTCCTGCCTGGAAATCCAGAGTTGATACAGCTATGTAATGATCATCCGGAGAAATTGCTATTACATCGGAGCCATTGTTTGCACGGAGATCCAAAGTCTTTTCAAACAGGAGGTTTGCATCACCATCGAACACGTAAAGCTTATGAACTTTCTCCTCGTTGCGGCTCCTGTCATAACAGGAAGCTGCTACCAATTCTCCACTCTCACTTACTGTTCTAGAAATTATGTAATGATGAATGGGAAACTCACTGAAACTCTCGTCCGGATAGAAGAAGCAGAGGTTCAGCAAGCCGGGCATGCCAGCGGCGCTGCTTTGAATACCACTTAGCGTTATTCCCACTGAACCGTCTCGAGCCAATCTGGAGCCTGAGTTAGAGATCACGATCTCTCCGATCTCATTCCCGTAACGGTCAACCAGCAATCCTATCCCCGCCCAGT
>CBDVBK010000026.1:0-44002 GCA_965372215.1 uncultured bacterium | reverse complement strand
TTGGATCTTGATATGACCGCGAAATATACACCTGAAGGAACATGGCTGCCGTTATCTGACGTTCCGTTCCAGGTGAAAAGACCCGATTCAATCTCTGTATCCAGAACCGTTCTTCCGTTCAAATCGTAAATCCTCAGTCTGGAATTCGCCAGAGCGGATACCTGCAGAACCGTGGAACCGCTGAACGGGTTTCGTCCGACTACAGAAACATCTAACTGTCCGATGTCAGAGAACGAAGAGCCGGCGATTCCCGTGGGATCGGGAGTGCATGCCCAGAGATCCCACTGAAGGTCGGTATCCCTTCTGCCGTAAACTGCCCAGAGCTTATCTCCTGCCCACGAAAGAGAAGCGTCATCAATCGCGTCAGCGCTGACGGCGGTATAATACCCGTTCCATGAGCCGCCACTGTATGTGTTGCACTGGAGTGTATTACCACCGGAAGTCCACATTACAGTTACTTCGCCTGTTGCGCTTGATGTAATCGACGGTCTGGCGCATCCGTCGGGGGGTGAGACAATTTCAGGAATGGACCATGTACCTACATTGTAACACAGAATCGCGCCGGCGTCATTCTGCCAGGTAACCCAGTAATTCGCGCCGTCACTTGTGATGCATGCGTAGCGGCTGTTTTCATCGACGGATGAAATGACAGTTTCAGCGCTGAATGTTCCCGAATCGGGAGCATCCCGGAAACCGATCACCCAGTTTCCGTCACGCCTCGCATGGTATACCAGACCAAAACCATTTCCGCCGTAAGCGACATCCGGATAACGCTCATTGCCTTCTTCGGATGATAACGTGAATATCGATGACCAGCTGGATCCTGTCCAGAGAATTCCTTCAATGTCAGTGGACGCGTTCTGCCACTTCTGCCAGACAAGCCATGCGTAGCCGTTACCTCCATCCATCGCCGGTTCCACCTCGAAGGGATCACCGGATGTAAGGATGGTTTCGCTGCCCCATGATGACCCGCTCCATTGCGAAATGTAGATATCGTAACCCTCATGATTGTTCTGCATACTCTGCCAGGCAGTCCAGACATTTCCTGTACCATCTCCTCCGACAGTTGGATGCCAGTCCCAGTACTCGTGCTGGCAGACTATGACCGGTTCTGTCCAGGTAAATCCATCGCTATGTGTGGCCAGAATATTGGCACGGACAGGATTGGATGATCCGCAGACGGCAAATACCTCACCTGAGGATGGATCGGAATACGTATCTACCCGCCCCTGAGTATGAAGTCCTTCGGTGAGATCGTATGCCAGCCAGTTGTCCAGACCGAATGTTGTTTCTTCTTCATACGTGGATCCCAGGCATATACTGCTCATTCTGGGTTTGAGTGTAGGATCACCTAGAAGTACTGCCGCTCGTGCATAATACATGTTTGCCTCAAGCCATGTTCTGTAAGCCGCTCCGAGGCAGTTCCCTGAAGCAAGGGACTGATAGTACGCCTGGAAATAGTTGGTATAGTCTACTCTGGTCTGCGCAAGCACAGCGAGACCGTAAGAATCACTCCAGATATAACTGTTCGCGATATTGTCCACCTCGGTCCACCGACCGTTGGAGCAGCAGTTGAGAACGTAGAAAAAAGCATGCGGATCAAGTGGAAGTACTTCAAAATTATTGAAAGTCCCTCCGGAGCTTCCATCGTGGAAACTGCTTCCCCATGGGCTCGAGTGGGAGATAAGATGAACCCATTCGTATCCGTTCATCAGTTCGGCTTTGAAATCATCCGCGTTCGTTCCCAGAGGATCGTTTTTTGTTACAACAACAGGATACAGTAGATCAAGGTACTGCGTGAGTCCGGTGAAGGCCTCCTCGTATCCCAATCCTCTGTCAGGGAGAAAAAGAGTACCAGTTCTGTAAGCGTGATTTTTAGCAAAGTAATCATTCAGCATCTCTGACGCTCCACCATATGTCATGTAATTTGGAGTTAGCCTTCCGACCCAGATCTCAGGCCCCTCATTGCTGGCTGATTCGTACAAACCATCAGAATCCGGATCGTTCCAGGTTCCATTCATATCCATAAGAAAGACATCAACAGGATATTCTCCGAAACCGGTATCCATCCATCCTGTGGGAATGTCACCAATGCAGATCGCTCCGACAAGATCACCTGAAGTGTATTCAGTCTTAAGATCATTCCTGATATCAGCCGCTGTACCACCTGAAATCAACCAGATCTCAACAACGTATCCTTCAGCTTCAAGGTCAGCCTGGAAAGTGGAAAGTGAAGTGCTGATGTCGGAATTGATCTCTTCCTCCACAAGAAGAACGACTTTTTCCGCATCCGATCCACAGGTTTGAGCGGTTACGGTCCGGAGATATGTTCCGCGGTCGCCTGTTATCGAAATCCGGTCAGCTGTGGACATCGGCATTCGACCCCTTGAATCCATGTATTGAATCGGTATTCCCTCGGGAACCGCCAATCCGGAAGAAACAAATACGAGGACAAACGCAAGCACCGGGATAAACCGATTCATCAACTCTCTCCTATTCCAGCGATCCTACCTCAGCTTCAACTGCTTCCAGTATTTCGCATGACTTAACTACTTCTGCCATTCTTGTGTGGTCAGGATAAAGAGGACGATCCTCACCAAGATGTTCTATATGTTTCCTTATTACATTATACGCAGCAGAAACACCCCTGCCTGGTTTATGGTTCCTCTGATCAAGGCCGTCCGCCGCCGCGATTAATTCAATGCCGAGTATACCGTATGCGTTTTCCATAATCTGGTGGTTCTGGATGGCCGTGTTCATTCCCATGCTCACGAAGTCTTCCTGATCCGCCGCGGCAGGAATCGATGCGCAGGCTGAAGGAGCTGAAAGCGATCTCTGTTCAACAATAAGCATTCCTGCCGTATACTGGCTGAGCATATGACCACTGTAAAGTCCGGGTTTCTCCGCCAGGAAAGGTGTCAGTCCAACGGAAAGCGCCGGATTAAGGATTCTGTTCAATCTTCGCTCGGACATGACCGAAACCATTGTAATGGCAATTCCCATCATATCCATGGGTAGAGATACGGGAGTTCCCTGGAAGTTTGCTCCGGTAAGCACGATATCCTCATCAGGGAAGAATACAGGATTATCGCCAACCCCGTTCAGTTCTATCTCTACCTGACTCCTTGCATACGCAAGCGCGTCATGCGCGGCACCGATAACCTGAGGGGTACTTCGCATTGAGTAGGCGTCCTGAACCTTTTTCTTTCCGCCTTCGAGAAGTTCGCTTCCTTTAATGCATCTCATAAGAGCATTAGCTGTTCGCACAGCACCCGAAAAACCTCTTGCTTTGTGAAGCTTCTCGTTGTACGGCTTGAAATTGGCGATAAGAGCTTCAAGGCTCATCGCTGCAGCGATTTCAGCCTGTTTGAGCCACCTGTTCATGTCATACAGGTGAATGGTATTCATTGCGTTGAGAACGTTTGATCCGTTGATTGTTGCCAGACCGTCGCGTGCATGGAATATCTCGGGTTCAAGCCCCGCACGCCTGAGAGCTTCTTTCCCAGGTAGAAGCTCACCGTTGTAATAAGCCTCCCCCTCACCGATTACTACAAGTGCAATCTGAGACATGGGCGCAAGATCGCCGCAGGCACCTACAGAACCCTTCTGACATACAAAAGGAGTAACGCCCCTGTTCAGCATATTAATAAGCTGCTGTGTAATCTCAAGTCTCATCGCTGAATGTCCTTTTGCGTGAACATTCACGCGGGAGGCCATCGCTCCCCTGACATACTCAAGCGGAGCAGGATCACCGATTCCAGCAGCGTGATTGTAAACAAGATATTTCTGGAACAGCTTAACCTCTTCATCATTCAGCAATGTCTCCGAGAATTCACCTATACCGGTGTTCACGCCGTACATGATCTCTTTTGCTGCCAGCTTTCTGTCAATCATGCCGCGGCATTTCCTGATTCTATCCTCGGCAGCGGGTGAAAGTTCAACCTGTTCCCCGTGCCTTGCGATTCTTATCATTTTTTCTACGGTAAGACCGGTCCCATCGATTACGATTGCCATCTGGTTTTCCTCCTGTGGATTCTATATTGTGTAATATTTAAAGAAATCAGCGAATTGAATACAAACATTTTCAAGAATGTATACTATTATACAAAGAGCGAATCCGGGCAATAAGATAAGCCCCCTGATATGGATAGTTGACATTATTCAGATATAGTGCGATGAATCTGTTCATAAGCTCGTTGACTGAAGGGAATATCAATGGAATCAATCGAAAGTTTACCTGCTGCAGATTTGAATATACAGCAGAGGAAGGAAGGGCTGCTGCTGATTACAGACATCGGCAGCACTACCACAAAAGCTCTTCTCCTTTCCCGCGGTGGAGACAACAAACTCAGATTCGTTTCCATGGCGGATGTACCTACAACAGTTGAAAAGCCTGATGAAGATGTATGTATTGGAGTCTCCAGAGCAGTTAAAATACTGGAATCCAAAACCGGAGAGCTGCTTTCACGGGGGAAAGGTATGCCATCAGTGCCATATCTTACAACAAGTTCCGCGGGTGGAGGTCTCCAGATGCTTGTCTTCGGGTTAACCTCAACGGAGACCGGCAGAATAGCTGAGAATACAGCGTGCGGAGCAGGTGGAGTCATTCTAAGAACAATTACCATCGACGATGAACTTCCGGCAGTTGAGAAAATGATGTACATACAGGATCTCCATCCTGATATGGTTCTTCTTGCCGGAGGTACCGATGGAGGAGCTATAGCAGGAGTTGTGCGGCTGGCTGAATTGCTGACCCTCGCGAATCCGCAGCCCAAATTCAGGCAGAACATGAAGATCCCTCTGATCTTCTGCGGGAACCGGGAAGCAAGGCCATTTATTCAGCAGGTACTCGAGGATACTTTTGAAATAAGTATCGTTGACAATGTTCGCCCATCAATGACGGAACTGAATACGGATCCCGCAAGACATGAAGTCCACAGACTCTTCATGGACAATGTAATGGAGAGAGCGCCAGGATATTCGGAACTGAAAAACTTCACGATCTCAGATATTCTTCCGACTCCAGTTGGTGTTGAAAACATTCTAAAGCTCTACGGAGACAGCCAGAATGAATCCCTGGTCATGATGGATATGGGTGGAGCGACAACCGACATTTTCTCAAGTATCTCTGGTGAATATTACAGAACCGTTGCCGCCAATACTGGAATGAGCTACTCTATATCCAATGTTCTTGCCTACGTCGGTATCGAAGCCATCATGCGTCATCTTCCACTCTCTTTCAAAAAGAACGAGATAAGAAATTACATCTTCAACAAAACTCTTGCTCCAACATCTGTTCCCTCCACGCCGGGAGAAGAACTGCTTGAGCAGGCTGTAGCTATCGAAGGCGCAAGATCCGCGTGGGCTGATCATTTGGAAACCTGTTTCAAAACCAGCAGAGTAGGCTTCCTGGATCGTATGAAGCAAAGAAATCGGAAGGAATTCGATGAGGTGTTTTACACCCGCGAAACTGAATCCTGCTTTAATATCTCTGATATAGGTTCAATTATCGGTGCGGGAGGTATAATCTCCCACTCGGACAGGATCGATGCTTTATGGATATTAGCAGAAGCCTTTCTACCGAATGGAATAACACGAATTACCATTGACAGGCATTTCAGGAGTCCTCATCTGGGTGTTCTGTCTGAAATCGATTCAGAAGCCGCACTCAATCTGTTCACAGAAGAATGCCTCAGTGAAATCGGATGGATAGTAGCTCCCACCGGAAAAATTGAGAAGGACAGGATAGTGCTCGAAGTACACGACAGTAATTCCGACAGAAACTGGCAACTGCGCGGTGGTGAAATCCTCTTCCTCAAATCGGGAGGGGATCTGAACTTCACCGCTGCGGAAAATGTATTGCTTGCTTCGGGTGTAATCGAACATCTCTCGACGGATCTTCCCGTTATCATAGACTGCAGAGGCAGAGGGAAAGACAGGCTGGACATTCCCATGGCCAGGTCGGGTATCACTGAATTCGAACACGCTGATGTCACCTTCAGTTCAAAACTATCACCCGAACATGGTGCAATCGAAACCGGGGACTGGGAAATCGAATACCGACTCCCTTATGAAGGTGATATCTTCGTCAGTGAAGGTGATCACATAGAACCAGGTACTCTGATTGGAGAAAACCGTTTCGAGCCACCGAGACTTTTTATCATCGATCTCAATCGTATCCCCGGATACGACAGGCACCTTACACCCGAAGAGGTCAGAAGCGGTCTCCTTCTTGGTGTGGGTGACACCGTAAACCTGAACCAGCCATTATACAAGGTCCATAGAAAGGGAATAACCGGATTCGATTTCACTTTCCGGTCAACAGTCAGGGGACTGATAATAAAGATCGAGAAAAACGGTCTCATCATTCTGAGAGAAATCCAGGATTATGACGAAAAACCACATATAGTCGATGTGGCCGGTCCACTCGGGATCAAACCAAAGCATATCAAAGGATATCTTAAGTTCAAGCAGGGTGACTTCGTGGGCGCGGAACAGGCTCTTGCATCTGATCTATCTAAATCGATCTTCGTAAAAGCGCCCTCCAGCGGAATCCTGAAACACATTGACTCTAAAAAAGGGACCGTCACTCTTCAGTATGATATCAATCCTGTCAAGATGCGCTCCCACGTCCATGGAACAGTGTCCGGAGTAACTCCGGGACAGTCCGCAACAGTTCAGGGCGCGGGTTCAAGGCTTCAGGGAGTTATCGGTTTCGGAGGAAACAACAGCGGCCCCCTCAACGAAATTCTGAACCTGGAAAGCAGCACTTTACTGGACGGAAGCATCGTCTTCTCCTCAGAGCCGATTGATGAATCTTTCCTGAGAAGAGGTGCTGAATCCGGTGTTTCCGGGATCATCGCACCTTCCATCCCTGCTCAGGACTGGATCTCATTCTACGGAAAAGAGCTGGGCGTTGCTATCACCGGAGATGAAAACATCCCGTTTACAATGATATTGACTGAAGGTTTCGGTAATATCCCGATGAATAACGAATTCGTCGATTTTCTGAGAAGCTCTGAAGGAAATACGGCAAGCATGTCAGGAAGAACTCAGATAAGAGCCGGGGTTACTCGCCCTATTCTTCTTGTATCTGAATGATAACTTCAGATGACAGCAGGCGCAGGTGGTCTATCTCATAGGTTTTCTCAAGGTTGACACCGGATAATAACCGGCTTAGTATTCATGTAAGTTTAACCCTTTAAGAAAGGAAAGGTAACCATGAAACTGTTCGTATTTGCACTTGTCATCGTAGCAGCTTCTTCCTTTGCAGCCGATGCTGAACTTGGCCCACGTCACGCTGAGGGCACCGGCATGACCAGTATTGACGGTCTTATGTACTCACAGACCTACGACTATGCCAATCTTATGAACGGATACAGCAACTACGGTGCCGGTGACCGCTGGGTCTGTGATGATTTCGAACTTGCAGGTCCTGAGGATTTTGTGGATTCAATCGTTGTTTGGATGATCTGGACCGGTGGTCAGGGCTCAACCATGAACATCGTTTTCTCGGAAGACAGTGGCGATTCTGATCCTAACACCGCAACCGATGTATGGGCCGAAGGAGTTCCCTGCACAAACGTATTCACAGGCGATACAAGCTGGGGCTTTGACATCTACGAAACCACCTGTGACATTGCTGCAGCTGATGAACATCCAGAACTTACAATCGGTACACATTACTGGCTTGAAGCCCAGGCTGATGTTTCAGACAACTGCTTCATCCTTGTCGGTACCTGGAGCGTACTCCAGTACACCTGGTACAATGATGGTTCCGGTGTATGGGTAAGATGCGACGTTATATTCAGTGAAATTACCGATATGTTCTTCGATTTCTACGGTTATGTATCACTCGAATCCGGCACATGGGCTGACATCAAGACACTCTTCTAGTCAAGCTGATTCGATTTGCTGATCTTTGGGGAAGGGCTTCTGCCCTTCCCCTTTCTGCATTCGAGTCCTTCTCATTCAAATGAAGGGAAAGGTAATAATGAAACTGTTAATATTTACACTTGTCATTGCGGCAGCTTCTGCCTTTGCGGTGGATGCCGAACTTGGGCCTCGTCACGCTGAGGGCACCGGCATGCTCAGTATTGACGGTCTTATTTACTCACAGACCTACGACTATGCCAATCTTATGAACGGATACAGCAACTACGGCGCCGGTGACCGCTGGGTCTGCGATGATTTCGTACTTACAGGTCCCGATACTGTGGTAGAGGCTATCATTATATGGATGATCTGGACCGGCGGCATGGGCTCAACCATGAACATCGTTTTCTCGGAAGACACTGGCGACTCCGATCCTAACACCGCAACTATTGTTTGGAGCGAGGCAGTTCCCTGCACAAACTGGTTCACGGGCGATACCAACTGGGGGTATGACATCTACCAGACCGCCTGTGTAATCTATGGAGGTTACTATCCATACTTTGATATCGGCACACATTACTGGCTTGAAACCCAGGCTGATGTTACAGACAACTGCTTCATGCTTGTCGGCACATGGAGTGTACTCAGTTACGTCTGGTACAACGATGGCTCCGGTGTATGGGTAAGATCCGATGTCATATTCGGTGAAAATACCGATGCATTCTTCGATCTCTGGTGGGATTGGACATCACTGGAATCTAGCACATGGGCTGACATCAAGACACTCTTCTAGACAAAAAATCCTACAGTCGAAGCATTCTGAGGGATACTCCTCCCGAAGGACCATCGCTGACAAAAGCGGTGTAGGTTGCTGAGGGCACCTGATTACCGTTTATATCGATACCGGCCCATGTATGAGAACCGCTGAATGAGGCTGTATACACTTTTCTACCCATTATATCGAATATCTCAAGGACAGCAGCATCGGAGAAGCCGGTACCCTGTATGGTCACAGTAGTGCTGAATGGATTGACACTGGAGACCAGTGAAAGAGCAGGAGCAGGCTTTACGTCTTCTCCCTCGATCCCGGTAGGATTCAGATTTATCCTGTACAGTTCATCCGTGTAGAAATTGCTGGCCCAGAGGTACTGCTCATCCTCGAAGCAGAGTCCATGGGCAGCTGGAACGACACTGTTCCAGATGTAATCCGTAAGCGCTCCGGATGTACTGAAAGCCTTGATGGGAGAATCGGAATTGTCACATGCGCACCAGATGTCTCCATTCATATAGCCGATATCGTGGAAAACCGGAAGACCGATGGGCTGGAATAGATAAGGTCCTGAAAGAAGTGTTCCTGAAACACTGTATCTCTCAACGGTTTCCCACATTGTCTGGGTATCGACCCCTGCACCGAACAGAACATTCGCACCGGAAGCAAGACCAAAAACCTTTTGGTCTAGATCACTGCCTCAACAGTCCATGTCAAAGTTGCTGACATATGCTCCACTTGAAGAGTACCTGTAGCCGTAAGTATCAGTTCCGGTCGCAGTACCGGCACAGATATATACGTAATTACTCGCGTAGGCAAGACCTGTGGGAATCCTTGAACCTGTCTGTGTGCAGACCCAGGAATTCGCAACAGAACCGGTAAGCGGATCCAGCTTGTAGATAGTCTCGGAGGTCCTGTCGACAATACCTTCCTTTCCACTCGGAATTTACATTCATATTCCCCAGGGGTCAATGGAGCATCTGTTCCATACTGTCGATATGACTGGTTTAAAAGACAGATGTGCAGCAAAATGAGAATTGAGTTTCAGCATTCACAGGGGATTTGACAGAACGGGGCTGTACCCGGTATTGTTGTTTCAGGTAGAGAGTTAAGAATTGAAGGGAAGGTTAACCATGAAACTGATAATATTTGCACTTGTCATTGCGGCAGCTTCTGCCTTTGCGCTGGATGACGAACTTGGGCCTCGTCATGCCGAGGGCACCGGCATGATCAGTATTGACTATCTTGCATACTCACAGCACTACGACTTTGCAAATCTTATGAACGGTTACAGCAACTACGGCGCCGGTGACCGCTGGGTCTGCGATGATTTCGAACTTACCTCAAGCTACTATATAGATGCGATTGTTGTATGGATGATCTGGACCGGTGGCATGGGCTCAACCATGAACATCGTTTTCTCGGAAGACTGTGGCGACTCAGATCCCAACACCTCAACCGACTTATGGGCCGAAGCAGTTCCCTGCACAAACGTATTCACAGGCGATACAAGCTGGGGCTATGACATCTACGAAACAACCTGTGACATTGCTGCAGTCGATGTACATCCAGAACTTACAGGCGGCATACATTACTGGTTTGAAACCCAGGCTGATGTTACAGACAACTGCTTCATGCTTGTCGGCACATGGAGTGTACTCAGTTTCGTCTGGTACAATGATGGCTCCGGTGTATGGGTAAGATCCGATGATCAGTTCGGTGAAAATACCGATGCATTCTTCGATCTCTATTGGTGGTGGCTGGCGCTAGAATCCACCACATGGGCTGACATCAAGACACTCTTCTAGTCAAGCTGATTCGATTTGCTGATCATTGGGGAAGGGCTTCCACCCTTCCCCAGGTCCGTATCAGTTTTCTTTTCTGTTCCTGAAAATCTTGCGGCTGCCAAACAGTACATAAATACAGGGTTCAACGATCAGGGTCAGTGCGGTAGCAACGACCAGTCCACCGATTATTGTAACCGCCATCGGAGCCCAGCTCTCAGCCCCTTCGCCGATACCCAGCGCAAGCGGGAACATGGCAAGTATTGTAGTTGCCGCCGTCATGATGATGGGTCTCATTCTGATGGTTGATGCCTCGACGATTGCCACCTTTACTTCCCTGCCCGCTTTGCGCAGCTGATTGGCATAATCGATCATCACTATGCCGTTATTGACCACTATGCCCACTAGCATGAGCATACCTATCAAAGCCATCACTGAAAGCGTTGTGCCTGTGACCAGAAGCCCCAGCACTACACCGATAAAACCAAGCGGAATCGTGAAGAAGATAATGAATGGTTCTAGGAAGGATTCGAATTGTCCCGCCATAACCATATAGACAAGCAAGGCTGCGACAATTATTGCAATACCGAGATACATGAAGGTTTCCTGCTGATCCTCCATTTCCCCGCCCGTTTCATATCTGAACTCTGAAAGCTCCAGGTTATCCATCATAGTTGATACATCGTTGGCTACCGCTCCGAGCGATCTCCCTGAAACACCGCAGGATATCGTGACCATCCTGGCCTGATTCTTCCTGGTAATAGTATTTGACACTATCCGCTGCTCCAGAGTTCCGAAGGACGTGAACGGCCTTCCCAGAACGGTAGCGTACTCGATATCCTCTCGCGAATCACGGAACTGCTCGGGATATCGAACGAAGATGTTGTACTCCCGGTCTCCTTCTCTGAATATCGACGCATTCGATCCCATGAATCCGTAACTGATATCCGTCGCTATACTGGTCGAAGATAATCCAAGCATTGACAGTCTTCCCGGATCCGGCACGAAAGTATATTCCGGAATCAGATCCTCCATTGTGGTCGTCGGATCAACTACTCCTTCTATTGATCCGAGTGCTTCCTTTATCTCCTCGGCTTTCGCGTAGAGACTGTTCAGATCATCTCCGTACAGATCTATCTCAATTGCGGATCCGGACAGAATGCTCATCCCAGCTTCCGTCGAGTACTCCACACCCGGCATCTGATCAAGAACCTCCCTGATCCTGTCCAGATACTCGAACATGGAAGTGCTCCGGGTGCTTGCAGGTGTCAATCTTACAAAGAGTGATGCCGTATTGGAACCACTGCTGCCGAACATCGCCATGATGCCTTCACCCTGCCCGGCTGAAGTGTAGATCGCGACAGCATCATCAGGATCGATTATCGAAGTGATTGAATCCTCAAGCGCCCTGAGCATGTCATAGGTAATCTCGAGGCTTGTGCCGACAGGCTGTTCAAGATCAATGCTTAACATCCCATCGTCGGAATCGGGAAAGAATTCAGAAGGAAGCTGGCCGATGATAACGATGGATAGCAGGAACACTCCCCCTGAGCTGAATAGAACCGTCTTTCGGTGATTCACTGCCCAGGTAACCCATTTTCTGTATTTGAGTTCGAGCCTGTTGATCAGAATGCCTATCCTGCCCGCCAGACTTTTCGGTTTATGATCCTGCACGAGATTTTTCGTCCACGAAGTGATCAGCGGGACGAGGCTGAGCGCGACGAACAGTGAAATCGTCAGGCTGAACGTAATGGTCAGCACCATTTCCTTGAAGAGCATCCCCGCTATGCCCGGAACGAACAGAATCGGTATGAACACGGCGAGAGTTGTAAGAGTCGAAGCGGTTATCGCTGTGGATACTTCCATGGCACCGTTGACCGCGGCATTCCATGGAGATTCCCCTCTTTCCCTGTGCCTGAAGATGTTTTCCAGCACGACAATCGCGTTATCCACCAGCATTCCTATCGCGAGCGCAAGCCCGGCAAGTGATATCATGTTCAACTGGATATGCGTGAAATGCATCATCGCGAAAGTGACGAAAACCGAAAGCGGTATGGATATCCCGGCAATAGAAGCGCTTTTCCAGGATCGGAGGAAGAAAAGCAGAACGAGGAAAGCAAGGATACATGCCTGGAGAGCGGTGGTTCCCAGATTGTTTATCGACTGCTCGATATATTCCGACTGATCCCAAAACATGACGGGCGTAAGAAGATCGCCATAATTATCACTTATCTCCTCAAGTTCATTCCTGAGTGTTCTGCACACATTCACTGTATTCGCGTCGGATCTTTTATTAATAAAGCAGAACACTGAAGAACTGCCATTGATCCGCACATACTGTATCAGTTCAGCCTCACCGTCGATCACATCCGCTACATCCCTCAGCAGGACCGGTGAACCCGCGTTCCAGCCAACGACGAGCTGCTCGATCTCCTCCATATCATGAAAGGCGGACTCGACCCTGATGTTCATGTTCATCCCACCTGCGTCGACATAACCCGCGGGAGTATTGTTCCTGACCATTCTCAATGCTCCGACAACCTGTGACATGCTCAGACCCGTTTCCTGAAGTGAGGCGGGATCAACCTCAATTCTGATCTGCCGCACACGCCCCCCCTGGGTAGCTGCGGAACCGACACCTTCCAGCCTGCTGAAAAGTGGCGCTATTTCTTCTTCAATGATTGTCCTGAGATCAAAATCGCTGAGAATCTCACTGTTGAAACCGAGAAACATAATCGGCTGCATGCTTGGATCAAGCGGGAATACCAGTGGGTCAGACGCATCCTCGGGAAGGTATCCCTCGAACCAGTCAAGCTGTCTCCGTACATCAGTCTCGGCCTGCTCCAGACTGTGACCCCATGTAAATTCAGCAGTAACGACGCTGAGTCCGGTGAGGGATCGTGAAGATACAGTCTTAACATTTGTGACTCTTGCCAGAGCCTGCTCTATTACGTCCGTTACCAGATTCTCCATCTCTTCCGGTCCTGCGCCATCCATACTGCTCATCACCATGATCATCGGGAATTCCATATCAGGGTACATATCAACACCGAGCTGTGTCAATCCGAATATCCCCGTTCCAAGGAGAGCGATGAAAAGCATCAGAAATGCGACGCGCCTCCTGACAGACAGTGCTGGAAGGCTCATCGATTCACCACTTCTACTCTCGAACCGTTCTGCAGCATGGTATGACCCTGAATAATGAGAGAATCACCTGCGTACAGACCAGCTGTTATCTGAACCATTCCGTCACTGTAGATTCCAGTGCTGACATCCCTGATCACAGCAAGGTCGTTCTCAATTACAACAACCTGGTAACCTGAATGAGTTCTTCTGAGAACACTTTCCGGAACCGTTATCGTGTTTTCCAGTGTTTCCGTTAAAACAGCAACTCTTCCTGCCATACCCGGACGGAGTCTGTCCCTGGTATCGTCAAACCTGACTTCCACAGGAACAAGCCCGCTGATCTGATCCACAGTCGATGAAGCAGATACTACGATCCCCGGAAACGATTCATTATCCAGAGCGTTTACAGTGATATAAGCAGGCAATCCGGGTTCAAGATCAAGAAGATCTTCCTCCGGCAGAAGTATCCTGGCAATAATGGCGGAATCATTTGAAATGGAGAGCAGAGGAGTGTTGGCCGCGGTATTACCGGGTCTTGCCCATATTCTCCCGACCTGACCATCGAATGGAGCTGTGATCCAGGAATTGTCTCTTGTGGTTCTTGCCTGAGTATATCCCGCTCTGGCCTGGCTCAGTTGAGCCCTGGCGGATTCAAGTGCTGCTTCCGCCCCTTCAAGCTGCTGAAGGCTTACAGCACCGGCTTCAAATAGAGACTGAAGTCTCTCATAATTATTTGCCGCGTTATCAACATTCGCGCTGGCCGAACTTATTCCGGCAAATGCGCTGGCCGTTCCAGCGCTTGCCTGCTGATCAGTATTTAATCTGACAAGTCTCTGACCCGCAATGACACTGTCACCTTCAGAAACCAGAACTTCTTCCACTTTACCGGGCGAAAGCGCATAGATCAGCGCCTCATCAAGCCCTTCCACGCGGGTATTGGCATATGCGGTGCTGGAAATATCCGTCAATTGAACAAGCTGTATGGAAACCACTACGGGATGTTCCTCTTCCTCCTTCTCAGCCGGTCCGCATCCGGTTGACAGGAATATGCCTGCAAGGATCACTGCAGCAACTCTCATGTATATTAACTTCTTCATCTGATGTATCCTTCCATTATTCCTGTTTCTCTCATTAATTCAGCCTCTGCCATCCTCAGTTCATAGAGAGAGGATGCGTGATTTGTTCTTGATGAAGTAAGCGCAAGGAATGCCTGATCCATTTCCAGGCGCGTAATCATTCCTGCTTCAAACGAAACTGCCGCGATTTCTGAACCCTCTAAAGCCTGCTCAACAGTTGATTCAGTCGCTTCGGCACGCTCACGTGCCGCCTCAAGATTGTTCCAGGCCCGGACAAGCGAGAGCTCGGCAACCTGTTCAAGGCTGTGAGCAACCGCCTCGTTCGAAAGCCTCCCGGCCCGAGCTGAATTGTAATCTGAGATATCAGACAACCCGTTGAACAGGGGTATCTGCAATGCGATAGAAGCTGTCAGATTTCTCTCGTAATCATCTGCTATGAATCTGATATCATCTCTAGCCGCCTGGTAGTTCAGATCTGTCTGGAAAACAAGTTTTGGAAAAAACGCTGCTCTCGCCATATCAACTCCGGCATCACCCAGCAGCCTCATCTGCTCGGCAATCTGCAAATCCGGATTCTGCGCCATCATAAGCTCTCGAGCTTCATTCAGTGTCTCAGGAAGCGGAATATTCGGTTCATCATCAAGTTGTCCATCAATATATGCTACTTTCGCGTTATCCTGACCGAGAGCCACCGCAAATCCTGCTCTCGCGTTTTCAAGAGCACTTTCAGCAGAGATCATTTCCGGTATTCTATTTTCCCAGGCAACTCGACTCTGAAGCAGCTCAAATCTTGAAATCGTACCAGCTTCAAATCTGAGAGATGCAAGCTTATAACCCTCCTCAGATATTGAATAAGCCTCCTCGGATACATCAGACATTTCCTCAGCGAGGAGTACACCGTAAAAAGCGCTCATAACCTGTACGATCGCGTCCATGCGGGTTGCTCTGGCCTGATGCATGGATAGATCCTCTGAGCGGGACGCCAGTCTTGCCCCTGCCATACCCTGTGGTATGAGGAGAGGTATACTTACCGAAATTCCGGCAATAGAACTGTACTCCGTTCCCATTGGAATACTTCCCATCCCGGGAATGCTCATCTCCTGGATGTCGTAATTCTTCTGAATAGCAAATTGTCCGTTAATGCTGGGCAGGAACCAGAAATCAGCATTCCTGCTTGCCCAGACAGCGCTCTCATATGTCATCCAGGCTGATTCCACATCTCCCCTGTTTTCAAGGGCTATATCAATTGCTTCCTGCAGGGTTGTCGCGCCGGCAGGAATACTGATCAATAACAGGATTGATACTGCTGTAAGTTTCATAAGATTATCTATCCCCTCTATTCTCGGATATTCCATTGAATATTATATCTATTATCCCTTCGGGATCCGGGAATTCGATCGTTGGGAAACGGTTCAGAATCTTCAACGTGAATGCAATCAGTGATGAATTTATCATCGTCATCACAAGCATCCTGTCAGTGCCCGGATCGATCTCACCGGTTTCAATTGCTCTATCGAAGACAGGGTCGAACAGTTCCGTTCTCATCAGATCAAACTCACTCTTCAAATCCTCAATCATAAGACCGATATTAGGATCATGGATCATCGACATGAAAGCCTTTGCAATTCCGGGCTTCGTTTCCGCGAATCTAATCCTGAATTTCACGTACCGCGTGAGCGAATCTCTCAGACTGAATTCAGGACTGAACATATCTTTCATCATCTCCCTGGCCATCCGCAGCAGATATCTGGCCAGAGTTCTGTAGTACCCTTCCTTGTTTTTAAAGTAGTAGTAGATCATAGGCTTGGACATGTTCGATGATTCCGCGACAAGATCCATAGTGATCTCAGAAAAGGTTTTCTCCGAAAGCAGTTCAATACCTGCCTGAAGAAGCTTCTCCTTGTTGCTGTCACCCATACTTACCTCCATAATCAAATGTTTACTTACCGGTAGGTAATCTACTTACCAGTAAGTAATTGTCAAGCAACTTAATACTATATTATTATCAGTATTGATCTTACAATGCTATTGAGGTGGGGTAGTTAAACTCTCTGCAGGAATTTGAATCACTCATTAGAAATTTGCAGGCTGAAGGACTGCTCATATATTCAAGATCTATCAGCTGCCAAGGAGGTGGAATAATGTGCAGTGACCTGGAATTGAAATTCAGAAATATCATTGGAAACCATCTTATGAGATATCCGTTCATGAACGGCTCGGATATATATAAGCTTCTCTTTCAATCAGCGTTGGGAAGCTCACATGCAGTAATTAATATAGAATCTGCTCGCATATTACTCGAAACCGAACTGATGAACCCGGAAAGCGGGCCGGTGGAACCACTGAAGGATGTTATTTCTCCGTGCGGGCGGATTGCCCGAATTAATCTGCGTCCATACGCCGAGGAAAAACTGGATCCGGAAGTGCTTCTATCTGCGTTCATTCGAACAGGAAGGGAATTCACAGGATCTGAAGATACGCTGGAACTCTACTGCACATGGTTCATTAACATGAGAGATAAAGATTTGCTCCCGGTCAAATTCAGGAATATCAACACACTCTTCAGGGATATGATTTCATCAGGTTATCCTGCAATGCACCATTCTACTATCTACCGGAATACTTATTCACCTTCCTACCGGGTTGTTGCATCTGAATATCTGGATGATAGGAAGATCACTTCAGCAGAGGAATAGCATCAAGCATGCTCCAGACAGCCGCACAGGAGTCAGGCCGCTGGAAAACAACAATTGAATCAAGACTCGTAAGGAGACAGCACGGCTGCTCATGCCCGGATACCGTGCATATCACAGAAAGAATAACTGCGCTGAACATGCTTTCTCCTTCATCACAACCATACACTTCTGAATATATAAACAGATGATACGGAATAGTGACAGGCACTATTTACACCAATCTGGTCTTTCCAGTGGGACGGGGAACCTTCACAACAAGAACCCTGAGAATATCATCACTCTCATTGTACCAGCAATGAGGGATATCCTTCGGACTATCGATTACCGTGTCTTTTGAAACACTGCTCTTTTCGTCTCCGATCTCGATAACACCTTTGCCTTCGAGCACGTAGAAAAACACATCGACAGGCGTAATATGGCGGATCAGTTTCTCGCCTGGCTGGAAAGTAATAACGCTTGAGAGAGCATGTATATTATCGTAAGCACGCCTTACATCAACACCGTGCGGATTCTTCGCAAGTGGCTGCTCACTGATCTTTGTAATTTTCACTTATTCATCCCCTTTTTCCGTTCTGCTATTCAGATGAGTAAAAGGCTATCAGACAGCCGCATGGAGGATAGGATTCTATCCTCCACGCGGCGCCTCTATATGATGCAACTAGTTGAAGTATCTCTCAAGAAGACCTTTGAACGCCTTTCCATGACGAGCTTCGTCCCTGCACATTTCGTGAACCGTATCGTGAATGGCATCATACCCAAGTTTTTTTGCCTTTGTCGCGATATCCTTTTTGCCTTTACAGGCTCCATACTCGGCCTCAACTCTAACACGAAGATTTTCTCTGGTGTCTGCAACTACAACCTCTCCAAGCAGTTCTGCGAACCTGGCAGCATGTTCAGCCTCTTCAAAGGCTATCCTCTTGTAAGCTTCAGCCACTTCCGGATATCCCTCCCGGTCTGCCTGACGGCTCATCGCCAGATACATGCCGACTTCAGTACATTCACCTGTAAAATTTGCTCTGAGCCCTTCGAGGATTTCCTTATCCACACTCTTAGCTGCACCTACTATGTGCTCGTCCGCCCAGACCATATCAAAATCTGTCTGTTCAACAAATTTTTCTTTCGGGGCCCCGCACTGCGGGCATTTATCCGGTGGAGCATCTCCCTCATGTACGTAACCGCATACGGTGCATACAAATTTCTTCATATTGATACTATTATCCCTTTCTTAATTAACCGAGTATCGCTTTCAAATCCTCTTCAGCGGTTGTCGTCGGTTTGATATCGAACTTCTCAACAAGAACTTCAAGAGCTGCTGGTGTAAGGAAAGCGGGAAGTGTGGGACCAAGCCTGATATTCTTTATTCCCAGGTGAAGAAGTGAAAGAAGGATCGTTACCGCTTTCTGCTCGTACCAGCTCAGTATCATCGAAAGAGGGAGGTCATTTACGCCACATTCGAATGCGCCGGCGAGGGCAACCGCGACCTTTATTGCGGAATAGGCATCGTTACACTGCCCCATATCAAGAAGTCTGGGAATACCGCCGATATCGCCGAACTCAAGCTTGTTGAACCGGTACTTACCGCATGCAAGCGTGAGAATTATACAGTCATCGGGAATCTGCTGCGCTATTTCAGTGAAGTAATTCCTTCCTGACTTTGCGCCATCACATCCGCCAACAAGGAAGAAGTGACGGATGTCTCCGTCCTTAACAGCCTGGATCACTTTGTCAGCGACTGAGAGAACCGCATTATGCGCAAATCCTATAATGATCTTCTTCTCAGGAGCATCCTCTGTAAATCCATCGGCTGCAAGTGCTGCTTCGATCACCGAGGTGTAATCATGATCATCGATATGTGGAACTCCCGGCCACTGAACCAGACCGGTTGTGAAGATCCTGTCCATATAAGAATCCTTTGGCTTCTGGATACAGTTCGTGGTCATGAGGATAGCACCCGGGAAAGCATCAAACTCCTTCTGTTGATCCTGCCACGCGCCACCATAGTTACCAACGAGGTGTGAATACTTCTTCAGTCCGGGGTAGGCAAGTGTGGGCAGCATCTCACCATGCGTATAGATATTAATACCTCTACCCTCAGTCTGTTTCAGAAGCTCCTCGAGATCTTTAAGATCGTGTCCGGAAACGACAATAGCCTTTCCTTTTAAAGGAGTTACACGAACCTCTGTAGGTTCAGGATGACCATAAGTCCCGGTATTTGCTGTATCGAGCAGTTCCATTACAGCAAGATTCTTCTCACCAACCTGTAAAGCCATACCGAACAGATCATTTACTGAATTGGTTCTTGTAAGGAAATCCATGGCTTCATGGAAGAAAGCGTATATCGCATCGTCTTCGTGGCCAAGTATCTGAGCGTGGTCCGTATAAGCTGCTGAACCCTTAAGACCGTAGGTTATCAGTTCTTCAAGACCCGTAATATCCTTACCGGGATCATTCAGCCTATCTGCTATCGATAGTTTTGCCGCTTCGATCTCGATAGCCTCTTCATCATCAGGCATCTGCCATACCGCAGGGCCATCAAGCTCCTCCGGAGTTATACTCCTGGAGGTACAGGCGTTGAGGTATTTCTCTCTGATACTGTCCCTTATCCTGACACCTTTGCGGATCATGTTGATCAGATCATCAGAATCGAAATTCACATTGGTTATCGTTGTGAATAGGGCTTCTACAACGAAAACGTCAGCATCATGATCGATCACTCCGAGTTTGCGGGCTCTGTGAGCCCACATGGAGATACCCTTTGACACGTAGATCAGAAGGTCCTGCATAACTGCAGTTTTCGGGTCTTTACCGCAGACACCGAACCTGTCACATCCTGTTCCCTTCGCGGTCTGTTCACACTGATAACAGAACATTTCTTTTCCTTTCTTTTTCAGGACACATATGTGTCCAGCTGATTTCAGAATTTGAATGCCATATACTTATTGGTATTCCATTACCAATTATAGAATAAATAGCCCCCCTGTCAATAGCCTGTATACCCTGTCAAACTTACTTTTATGCAGGTATTGACAAATTAGTATTTCATTACTAGTATACAGCCAAACCGAAAGGAAATGTATGTCATCACCTGTTACGATACCTGAATCCGTGTTTCTTGCCATTCATGCGCTTGCGAAACTCGCAGCTTCAAATGGTAAACATGTTGTTCTCTCAGATCTTCTTCTCAGACCGGGCTCAGCCCATCATCTGTCAAAAGTTCTGCAGAAACTTGCTCACTCAGGAATAGTTACGTCTAAACGCGGACACGGTGGCGGATTCAACCTTGCAGTCCACCCCTCCGATATCAGGCTGATGGATGTGTGGGTCGCGCTGGAAGGACCATTTGTAACCGGTATCTGCCCGTACTCATGGCAGGGATGTGAACTTCCTTCGTGTTTGTTCGGCACAGTCATAGAAGATGCTTCAAACATAGTCAGGAAGTATTTCACAGATCATACAGTTGCCGACCTCGGCAAACTCTTCGAAGGAGAGTTAAATGAGTAGAATCACCAGAAAGATAATCAGAATAGATGAGGATAAATGTGATGGCTGCGGAATCTGTGCTGACGCATGTCATGAGGGAGCTATTCAGATAATAAACGGTAAGGCGAAACTCGTTAAGGAGTCATACTGCGACGGTCTTGGAGATTGCATCGGTCCATGCCCTCAGAATGCGATAACAATTGAGGAGCGGTACGCTGATGAGTACGATGAGGAAGCAGTACAAAAACACCTTGAGGAACGGAGCTCATCTATTGATAAGAAACCGGTAGTGTGTTCATGCCCTGGATCAGCAGTAAGAGATCTTACACATTCTGATGAATCAACAGAGACAGCAGTTTCTGACAACATCACCTCCCGGTTATCAACATGGCCTGTACAAATCACGCTTGTTCCTCCCGGTGCACCATTCCTGTCCGATTCAGATCTTCTTATCGCCGCTGATTGTGTTCCCTTTGCCTTTCCAGACTTCCATAACCGCTTCATTAATGGAAGGGTCGCTCTCGTTGGCTGTCCCAAACTTGATGACCCCGGGTATTATACTGATAAGCTTACGGAGATCTTTAGAATGAATGAAATAAAATCCGTCACGGTTGTTTACATGGAAGTCCCCTGTTGCTGCGGTCTTGTCCAGCTGGTTCACAAAGCCCTCATCCAGTCAGGAAAGCAGATTCCCCTCTCCTTCCTGAAGATCGGCATCAGGGGTGACATTCTGGACGAGATGAACCTTTAATCCTGTACTTATTTATCTGAATACTCTGAAATGAACCAGCCGAATCTCTTCCTCTGGGCTCTGCAGACAGCTCTCTTTTTCAGGATTCTGTAAAGAGGAGTGAGAAGAGACATGAACCATCTTATGGGAACTGATTCCATAAAGGCGGGAATCGGTTTCCATGACAAGAACCTGATTATAAAGTTCGGAATTCTCTTATTGACCATGATAAAGAGGATATTCAGATAATTGAAACCTTTGTCATGGTTTTCCTTGAGATAGGATGCATCCGTCCCTGATATAATTCCATCATCAATGGCCTTGTGGAAAAGCTCTGTGCCCGGATAGAACGTAAGAGTATACAGCTGAAGGACAAATGGCCTTGGAAGTTCGAGAACGCCCCTGAGAGTCAGGAGGCTGTCATCCAGGCTTTCCCATGGATTCTCGAGTATAACATCGAAAGTGGGGGAGAATTCGGGAGGAAAGACCCTGTTCACTGTTCTGGCAAGGCTCAGCAGTTTTTCCCCGCTGAAGAAATCTCTCCTGTACATACGGTTTGTGAATGGAGATAGTGATTGAATGCCGATCTGAGTCCTTCTGAGACCGGCATCGAAAAGTATCGACATTTTCCTTTCGTGTGATGAGAGTACACTCAGAAGAGCATAAAAAGGACAGCTGATCTCCTTCTTATATCTATCCCGGAAGTACATGAGCTGCTCATTGCTGGCGCTTGCGAAATCATCATCCATGAAGTTGATCCTGTTGAACCAGGGAAATCTTTCACGAATTGATTTGATTTCTTCAATCAGATTATCCACGCTTCTCCGTCGTACTACCTTGAATCCACTGTACAGTACCCTGTAATAACTATTGATACAGTAGGTGCAATGATGAGGGCAGCCACGGGTCCACATTGTTTCGTAAATCAAGTGATGCGGCTCAGTAAAATGTATACGGCCCCGGACCATTTCTTTCAGAATGTCCTCACTCAGGGGCAATACTTTTCTGCCAACAAGAACATACTGATCTTCGATATCGTAGTCCGGAAAAGGTATTTCATCAAGATCGGATATGGGTTCCCGCACCGGATTTCGGCATTCTCCCTGTTCATCCCTGAACCAGATATTTCTAACGTGGGCAGGTCTGATTCCTTTCTGAAGACTGTCCGCAAGCTCCTGCAAGGCTGCTTCTCCTTCGCCAACACAGACGTAATCAGCAATATCCAGACATTCCTCTGGAGCTACCGTAGGGTGTATCCCTCCCCAGACAACGGGAATATCGATTCTTTCCTTTATTCCCCGGGTAAGATGTGTCATCTTGATAAAGTAGTTGGTCATGAGAGACATGCCCAGAAGATGGAATCCATCGGCAAGTTCTGCAACCTGTTCAATAACCTCGCCTGGGTAACACTCTGCGAAATCGACACCGTTTTCAATCATACTTTCCAGGTCCGGAAGAAAGATTTGCTTGACGGTATGTCCTCCGACCTTGAGATAGGATGAAAGCTGCCGCGTACTCAGTGATGTGATATCCAGATAGGGAGATATCAGCAATATTTTCATAGATCCCTCTTCACAATTCGTTTCAATATAAGAGAGTTACAAATAACAAAGTAGACGAAATGATAACCAATTGAAAATTGATAAGTCAACAGTCCTCCCCTTTGTCATCTGTGCTGGATGCTCTGATCCCTTTGAAGAGTCACAGTCTCTCAAACGAGCTTATGATTATGACAGATTAAGGTTGTCCTGGTGTTACATGGAAGTTCCCGGAAGATATAGAGGCATTCGCTTTGTTTAGCGTATTGAAAGAACTTTTGCCCCCCGTATCCGTTGTGTTTTCAGATCGATAAGCGCTCTGTTCACATCCTCAAGTCTGAATTCCTGTACTTCCGGTCTGATCCCCATTTCAGCAGCAAGCGGAAGGAACTCACTGATGTCTGTCCTGCAGACATTCGCAACACTCTTTATCTCTTTTTCCATCCAGAGATGCTCCATGTAATCGAGTTTCAGAAGTGACTCTTTGTCAACTTCCTCCTTGCGAATTGCGTTGATCACAAGCCTTCCGCCAGGAACAAGGTTCCCAAGCGCTTCCACAACAGGCTTCCATGCAGGAGTAGTATCAATGATGCTGTGGAGTTTCTCAGGAGATCGATCAGTTGTATCACCTGCCCAGACAGCTCCCAGTTCGAGCGCGAATGCTCGCTCAGATGAATTCCTTGCGAATACATAAACTTCCGAATCCGGATACCTGTGGTGAACCATCATAAGAACAAGGTGCCCTGATCCACCGAAGCCTGTCAATCCCAGTCGCTGACCATTCTTCAATTCCGCCAGATTGAGGGATCTGTAGCCAATCGCGCCCGCGCAGAGCAGTGGCGCAGCCTCAATATCAGTGAAAACCTGAGGAATTGAGTAAGCCGAAGCAGCAGGTACTTTCATATATTCAGCATACCCGCCATCAGCATCTCTTCCGGTTGCCATGAACTCAGGGCACAGGTTTTCAAATCCATTCAGACAGTGTTCACATGTTCCGCACGATGAATAGATCCAGCCGACACCCACCCTGTCACCAGTTGAATGACCGGTGACATCAGCACCTACCTCGATTATCCTGCCAACTACCTGATGTCCGGGAACAACAGGAAACCGTGGAGGAGGCGTCCTTCCCTCTATCTCATCAAGTTCAGTATGACAGACTCCGCAGGCAGATACTGAAATAAGGATTTCATCATCAGATATTCCGGGAACAGGTATGTCGACAAGATCAAGAGGTTCATCATTCGCGCGAAGATCACAGATTCTGTTCAGTAACATTGCCTTCATATGCGGTTGCCTTTCCGATGATAATTCATGTCGTTTTAATGGTGGGTGGCACTGTTTGGTGCCCCCGACAGGATTCGAACCTGTGGCCTACGGTTTAGGAAACCGCCGCTCTATCCTGCTGAGCTACGGGGGCACCGGAGAACGCAATTATGTAAGTTCAACACATAATAGTCAAAATTCTAAAGAATAAGATTCGCGGCGTCACCATCGGCGAAGAGCATACCCTCAACTGTCGGTAGAATTCGTGAGCCTGAAACCTGCACTCTTCCAGATCTGATCATCCGGTCAAGATACTGTTCGTTTATCCGTAAGCCTGATATTGCATTAATTTCCTCAATATCTACTCCAGCCTTCCACCGAAGACCGAGCATCAGCATTTCAAGGACTATCTCCCGTGAATCGAGTTCCTCGGTTTCTTCAACAGGGGATCTAGCATGCTCAATCAGACTGAGATATTCACCAAGCTCGCATACATTCCAGCTTCTGGTTCTTTTTCCATCGAAGCTGTGAGCTGAAGGTCCGAGTCCGATGTACGGAATCCTGTTCCAGTACGAACTGTTATGCCTGGAAATGTTCTTATCACCTCTAGCATAATTTGAAACTTCATAATGTATGTACCCGGCTTCTTTCAGATATTGATCCGCCAGGAAGTACATTTCCCTGCAATGTTCCTCTGATGGCTTCGATAATTCCCCATTATTGATTAAACCAGCAATCGGTGTACCGTTTTCTATCGACAGTTCATAGCATGAAATATGCTCGGGCGATAGCTTAACAGCCTTCATAAGGTTACTCTGCCAGTTATTCGGAGTCTGTCCCGGAATCCCGTATATGAGATCAATGCCAACATTCTGAAATCCTGTCTCACGAGCCTGATTGAACGTGATAATTGCCTGATCCGGGCTGTGTATTCTTCCCAGTGTTTTAAGTTCGCTGGAATTGAACGACTGTATCCCGATGCTCAGCCTGTTGAAACCAGCTTTTCTGAATTCTGCAATAACTCCCGCTGTTACTGCTCCCGGATTTGTTTCAATTGTCATTTCAAGAACATCTGATGTATCGGCAATCTCATCAAGAGTACTGAGGAATTCGCTCCAGAACTCAGGGGGTAAAATGGTTGGTGTCCCTCCTCCTGCATATACGGTTCCGATATTAACTCCTGCGGTTTTCTGCTCTGTTTCGGTCAGAAGCATATAGCGGAATCTTGTCAGAAGAACCTCATCGCACTTAATGGAGTAGAATGAACAGTAAGAACATTTCTTTACGCAGAATGGCACATGGATGTAGAGACCCGTGGAATTCATATCAATTCTCATCCCCCGCAGGATCAACTCCGAGTCGCTGAAGAAGTTTTTTCAATGGTTCGAAATGGCTGCCCTTCCAGTATATCTTATCGCATTCACAGCATTTTTTAAACTCGTTGTAATACTCCTTTGTCAGCGGCTCAAGGCGGTTTATGATTTCCTGTTTATCTACAGTTTCCAGGAATGCCCCGCAGTCAAGACACCTTGTGAATGGTTTAATATTTCCCCTCAGGTCGAGTCTTTCAAGGATTTCACGAGTCTGTTCTTCAGGATCCTGGCTGTGGAGATAGCACCCATGGGTTACGATGCTTCTTTTTAAAAGCATTGTGTCCCTGGTAAGGAGAATTCTGTTTTCCACGGCAGAAATATCCGCGAGATCTTCATCGGGAATGTTTCCGGGAAACACAGCATCGAATCCAAGGAGTCGGAGGATTAAAGCGAGCTTTCCAAGGTGCACATCGAGAACAAAGCGGGTCTTCCGGAGGGGTTCCGGTCTGAGTTTCACAAGCGGCGTGATATCAAGACTTTCGAATACGGGATAAATACTGATTCTGTCTCCAGGTTTAACTGTACATTTGAAATCAACTGATTTGCCGTTAAGAAGAATTATCTCTATCTCGGTATGAGGGATTCCAGCGGATTCGATAAGATGTTTTATTGAAAACCCACCGCTCAATGGATAGACAAATTCTATCTGGCGCCATTTTTTCGGAAGGAAATTATTCAACTCGGCATAAGCCCGGACGGTAATGAATCCATGTCCGGGGTCAGGGTTGCTCATCTTTTCTCTAAACGCCTTCGCTTAGTAACTCGTACAGATTTATCAGAGCATCGCCGTACTTCTCACATTGGGAAGCCCACTCCTCAAGCTTCGTGCATGGGAAGTCAGTGCATTCACTGCAGTATCTCAAGTTATGCTCACCAACACAGCAGAGAAGAATCCAGCAGTCAGGCGACCAATGGTCCTCCCTGTCGCCGGGGCATCCTGCGCAGTGAATCATCTCCGAAGTACATTCAGGATCGTGGTTCTCCCTTATCCATTTCGCGATGTGCTCTGCGGATTCCGGGGTCTCAGGTGCAAGATGGATATCACATATTCTACAGTTCAAACCGCATGGAGCAATATTTGAATCATTACTGCTCATAATTTCCTCCTTGAGTTAAAACCAGGACTAGTCCTCCCGGCGGAGAACAGCGAGGAAAGCTTTCTGGGGAATAGCTACACTGCCGACCATTTTCATCCGCTTTTTGCCGGCTTTCTGCTTTTCAAGGAGCTTCCGTTTACGTGTGATATCCCCGCCATAGCATTTTGCGGTAACGTCCTTCCTGAGAGCTGTGATAGTCTCCCTGGAAATAATCTGCCCACCTATTGCACCCTGTATGGGTATCTTGAACTGCTGTCTTGGTATCTCATCCCTCAGATTCTTGCATGCGCTGACCGCCCAGGGACGAGCCCTGTCACGATGTACAAGCATTGACAGAGCGTCGACCTTTTCATGGTTCACGAGTATGTCAACCTTTACAAGGTCACTGCGCCTGTATCCATGCGGTTCGTAATCGAAGGATCCGTATCCCTGGGTCACGGATTTGAGTTTATCATAGAAATCGTAAACAACTTCCCCCAGCGGAAGGTCTGCTTTTATCTCAACTCGCTGCTTGCCAACATAGGTATTCGAGTAGTTCTCTCCACGCCTGTCCAGAATAAGCTGGGTTACAGGACCGATATATCGATCAGGCATGATAATGGATGCTCCAATGATCGGTTCCTCGGCAAAATCTATTGTTGCTGGATCAGGATAGAGGTTCGGGTTGTCCACGCAGACTGTTTCCCCGCTGGTAAGAGTGATTCGGTAAAGCACGGTAGGTGCTGTCAAAACCAGAGAGAGCCCGAATTCCCTCTCAAGCCTTTCCTGCACCACTTCCAGATGCAGGAGTCCCAGAAAACCACATCTGAAACCAAAACCAAGTCCGGGAGAAGATACCTTTTCAGATTTGAGAGAGGCATCGTTCAGTTTAAGACGCTCCAGCGCATAGGACAGATCTTCGTAATCCTCGGATGAAACCGGAAAGATGGATGAGAAAACAACAGGCTTAACCTCTTCAAATCCACTGAGTGGTTCATCTGCAGGATTCTGGTTCAAGGTTACTGTATCACCCGAGCGGACATTTTCTACGGTCTTTATGCCGGCGATCAGATAACCTACTTCCCCTGCGGTCAGGCTGGAGCAAGGTTCTCTCCTGATTCCGAAATGACCAACCTCTTCCAAGATATGATTCTTCCCGGTGGCCATCAGCAGAATCTCATCACCCTTGCTGACTACTCCATCCTCCACTCTTATGTAGACAATCACTCCTCTGTATGGGTCATAAACACTGTCGAACACTCTTGCCCGAAGCAGAGCACCTGAATCGCCTTTGGGTTCTGGAATCTTTTCAACAATTGCCTCGAGAAGCTCTTCAATTCCCTCACCGGTTTTCGCGGAAATACAGATGATATCATCCACATCAAGGCCAAGCTCTCCTTCAATCTCCCCCATTACCTCAAGAACATTCGCAGAAAGCAGGTCTATCTTGTTTATGACCGGGATGATTGTGAGATTCTGATCCATGGCCTTATAAAGATTGGCAACAGTTTGAGCCTCGACTCCCTGAGCTGCGTCGATAACCAGTAGTGCCCCCTCACAGGATGCCAGAGCTCTGGAAACCTCATATGCAAAATCAACATGTCCGGGTGTATCTATCAGGTTAAGCTCATACTCCGCTCCAGCTTCTGAAGAGTAGGCCATCGTTACCGCCGTACTTTTTATAGTAATACCACGCTCCCTCTCGATATCCATCGTATCGAGCATGAAATCGTGAAACTCCCGATCCGAGACAGTACCGGTAGCCTGCAGCAATCTGTCTGCAAGCGTTGACTTGCCATGATCTATGTGTGCGATTATGCAAAAATTCCGAATGCTTTTATTCAAATCTTCTCCTTCGCCGGAAATGCTAATATGATTGGGGATTGAGATGTTTCCAAAAGGAAGGAGATCTAATTGGATTTCAAACCGAACAATCTTCAGATTGTTAACAACTGCATAATCGGTGAGGGCACGAAGATATGGAATTTCGTAAACATGTATGGATGTACCATAGGTTGTGATTGCATGATCGGGTGTTTCACTGAAATACAGAAGGGTGTCTTGATCGGTGACAGGACCAGGATACAGAGTCACAGCTTCGTCTGTGAGATGGTTGAGATCGGCAGTGACTGCTTTATCGCACATGGAGTAATGTTTATTAACGATGTCTATCCTCCACAGCCGGATCCAGCAGACTGGAATGGTACTGTTATCGAAGATGGCGTCAGTATCGGATCGAATTCAACCATTCTTCCTGTTCGAATAGGGAAAAACGCAATTATAGGCGGTGGTGCAGTCGTCACAAAGAATGTTCCGGCGGGAGCAGTTGTAGCTGGAAATCCAGCGAGAATACTGAGGTACCGGGAAGAGTGACATCGCTGCCCGATTGGCATGTGCAGGTTGAGGCAGTTCCTGAGAGTATGTAAATTCTTGTGTAGCATGAAAAACTATTCTATAGTATAGTTAAATTAAGCATTATTATTTTGGTTACACCTGAAGTACTTTCACAGGCAGTATCCTTTAATGATATTCTTAAATGAACTACAGTTCCTGGAAACTAATTTCCGGAGAAATGGTTATGTTCAGCAGAATGAAATACTGCAGAGAATACAGAATCAAATAAACTAAGAAAACGGAAGGAGCACAATGAAAGCATTAACGTTTCTTATGCTGTTAACAGCAATGGCTTTCGCTGGAACCATCACCCCCGAATTAAGTGAAATAATGGGGGAAACAGATGGTGGCGACTTGATCAGGGTGCTTATCAAACCAATCGGAATGGTTGACGTAGAATACGTAATGAACGCGACCCGGGGAATGGATCGTGCTCAAACGCGCGAATTCGCGGCCGAGGTCATGAAGGACAGGGCTGCTAGTTCTCAGGCGGGAATCCTTGAACAGATCGCAACTCTTCCAACCGGAAGCGTTGAGGATGTTCATCCCTTCTGGATCGTCAATGCCATAGCAGTATCAATGACACCCGAAGCAATCATTGAAATTTCTGATCGTGAAGATATCCTATATATCCGTTTCATGCGGAGGAGCGATATACTCATTGAGCCGGTTTATGTGTACACTCCAGATCGTGCTCCAAAGGGAAATGCCTGGGGAGTCGACAAGATCGGCGCTCCCGATGTCTGGGCCATGGGGTACGAGGGCAGCGGCATTATTGTCAGTGTTGTCGATACCGGAGTCAACTACAACCACGTGGATCTGCATAACAACATGTGGCACGATACACCTGCCGGATATCACTACGGATGGGACTTCGATGATAACGATGGTGATCCCATGGACAGTTACGGACATGGAACTCACTGCGCCGGCAGCGTTGCAAGTAATGGAAATGCCGGCACGGTCTGCGGTGTTGCTCCGTCCGCGACTATCATGGCTCTGAGGGTAGGTGTTACTTTCAGTGATGAACAGGATGTCTGGGACGCCTTCCAGTTCAGCATCGACTACGGAGCAGATGTTATTTCCACGTCTCTCGGATGGCCTCAGTATACTAATCCCGACCGTTATACCTGGCGCGAAACCGAGAATAATGTTCTTGCAGCCGGTATCTGCCATTCAATAGCAGCCGGCAATGAAGCAGGAAATCCCGGACAGCCGGGAGACATTCGCACACCGGGCGATGTACCTCCGCCCTGGCTGCACCCTGACCAGACAACAATCGGCGGGCTCAGCGCAGTTGTTACTGTAGGCGCCACTGACATCAATGACAACATCGCGAGTTTCTCCAGTCGCGGTTACTCAACCTGGAAGAATGAATCGCCATGGTTTGACTATTCTGACGTATCACCGGATATAGGATTAATCGATCCTGATATCTCTGGTCCCGGAGTCAATATCACGAGCTGCACCTATAACAACAACACCGGTTATACAACCATGAGCGGCACTTCAATGGCAACGCCGCATCTCGCAGGGTGCATGGCTCTTATTCTCGAAGCAAATCCTGCCCTGTCACCCGCACAGGTCGACTCGCTTCTGGAAGTCACATCACTAGATCTCGGTGATACTGGCAAGGACAATGTTTTCGGCGCAGGCAGAGTACAGGTATATGAAGCAGTTTTAGCCGCGCTCAATGTTGGTATTGATGGATCAACCAGTTCAACTACCGAATCGGGACTCATTCTGTCTGTAGCCGGTTCAAACCCTTCGTTTGGATCCTTGATGTTCGATCTCTATACAGGAGTTTCCGCTGATATGGATATCTCTGTTTTCGATATCACAGGCAGGAAAGTTGTCGTTATTCAAAACGGTTCCATTTCTCAGGGAAATCACAGTTTCACCTGGAGCGTTCCCGGGAATATCGGCAACGGCATCTACTTCCTGAGAGCTTCGAGTGATCAGGGTTCGGTCTCGGAAAGGTTCACACTGCTCAGATAAATAGTGCCTGTCACTATTCGGAAGGGGCGGGATTTCTCCCGCCCCTTCTTCCTTGGTCAGCTGAGACTACCAGGTCTTCTGAAAGCTGAGCTGAACCTGTATTGAACCTGCTCCATCAGGCGGAGCCGGAATATTCAGTCCTTCAAGAACTTCGCATAGACTATCATTAACATCGCGATCAAGACCACTTCCAATCACTGAAACGGCGGTGATATTCCCATTGCTGTCAACCTCAATACTGAAAGTGACCACGCCTGAAGGCCACTCGTCAGCATCCTCAATTCCGTCAAGGTAGCTCTGGTATACTTCTGTCAGTTCCACAAGAAGTTCCCTGACAGCAGAACGTACAACCGATGGAAGCAGTCCCAGTGTGGGAGAAGCGGATACCAGGCTGACGCTGCCGAACCAGGGGGGTTCTTCGTACTCGTAGTAGTATTCACCGTCAGTGATTTCCTCACATGCATCGCAGGCCACATAACCTCCTGCGCCTAAACCAGCCACAGGTGCTGACTGCATGGTCCTAGAGAGAGACCCTCCGTTTCTGGAGTAATGCATTGTCTCCGAACCTGTCGAACCGAATACACCTTCGTACGAAACACCTTCAGGCATATTCACGGGAACCTGAACCGTTATTGGAGAACCATCAGGATCGGTTCTTATCTCCTCGCATACCGCGACGAATGAGGTGTATTCACTCATTATCTGATAGTCGAGAGCTGTGTCGGTTATTTCTTCAATGATGTCCTGATTCTGATCGATGTAACCGTACGAATTGTACATCTGGCGGGTAAGGTCGTGTATTTTCTTCCTGGCCCAGAGAGTAGCGATAACATCGTTGTCTTCCTCATGCGATGGAAGTACAACCCGAACATCTCTGTTCCAGCGTCTGCCTGCGACAACACCGGAGAGATGAACTGTTTCGCTTCCGGAACCATCGTACTGTCCAATGATTACGAGAGGTTCTCCGGCGTACAGATCAGGAATTCTGGAAGGATATACATCATGAACATCAAGGCTGCCCCAGTTAATACTGATTCCCACAAGGTAGGGATCGTTGATTTTTTCGTAGATCGCGCTCACTGCTTCGGTGGGATCTTCATTCAGACCCACGTAATAGGCATGACCACGCCCTTCTTCAGCCAGGCCTTCTATGAGGTATCTGTTTGGGCTTGAGCCTACTCCAACACTGAAGAGTCTGGTGTTCTCTCCCAGGGTACTCTGCAGTTCACCGAGTATCTCCGCTTCGTTACCTATGAAACCATCGGTAAGGAAAATGACAAATCGCATTCTATCAGGATCTTCAGGATAACCGATAGCGGCTCTCACTCCCTCAATCATCATCGTTCCGCCACAGCCACTCATATTGTTGATGAACTGTACACCCTGCTCAACATTGCTTTCAGTATTGGTCAGGGGACTTCTCGACATGCTGCTTGCGGTTTCACTGAATCTCATAATCTGGAATGTATCATCCGGATTCATTCCCCGGACAAACTGTCTTACCGTCTCCTTGGCGACATCCATGGGCTGGCCGCCCATTGAGCCGGAACAGTCAACAACAAAGAACATCTCCTTGGGAGTTATCTCATCGATATCAATATCAGCATCGGGCTGGAGGATGAGCATGAAATGGCCGCCCAGTTCACCATTATGAGAGATCACTCCGGTCTGTATTCTATCAGATGCCGTTGTGTATCTGAGTACAAAATCCCTGTTGGGAATAACATCCTCATCTTTGAGTGAAATGGTGACATTCCCGGCTCTCCAGTTCAGATCGACATCCACTTCATGATTCAGCGACTCGAAATCCTGTATCTCGACACCAGGATTGATGGTAACGGAAAGTTCTATGTCATACCCGGTTCTGGTCCCTTCAGGAACGATCGGAGGAGTAATCCTGTCAGCGTCTTCCACAGAAGTTGAAACTGTATACATGTCGAATATTCTTCGCACAAAACCGCCCGGCGGCACAAATCTCGGTCCCACAACCATCGGGAATACAATCTCATATTCACCATCATCGTACTCTACGGGTGCTACGTAACTGATCTCAATTACAATACTGTCACCTGGCAGGATATTCCCGACACTCTGTGTAAAGATGTTCGGACGTTCTTGTTCGAGTAAACTTGCAGTCTGACCGGATTGAATCGCCTGCTCATAAATCTCTCGCGCAAGATCCCTCTCATGAATTTTTCCCTCGATGAATCTGTCACCTATCCACATGTTCATTCTGTCAACCGCACCACTCTGAGGGAGAGGGAACGTGTAGACAGCTTCTATAGGCTCTTCATATGGGTTTCCATAAACCTGGCGAACGGTTGCCCGCTGGAGATTTCCGCTTATGGTGATCTCCACCTGGGTATGCTCCAGTGGAAGTTCACCTATAACGCCTTCTTCTCCAACAACCTGCATCCTGCCTGCATTCGATTCCTCCCTTGAATCTTCCTGGGAGAAAGTAGTTGCCACAGCAAGGATCAGTACTGTGATTATCAGGTGTTTCATTCTTTCAGACCTCCATGTTAAAGTATACTGTTTCCGGTTCTGATACATGGAAGATCAGTAGACTATTCCATCATGAAATATCCAGGTTTAATTGAGAACGGTAGTCAATCGGTTTCTTATATAATTCCCTTTTCGAGCGGAGATGATGTAAACTCCGGCGGGAACTCTCCTGCCTTCCGGGTCGGTTCCTTCCCAGGATACTCTCTGTGGAGAGTTAATTTCAGTCTCCCAGATCAGCCGTCCGGCAAAGTCGTGAACAGATACTTCGGCAGAACCAACCGAGTAATCAACGTAAAACGCGATAGGCGCATCCCTTTCAGCAGGATTGGGATATGGCGGGGAAATGGTGAGCGGAACGGGGGGTACCGGGTCATTACCTTGAGACTTTCTTACGATCAGAGCCGGATCCATGAACGCACTCCAGGATAGAAGACTCTGAAATGTTCGATCATATCCACCGTGCATATATGGAATCCGCAGATCCTTTGCTATGGAGAATGCAAGTCCGATACTTGGAGAGTGCTCCCGGAATACCTGCCTGGCCAGATCGATACACATCCATTCACTGGCTCCCAGAGAGGGCCAGTATCCTTCCCATCCGTAGCTGGTATTGAACATTACAGCTACTCCGCCGCCGTCCGGAGCGTTCAGAAGGGCTTCTGCGCAGCAATCCAGCCCGATGTACTCCGCTGGGTGACATGCTATACTGGTGTGGATTCCTGTTTTATTGCCATTATGAAGGCTGTCCGTAGCAATCCAGTTCGTCATCATGCCCATTGGCACTGAACTCCAGTAGATCCCCCTGTCGTTGCCATGTCCGGCGTAGTGGTTCCAGCCGGTACCGCTGCTGATAATTGGGATATGCGTGTCAATCCCATCGCCATGCAATATCTCGTAAGCTTTTGTTATCTCCCACGATACAGGCATTGTAACAGCGATTGAATCACAGCCTTTTGCTCCTGTGTATCCGATATCCTCAAACAGCACCGCTCCGCAGAGTACCGCCCTGGAAGGCCAGTCTTCCGGTGTCGCGCTGGTCTGATAAGTGATATTCTTCTGAACAAAGATCGCAGCATCCTTCTCAGTTGAGAATAATGCTCTTCCAAGAAGGACATCCGCGTATAGATCAAGGTCGTCGTCCGGTTGCCCGTATTTGCCGTCACCGTTGCCATCCCATGAGCCATCAAGGTCGGCAAAATAGAGATCGACCGGAGCAATATCGTCTTCTCCTTCACAGAAAAGCTCCACCAGTCTCACGGGAACAAGAGTTTCATCACCGGCAAGAAGCACGAATACAGTGCCATGCTCCAGAAATCTGTCTTTTATGAAGTTGCGCAGTTTTTCCGCGTCATCGCGACCACTGAAGTTTTCGATGATATCATGAACAGCAGCTATCTCGACTGTACGTCCGTGTCTCTCCTGGAGATCTGCAAGCGGTTGCATCGTGTCCGCAAAGGAACTGTCGCACACTATCAGATATTCGGCATCTCCGGAACCCTTTGATAAAGGTTCAAAAACTGGAATCATTTCAGTGTTATCGATCAGAGCATGAATTCTCTCCCTGGCAACTTCGTTCTGTTCAATGGACAGCTGCGTCGGAAATCCTTCATCCCAGGAGACGGTTACTTCAATTTCTGACAAGAGAGAGAGCTGACCATCAGACGGGAGATATTCCCATGGCTGCAGAAGACATGAAGCTATCCTGAATCCGGATATCGTCCCGGTGTGAGTCCATAGGACGGGGTCAGAGGGCCAGATCGAATTTGATGTATATATATGCGGTTGAGGAAGCCGTATGGATGGATCTGTAATCCCGCTGAATGGTCTTGGTTCAATTGCGGGCACTATCCTGATACCGGGACGTCCGATTGAGATTTCGCTGACTGCCGATACTTGAAAAGTTACATTCTCAGCTCCATTCGGCAGCAGAAACACTACCGGAAATACAGGAAGGAGGGGAGCACCGGGCTCTCCGCGAAGCTCCATGCCGGGGAATTCAACGATATTCCATTCATTTACAATCCCGATGGTTACAAGAGCTGGATCAAGTTCAATTGTACGGGTAATAGAACCCGCGATAGCTGGAAGACACCAGAATAGCAATAACAGAGCCGGCAGAACAAATCTCAAAATCAGTCCCTTCGTTACATACCTTGAACTCTGAATATATTACAATACTCTGGTAATGGTTCCCGATTGAGCAGCAATCAGGATAACAGGTTTCGTGGGAGGGTATATATTGAAAACAAGAACTTTCAGGGTGATTCCAAAAATACCGGAACAGCTTTCCGCTCTCAAACAGATAGCTTACAATACATGGTGGACATGGAATTCGCAGGCAATCGAACTTTTCCGATGGATAGATTCCGACCTGTGGGAAAAATCATATCACAATCCGGTACGTCTTCTGGGGCATGTCAGCCAGGAAAGACTCAAGGAACTTGCACTGGATAGTGTATATCTTTCACACCTGGAAAAGACTACTGAACGTCTTACGAATTATCTTGAGAGAAGCACATGGTTCGATGCTCTGAAGAAACAGAATAAGGCTATCGACGACGATTTCCTTGTCGCTACTTTCTCAGCTGAATTCGGTCTGCATGAGAGTATTCCAATTTATTCGGGCGGTCTTGGTGTCCTCGCTGGAGACACCATTAAAAGCGGCAGTGAACTCGGACTCCCCATGGTTGGGATCTCGCTGCTATACAGACACGGCTATTTCAGCCAGTATCTGAACAGTGACGGATGGCAGCAGGAGCGCTACTTCGTTAACGATTACTCCAATATGCCTGTTGAACCGGTTTTCGGGAATGACGGCAGCCAGGTCTCTGTAAATGTACCGATGGGAAACAGAATAGTTAAAGCCGCTGTCTGGAAAATAAAAGTAGGCAGAGCTGATCTGTTTCTGCTGGATACGAATCTGCAGGAAAACAGAAAAGATGACCGTGAGATAACCGGACAGCTCTACGGAGGCGACAGAAAAAGGAGGATTCAGCAGGAAATAGTACTGGGGATTGGCGGCCTGAGAGCTCTGGACGAAATGAACCTGACTCCAACCGTAAGACATATAAATGAAGGACATTCTGCATTTCTGATAGTAGAACTGATCAGGAAGCTCATGAAGGAAAATCTGTCATTCCCCGAAGCCAGAGAATTGGTTTCCACTGGTAATGTCTTCACGACACACACACCAGTTCCAGCCGGCAATGAGGAGTTCCCTCCTGATCTTGTAATCAAATATCTCCATCCAATGATAAAGGAGATGGGGCTGACCAACGAAGAATTTCTTCAATTCGGTCATCATGACGATAATCCCAATTTTTCAATGACGGTTTTCGGTCTTCGATTCTGTGATTTCCGAAACGGCGTAAGCGAATTGCATGGCAGAATTTCAAGAGAGATATGGAAAGATGTCTGGCCGGCTCTTCCGAAAGCAGATACTCCCATAACACATGTAACAAATGGTATTCATCCTGAATCATGGGTATCGGATGAGATGGTCAAACTCTTCAGCAGATATGTCGGTCCGAGATGGTCAAGTAATAAAACAGACAGCATGGCATGGGAAAAGATTGATAATGTTCCAGATTCCGAGCTGTGGCCGGCACATATCAGAATGAGGGAACGACTTATCTCGTGGTCACGGGACAGATGGGAAAAGCAGATCAAACGGATGGGACTTCTTAAACCACATCTTGAAGATATCCCTATCCTTGATCCTGAAACTCTGACCATCGGATTCGCAAGGAGATTTGCATCATACAAAAGAGCAACTCTACTTCTCCGTGATGAGGAACGCCTGAATCAAATTGTTAACGATCCTGAAAAGCCGGTACAATTCATCTTTGCAGGTAAAGCTCACCCGCATGATACCGAAGGCAAGGAACTGATCAAACAATTAGTCCACCTCTGCATGAAGGAAGAATTCTACGGGAAGATCATCTATCTCGAAGACTACAGCATTGAGGTGGCAAGACAGATGGTTCAGGGAGTAGATGTATGGCTGAATACTCCAAGACTGCCCATGGAGGCCAGTGGAACAAGCGGAATGAAAGCCTGTTTCAACGGGGTAATTCAGTGCAGTGTTCCCGACGGATGGTGGGCTGAAGCTTACGAACCGGGAATGGGCTGGTCGATAGGGGAAGGCGAGGAATACGATGACCCTGACCTTCAGGACAGACTGGAAGCTAAAGCTCTCTACAACATTATTGAAAACCAGATCGCTCCAATCTTCTACGACCGGGACAGGAACGACATCCCTGTAAACTGGATCAGTATAATGAAAGAATCAATGAAGAAGGTCTGCCCATTTTTCAGCAGTAACAGAATGCTGACGGAATACACAAATGCATCTTACGTTCCAGCATACGAACGCGCAAAGAAGCTTTCAGCTGATAATTACTCCGGGGCCAGGGATCTCGCAGGATGGATGGAAAAGATCAGAAATGCCTGGGGTACAGTTCAGATAAAACAGGTAGAATGCGAGATGGAAAACGGCACATGTGCAGTCGGCGACCCTCTCCCTGTTATGGTTACAGTTCATGCTCCGGGTCTTCTGCCCGAAGATCTTCGTGTTGAAATTCATCATGGCAAGGTCGAGCCTGACGGATGGCTGACCGAAAGAAACCTGATTCTCCTGAAATTTGACCGAGAGGAAGAGGGAAATTTTATTTTCACCGGATCATTTGTATGCAATCATTCCGGCAATCAGGGTTTCACAGCAAGAATACTTCCGTGCCACCCGGAATTTGGCAGGATCATTGAACCAGATCTTGTATGCTGGTGGGAATAGCTATCGGAAAATGTGCTTATTCTCTAGAAATCCGGGTACTTGACATCGAACGAAAATATTGCCAGATGTTTGTTGCCCGTAAAAACACCCGCGGGAGCGCAAGGGGACTGGTGTCCCTCCCGGACTTCAAATCCGGTGTTGGGTGCTAATACCATCCTGGGTGGGTTCGATTCCCACACGTTCCCGCCAGTGCCACCCACCATTAAAACGACAAGCGAAGCTGGCTCTAACAGCATCCAGAGCCTGCCTGATCAGCCAATCTTCCTTACCCTCTTTTTCAAGTATCTGTGAATACTCTGTAGCATCTGGTAGCTTCAGGAACAGATAGTGTTTAACTCACCAGAACACATATGGTAAATGTATCTCACCCATAAGTTTCATTTCTTTAAGATATTGCTCGAACTCCTTCAGTCGGTCTTGCATTTAAACATACTTCTTACTTTAACAGCAGCTGTTAACAATGTCGCTCTCGGATTCTGGAGCAAGATGGGTTTCAAACCTTACATGACGACAATGTTCAAAGAGGAGAATTAAGTTTCAACAATCAAATGCAGCAGAACTGCGGCCAGGGGTATGACTCATGCTTCTTGGCTACTGATTTGATGCATTCGCTTCGAGAAATATAACTTGCAGAAATCCAAGTTGTAGGTTATATTATAACTAAATGAAAT
This sequence comes from uncultured bacterium, assembly GCA_965372215.1. Lineage (GTDB taxonomy): Bacteria > Fermentibacterota > Fermentibacteria > Fermentibacterales > JCC-6 > Aegiribacteria. Next base: position 4,853 of record CBDVBK010000026.1, on the reverse strand, counting down.
ATGAAGTTCGAATCAAGAAGAAAATCAGCCGCCGTCTGAAGAGCCTGCCCGTTGATGTTCAGAAGCTCCTTTTCTTATTGATCGCGGATCTCCAGGCAGATGGCCCGATACAAAAAACATGGCAAAACTTCTCACCACTGGGTAAGGATCGATACCATTGCCATTTGAATTACAGATATGTGGCATGCTGGACATGCCAAAAAGACGAAATAGTGATTGAGGTGTATTATGTTGGCTCTCGTGAACAAGCCCCATATTGAGATTTCGATTCACGGCGAACATGTTGACGAATTGCTCGCCTGGATCAAGAAAAAGTACGACGTTACCGTCTTGGTCAACGAGCCAGAAGACGAATCTGTTTCCATCGAGAGTACTGAATACTGGCATGAGATGGAAAAGAATCGCATCGGCAACCTGCTTGCTGGTGCTCGCCTTAAGGCCGGTCTGACTCAGACCCAACTCGCCGAGAAACTGGGTATCCGCCAGAATATGGTCAGCGACTATGAGCATGGCCGACGCACCTACTCCGATGCCATGGTCAAGCGTTTAAGCAAGACACTCAAGATCAAAGAAGAGCATCTGAGATACGGAAGCGAACAATCGCATGAACCAGCCAAAAAAGCAAAGCCATAAGCCCAAGGTAATATCTTTGCTGGTTATACAAAACGTTCAAGTTAAATGGAGAGAACTTTGATCTCTTTTGATCAGTATTATCGAAGATATCTTTGCGTCGATGCGGAAAGAACGAAATCAGGCCGCTGTATATTCCCATGCAAAAGGAGATCCAAGCCGCTTGCATTCTTCTATATACATCATCTGATCTGCACAGAGATTGATAAAGAAATAGTATTCTCCATTTCTCCAGAGCTTGCCCCAGTATTTGAAATTCAACGCAAATACCTTACAGAAAAAGCCGTAAGCAAGAATACACTGAGAATGATTGATGATATCTTTTTTGAATTTCTTCCAGCATTGCTTTACAGCACTAGGTTGATGTCACGTATGACAATAGAAAAGAAGGAATTAATAGAAAAGGAAAGTGGCTTTCAAATTAGTACTTTATCTGAAGCGGACAAAACCAAATACACTTCCCTCTGCAAGAATACAGGAAAGAAAAAAACTGAATACCTATGGAATGCAAGAGTAGAAACTGTGCGAGCTGGAAGATATTTCTGTGTTATTGAAAACGACACAATTGTCTCTTCATCGTTTATCTCAGATATTGATCATCATGGAGCAAATATCGTTGTCAGCACTTCACCAGAATCCAGGAATAAAGGATACGGTAAGGCTGTTGTCAGACACGCTGCTGAATGGTGTTTCTTGCATGGCTATCGACCGATTTATCTGGTCGATGCTAATAATATTCCATCAGTAAGGCTTGCAGATAGTTTAGGATTCAAGAATATGTCTCGTGAAATTGTTGTATCTTCATATAGAAATTGAGCTTTTACAATCAAATCCAGCAGAACTACGGCTCATCTATCTGACAAACAGGTTGTTGCAGTCTGCTGATTTGAAACGTTGTGTGAAATGAGTGAAAGGAAACAATGCCTATCGAGTTTGAACTGAGAGGTTATGAAGTCATTCTTCGCCCAACGACAATTGATGATATGGAAGATTACAAGCGCTGGAATGATCCCAATTCAAAGGCATCACAGTATGATGGACCATGGTATAAGAACGACAATCTCTCAAAATTGATAGAAATAAGAACAAAGAAAGTTCAGAATGGTCTACAGCCCCCTTACCATTTCCTTGAGATCTATACATTGAAAGATGACCATATTGGTTGGCTCAATGCTTACCATAGCGAGAATGACCCACATGCAACTGCCGTAGGCATAACGATCCAGGAAGAAAGCTACTGGGGTAAGGGATTGGGCACAGAAACCCTTGCTCTGTGGGTCGACTATCTATTCAATCAGATGAGGTTAACCAGGATCGGTTTCACAACTTGGCAAGGCAATCCCATGATGCTTGGATTGGGGAGGAAACTCGGATTCGTTGAAGAAGCCAGAATTAGGAAAAGTTGTCTGGTAAATGGCAAATTCTATGATCGGATTTCAATGGGTATTCTTCGCGAAGAATGGGAAGCAAAGCGAGTGGAATTTAAGTTTCTTAGGCAATCTGAATTTCCTGACCTTGGCCGGAATGACTAAAGAAGGGGCGATATCAGTCACATAACAACAAAATGCAGTAGAACTGCTTATCAGGTCTGAAAACTGGTTTCGCAGCCTGCTGATTTTGAACGTTATACAAGGAAGAAATATGAAGCAAAATAGAAGCAAACGGATCGTAAGAGTCCCAGAAGATTACTATTATCGTGTTCATGAAACACGTTATAAGAGAATATTAAGTAGTGGGTCAGTTTTTAGGCAGAAAAAAATGAACGATGATATACTCAGTGCGTGGAAAGAGTTTGTATCAACGGTCAACCTTGCGCCAGGTGCTTCCGGGATTGAATTTGGATCTGGAACAGGCATTAATGCTATTACTATTTCTCAGCAGGGCTTTCAAATGACTGGAATAGATATTTCACCGACTGCTGTACAAAAAGCGAATGAATTAGCCCGGATAAATGAGGAGCCAGTAAAATTTTTTATAGGGGACATGTTTGCTACTAATCTTAGCCCTGATAGTTTTGATTTCGCAGTTAACATATGGTCTTTGCACGTTGTAGGAGAACAGCATCTTCGTGACAAACATTTGTCTGAGTGTTATCGCGTTCTAAAACCCGGAGGATATCTGTTTCTCCATAATGAAAGTTCTGAGAAGGATATGCTCAATCTCAATGAGGAAGTCGTAATTGAGGAAGTAAAAGAGTGGAATATTCCAGAACTAACGAATAAATTTGAATTGCCAAATGGAGAAGAGATTCAGGTAAGTTTTCCAGCGCACATGCCACCTGATTTAAGTGGCAGAAGGTCTCTCGACGAGCACAAAGAAGAACTTGAAAAAGCAGGATTTGAAATACTCAGATGCTATGGGGATGAAATGCGTGCTTCCCATTCTGTACATGGAAATAAAGTAATGGTTGCTTTTGCATACAAGAGAAAAACAGTATAGCAAAACAAATGCAACGTACATGGAATATCATAAGGAATTCTGTCCGTGCGTTTCACCTACCGTAACAGACAGATCAGGATTATCGAAGCAGGATATTGGCGGAAGGGAAAACGGATTTATGAAAAACAAAATTAAGTACACTGATGAACCAATGGGTGATGTTAGGGTTATGGAGGATTTTCTCCCCACTCCAGAGGAGCTGGCGCTCAAGGATGAGACGGTAAAGATCACCATCTCGCTTACAAAGCGCAGTGTTGACTTCTTCAAGAAAGAAGCCGAGCTGCACAATACACAATACCAGAGAATGATCCGAACTCTCTTGGACGAGTACATAGCACATCAGAGATAAGGGAGCTATAACAATCACATCAACTCGGACTGGCAAGCAGGGTCACTCTTCACTGATGTTTACGCCAGCCGGTTATGCAAGAGGTTGTTAAGTTGATATTCTTCTTCGGGCTTCCTGATCCGGACAAATGTTCAGTTGATGCTGCGCAAGCTTGACTGAATTTTCCCAATCAAATCCAGACAGATGTTCAGAAAGTGCTTCACAAGCCATGTTTCAAAACTCTGCATATTGAATCAATTGATGGGTAATAAATACTTGACATTGTGTATGAAATATATTACTTTCGTCTTTGTGTTATCGCACTCTAAAAAGACGGAGGTCTATGATGTTGAACAGGCACGAGAAACTCGCTGTTTTCAATCTCTCTATTCTGGCAGTTGGCATTCTGCTTTTTATACTGATCTGGCAAACCACGGTGATCAGTCAGGCATATGCTGGGTTAGCAATATTTGGTTTCCTGGGAATTGGTCATCTGATCTTCCTGCGGAAGAAGAATCCCTCAGAGGTCATAGAAGATGAGCGCGATATTTCTATTCAACTAAAGTCTTTCTCAGGTTCATCCTACTTTGTATTTATCTATTTCGTTATCACATCCCTGGTAATTTACTTCAGCTATTCTGATACAGGAGTTGTCTCCATTGAATATTTCCCTTTGTTTGTATGGGTTGGTTGGGCTTTAAAAGTTCTGGTATCCTCTATAATTACCCTTATACAATATCGACGGGGTACAAACTGTGGAATCTGCTAAACTAAAAAATCATATCCGACGTTTACGTTTTGAGCATGATGAAATGACACAGAAGGAATTAGCTGAACTCGCTCATGTTACCCGACAGACCATCATTGCCCTTGAGGCATTCAGGTATAACCCATCTCTCTTGCTAGCCCTGAGGATTTCAAAAGTGTTTGGAGTATCTGTTGATGATGTGTTCGAGTATCACGAGTAAATAGTTGTTTTCAACAAAACCTCTTCAATTTCTCTACTGCCTACCGATTCTCAAGAAGATGCCGGGCTTAGTACTGCTTAACCTCTACCGATTTCTCAAATAGATACCCGAGCAAAACTGTTAATTCCATTAAAGCCATTGTGATTGATGGCATGAAATATTATCATCCTTTTGGTAAACTTAAAATTAGGACATTGAGCAATAAAAAATTAACGATGGGCTGTAGCAGAATTGCGCTGAAGATCTGAGAGTTCCTCCGAGTAATCGGTTTGAATCGCTCAGCGGAAAACGGAAAGGACAGCCTAGCATTAGGATTAATAAGCAATGGCGAATCTGCTTCATTTGGAAAAACGGAGACGCGTTCGAAGTTGAGATTATTGATTATCACTAGAGGTGAAATATGAAAAAAATGAAACCATTACATCCTGGAGAAGTTCTTATGGAGGAGTTTATGCTCCCTCTTGGGCTAAGTCAGAACAAACTAGGTA
>CBDVBK010000025.1:0-45153 GCA_965372215.1 uncultured bacterium | reverse complement strand
TAGAGCCTGTAGAGCTCCCTGTAAATACTTAACTGGTAAGAATTAATGGCGCCTCGACGAGGACTCGAACCTCGGACCTAGTGGTTAACAGCCACCCGCTCTAGCCAACTGAGCTATCGAGGCGCGCAATGATCGACGGCAAAAATACCCTTAGATGGTTGAATCGTCAAGCGAACGTTGTTGAAGAAAACCCCGGAGTTTCGCAACCCCGGGGCTTCAGATGATTCGGCCTGTTCCTCAGTTAAAGACGGAGGAGTTTAACCGTATCGGAATTACCGTTGTTATCCATCACAACGGCGAAATAGGTTCCACTTGGAACAGGTGTAGTGTTGGAAGAACCATCCCATGCGTATGAACCATCAAAGGAATCCTGCACTATCAGATGACCCTGAATGTCGAAAATTGCAATCTCGCTGTTTCCTGCAAATCCTTCTCCTGTGATAACAACTGAAGAGAGGAATGGATTCGATGAGACTGTAATGTTAAAGGGATTATCCGGATCGGAAGATTCGATACCCTCTGTCAGGTCAATTTTGTAAATCAGGTCCATCTCCATATTACTTAGCCAGAGGTATCCCTCTGGATCAATGGCTACTCCTCTTACAGAAGATACAAGATCTGGATCGATGTAATCAACCACTATTCCGTTTCGGTTGTATGCCCTGACAGGAATGGCTGCATTGTCAGATGCAACCCATACTATGCTGTCAGGTGTGATGGCGATATCTCGAGTCTGTGAATATCCGTTGAAATAAACATGCTGAGCCCTGTTGTTGATATAGGGCATATTGTAACGATATACTCTGTTCTGGTTTCTTGAACCAACATAGAGATAATTGTCCCGTGCTGAAAGTCCCGTCACCGACGAGACAGGGTTGCCTCAACCACCACACATGTCTACAGAACCTTCGTATGATCCCGAAGTTGTATACTTGTAGACATATCCGGTTGTTGAATTGTTCCATAGCCCTACACATAAAAGATCGGAATACTCACTGTATGCGAGACCTGTGGGGAAGTAGCTTGATGGATGCGCTACGTAGAAACTGCTCAGTACTGCCCCGGAAGCGGGATCAATACTGTAAACATAATCTGTTACTTCATCGACAGCCCATAATTGGCCGTCACCACCCCAGGCAAGGCCGCTGATATTAGTATCAGGCGCATCAAGCGTCAGCACGACGCTGTTGGCAGTGGCTGCTGACAAAACAAGGAACAGACTGAGAATCACAATTTTCATAAATACCTCCTTAATTGGTTGGAAATACAAATGCAAATATTATGCCCATTTATGTTAACGTCAATCATGACTTATTTGTTCCGGCATAATGCTGAAAGTATGTAGCAGAAAATATATCATCAGCTGCCTAATCCCGATCTCATTATTCGGTATTTGCATGAATGAAATTGTTCTGGAATTCCATGAATTCATAATGATTTGCTTTTGCAAAAGTATGGTGTATATTGAGGTACTTGCCAATGCTATTGTGTTATCGTATAGTTCAGCAAGATTGAAATAGGCAATTATCTATTATTTTGTGAACAGTGTACTGAAGAGGTTACGACATTCCAGATTCGAATTCAAAAATCACATTGCCAGCCAGCTGTTTTTATAAATGGTTGAATAATTTGTATATTTATGGTATGCTGCAATATAGCAGCACGGCTCCGGGCCGGCTCCCGGTTGTGCAATACCCCCATTCCGGGGGAGAAACAGCGGCATAAGCCGCATGGTACTGTGGGACAGATGTCCCGAGAACAGGAGTTCTAATGAGCAGAAAGCTATTTGTTGGTGGATTACCCTGGGCAACAACGGACGAAGGCCTCAGAAAGGCATTCGAAGAGTTTGGTGAAATTGAAGAAGCCAATGTTGTCCGTGAACGCGATACAGGAAGATCAAGAGGCTTCGGCTTCGTAACTTTCGATTCGGAAGATGGCGCCAAGGCAGCTCAGGAAGGCATGCACGGTCAGGAGATCGATGGTCGTCCAGTCAGAGTTGACTTTGCACACAGCAAAGCCAGACAGGGCAGAAACGATTTCTAAACTGATCTGATATAGTGCTTTGAAGGGGGGCAGCAACAGTTGCCTCCCTTTTGCGTTCTCAGAGAATTTTCTCAAACCTGACTGCAAAGATGCGGGGCCAGCATTTTCCTGTGAGTAGAAAAGCCTGTCTTTCAGCATCCCATGCGATTCCGTTGAGAGGTCCAGCGCTTACTCTTTCATCAGGTGACAAAAGATCAGATGCGTAAATCAGGGCATTAACATATCCTGATGCCGGATCAATTCGCAGTATTCTGTCTGCATTCCATTGATTTGCGTATATCCATCCGTCTGCATATTCCAGTTCATTGAGATATATCTGTGGGTCATCATCAAGAGTAACATGGATACTCCTGATTGAATTGAAATCGGAGACATTTCTGAATCTGAGAATGGAGCTGCCGTCGCTGGTGACAACCGTATTCCTGTCTATAGCACAGATTCCCCACCCCTGAGTTTCAATTGTGCCGGTAACAACCGGCTCCGGATCTTCAAGATTCCATGAAAGCACAAGCCCTGATTTCCAGGTGAGCTGAAATATCTGATCATCAATAATTGTGATACCTTCACCGAAGAGAGTAACCGGCAGGGGCCATTCCTCCAGGAGTTCTCCTGTTGATAGATCGAGTTTGCGCAGAGTGGATGAGCCATAGAGTCCTGTAGATTCCCAGAGAATCCCTTCACGGATCTCAAAACCCTGTGTGAAAACGGTGGTATCATGAAAGAGTTTATCCAGAACAACTACATGAAGGGTTTCGGGAAGAGGATTCGAGTGTTCCGTGATCGGAGAGGAATCACCGGTTCCGCCGCATGAGATGGCTATCCATGCAAGGATTGCTGTCAGCAGGAGACAGAACCGGTGAGGAATCCGCAAAATATTCCGCTAGTTTCTGGTTCTTGTACTGCCTGATCCGCCTCTCGAACCTGAAGATCCGGTGTCTTCCTGATCTTCTGAAGATGATCTCCGAGGTCTGGTACCCGTATTGGTGGACTCATTACTGGAGGATGAGACCGTTCCGGAAATGTATTCCATGAATCTGGCAGTTCGAACCGGGTCAACCTCTGACTGCGGGAGAGTGGAGAGTACTTCAATGACTGCTTCAAGGCGATCCTCAGGTGAGGGATGGGTTTCCCAGAATCCGGGACCGGATCTATTATCCGTTTCACAGAGTTTCACCAGAACCTCAATCAATGCTTCCGGGTCGTATCCTGCTGCCGAGCAGATTTCCACAGCAAGACTGTCTGCCTGGTATTCGGTATCCCTGCTGTATCCCTTTGTGATCAGGTTTGAAACAACATCCTCAACAAGATCTCCGTAATCGTTTAAGACGGTCTGTACATCACTGCTGCCCCATTGTTCTGATGATTCTTCAGCGACTGTTAAACCGAAATCTGTCCATCTTGCCTGATCTATGGATGATATGCCGTGATGCAGAGCTACATGAGAAACCTCGTGGGCAATGATAGCTGCAAGTTCATCTTCGTTTGCTGCCTGGTCGATCAGACCGCTGAAGATAAAAACAATGCCTCCCGGGCAAGCCAGAGCATTGATCTGATCACTGTCAAGCACCATGAAATGATATCCGCCGAAAAGAGTTGGTTGAGGGGAAGAACAGGCGACGGTTTGTCCAATAAGGTTCACATACTGCTGAAGGGCAGGATCATCAAGAGGCTGGTACATCGTGAGTATCGTTGCGGCAACGGATCGGCCAAGATAGTACTCCTCTACTTCACTGATCTCCTGGTTTGCCGTGTTGAAGGAGTCTATAACATTAAAGGCGCTCTGTACTTCATCGCCGCTGATAGTATCAACAATATCTCCGAGGCCGAATGCTATGAGAATTGTGAGGAGCATGTTTCCGATGGGAATCATCTTGTTGCCTCCTCTTCAATCAAATTGCCCGTAAGCAGGAAGTGAAGCAGCTCTTCGGGTGAAACAGGATACATTGTTTCCACGTAATCAACCTTTGTGAAGTCAAGATCAGGGTGTTCCGATGAGTAAGCATTTTCTATCTCCTGGCTGAAACCGCGACCTGCAAGCATGATCTCATCTGAAGTAACTTCACCTGATGTGGTTACATCTCCGGAAGATTGCAGCGCGCCGCTGACAGCTGTGCGGTGAATCCAGCCTTCTCTGCCGCCAGCAGTTGTAACATTGAACCATTCTCCGCTGATATCGTCTATCGTTGCAAGTGTGCCATAGTCAACCGGTTGGACTGGAGAAGCGTAAAACGCCGGTCTGGGGTAGATGAATTGATTCTGAACAGAGATTACGACTTCATCACCAATAACAGGTTCGACATCTTCCGCAGAAAGAGCAAAAAAGAAAACTGAAAAGAATAATAGTGCTAGGTATTTCATATATGACCTCCGTTTCTCATCAGATTGTAAACACCATATCAGCTTTTGTCCATACCCCAGTTCTTCTCTCTGTTCATAGTTGACTTCCTTTACCTGTAAGGAGGATATTATTTTGATGACAGATTGAAGATTCCGTCCCAGTCTTTTTCACTGTTTCTGTATTCTTCGGTCAGATGCCTGCATCTTTCAGCCATCACGATGGAGGGCGCGTCATCGATCACCGAGAATTTCTGTTCCGCTTCTTCGAATCTGCCTGCTCTGTAGAGTTTCAGCGCTTCCGAATAATATTCGAGAATCTTCTTCTGTGAATTGGAGAGATCGGTTTTTGCGCAGACCAGTTCGAACACGTTTACCGGTATCTTCTGGCCTACAACGCGAATCGTATCGAGTTCCCGGAAGATGAAATCATCCGACGCTTTCCTGAAGGTTTCCTCCGGAACCATTATGGATGTTCCGTAGACCTTGTTCGCGCCTTCCAGCCTTGAACCAAGGTTGACAGTGCTTCCCATTACAGTGTAATCAAAGCGTTTGGAGGAGCCCATATTGCCAACAACCATTTCACCCGTGCTCAGACCGATTCTTGTTATCAGTTCCGGATACCCCTCCGCTGTCAGCTGAAGGTTCATTTCAATATGTTCATTCTGGCACTTAAGAGCAGCGAAACAGGCTCTTTCAGCATGATCATCAAGTTCTATTGGAGCTCCCCAGAAAGCTACTATTGCGTCGCCTTCGAATTTGTCGACAGTTCCGCCCGTTTCAAGAATAATATCGGTCATTGTGGTGAGATAGCGATTCAGTAGGGAAACCAGTTCTTCCGGCGAGAGTTTCTCTGAAATACCTGTAAATCCCCTTATGTCCGAGAAGAAGGTTGTCATCACTCTTCTGTCTCCGCCGAGTACAAGGGTCTCCGGATGTTCGGTCACCCTGGTGACAACATCCGGGGAGAGGTACTGTGAGAAAGCTGTTCTGATCTCCTGCTTTCTCCTGTTTTCCGAGCTGAAGAGGAAAATTCCCCCTGAGAGAATGGTCAGCACTCCGGAAGAAAACGGCCAGACCGTGTCGATCCAGATTCCTCTGCGGAAAAGCAGAAGTGATATAACCAGTAGAAGAAGGGGGGGGAGTACCGCTAAGGATGCTCCAAGAGGTATCTTTTGGACAGCTGACAGGAAGAGTGCCGCAGATATGGATACAAGCAATGCTGTGATTACTGAGATCCAGTCCTGGATATGATACAGGCAGTCTCCGTTAAGAAGATTATCAAACGCTGTTGCGAGCACCTCAACCCCAGGACATCTGGCAGAGTAGGGTGTAGGTTTAAGATCATATAAAGCCGGGGCTGCGTAACCTATCAGGACGAACGCTCCGTTGAATAGAGATGAATCGACAGGGCAGGGCGAACCTGTCGCTCTGGCGTTCAGAGCAGCGACAAGATCGGCCAGAGGAAGGCTTCTATAGGTTCCTGCGGGACCATGATATTTCAACTGCAGTCTGCAGCCGTCTTCAATCGGGAAACTGTTCTCTCCAAGGAAGAATCGATCATTATCAACAGACATCTCAGGTTTATCGAGAGCAAGCCATGCAAGTGCTACAGGCAGTGATGCCGCAATACCGTCCGGCGTTGCCGAAAGGAGTCGTATACTTCGAAAAACCCCGTCCGGATCCTGTCTGTCGTTGCTGCTTCCGAGAAGAGGAACACCCTGTGATATCATCTGGCAGGGGGGTATACAGGAATAGGCGGAATCCAGCTCGGAAAAATCACCGGAAATATCGATGATCGCGTTTTCCGGAACAGGACTGCCGTCTTCGCGCTGCAGCAGAGACATGACAAATACAGTCCTTCCATCAGACGCGACTGAACCGAAAATACTGTCCTCTGTTACAGAATAAATTGATGGAAGATCGAAGAGAATATCAAAACCGACTGCGCTGGCTCCCCAGTCCTGAAGAAGTTGGAGAACATCAGAGTAAAGCTGGCGTGGAACGGGAAACGGCAGCTGATCCATGGAACCGCCGTCAAGCAGAATAAGTACAATTCCGCTGTCTGCCTTTGCCGGAGTCGGGGAGAGGCGGAAGCGCAGGTCAAGAGTACTTCTTTCAAGACTGTCTGCGAATTCGAGGTTTGAGAGAGTCCATGAAACGATTGTTGATAACAGAGCAATCACAAGAACATGAAAGATCCTTCTGGTTCTGCTGCCGGGCAGGAATCTGTCAGAAATCATTTCCGGCTTTCTCCGGCAGAGGTACATCCTCCGGTTTGATCTTGCCGATGTCAATGAAATACTGTCTCAGGGCGAGAACGGCATCTTTGTCGAACTGAGTGTCAATACCTTCAACAAGAATGTTGAACGTTTTATTGAGGGTGAACGGCTCACGGTAATGCCTTTTGGCTGTAAGTGCCTCGAATACATCAGCGACAGCTATGATCTTTCCGCCTATCGAGATTTCATCACCCTTTAGTCCATCAGGATATCCTTCTCCATCGATTCTTTCATGGTGCTGCGACGCGAATATCGGTACCTGTTCAAGCCTCTCTTCAAATTCGATGGGGGAGAGTATTATTCTGGTGTGCTGGACATGTTTTCTGAGTATGGAGAATTCCTCCGGGGACAGGGTGCCGGGTTTTTTCAGGATGCTGTCAGGAACAGCGATTTTTCCGTAGTCGTGGAGAAGTGCCGCGTAGTAGATTGCCTCGCTTGTGTCTGCGTCCAGTTTCAGGTACTCGGTGATCTTACCCGCGAGAAATGTAACATCAAAGCTGTGTCCTGCTGTAAGCGGATCACGTGCTTCTATTGAGATTACCAGAGCTTTTATAAGACTGTCGAACATCCGTTTTCGACTCTCCAGCAGTCTGACATTCTCAATGGTCACTGCTGCTTCCGCGGCGACAATCTGCAGGAATTCAGCATCGTCATTCCTGAAATTCCCGCCTTCTTTGTTGATGACCTGAAAAACACCTATGCACTTGCCGGAAGGATTGATAATCGGCGCAGTAATCATATTTCTGGTTATAAATCCGGTGGTATTATCTATATCTTTATTGAACCTTTCATCATCGGAGACATTGTTCAGAATGATTGTTTTTGTAGTTTGAAAAACCGAGCCTGCGATGCCCTGATCGGCACTGAAGCGAATTTCGTTCGGTTCACCTTCAGCTACGAAAGACCAGAGTTCATCTGTTTTTCTGTTATGGAGGAAAACAGTGGAACGCTCCACATTGAGGACTTTGCTTGTTTCAAAGGCAAGAAGAGTTATCAGTGTGTGAAGATCGTGTACGGTACTGATAGCTCTTGTAATTCTGATGATTGATTGAAGCCGGGTCGTATCCCTGTTCTCAACGCTGAAAAGCATAATTCAATCTCCTGAAGATAGTATCAGTGTATTTGCATGTATACAATACCCATTGTTTCCGGATATCACCAGTTCAAGTAATTTTCTATGAACCCCTTCCAGAGGGGATTTCCTCGAAATAGTCATCGATCTTCCACTGTTCGTTCTCGGATACTATTTCAATGAATAAGGTGTCTCGTGAGCCGGGGAAACCCCAGTCAACCGGGATAAATGTTCTTTCCCCGGATGAGATTGGATCTCCGGAGGATACTCCCATAAGCATTACCATTCCAGCAACTGATGGATCTGAGAGAATATCAGTCAGTATCTGTATTGCATCTGTGCTGCCATCATCCGGGAGAGCAAGTTCGATTCCGAAATAGGATACAATCCGGGAAATCTGCTGAGGATCATGTGCGAGTACGGAATCAACAATATAAATTGCTTGTTCCGATATCATTTCAACAGCGCCTGATCCGTTTCGCTGGATGATTGAGTCTCTGAAAGCGGGCAGAATATCGTCTATATCGGGTGGTGTTGAAAGAAGAACCATGGTTAGCAGCCATGAATAAAGCATGTTTTCTCCAAATTCCAATTTAAGGATCAGACTCCCTCATTAAGTCTTCAATAACGTATAATCATGGTTAATCTAGAGAAAGGGTGTGAAGCTTGTCCAGTATACCAGTAGTAGCCATCGTAGGTAGAATTAACGTAGGCAAATCCACTCTCTTCAACAGAATCGCCGGTGGCAGAATCGCCATTGTGGATGATCTTCCAGGAGTTACCAGAGATAGAAATATGACTCTGGCTAACTGGACGGGACATGATTTCTTCATAATCGATACGGGTGGTCTTGCACCTGGAAGCGAGGATGCTTTTCAGGAAAGCATAAGGAAGCAGGTACAGCTGGCGCTGTATGAAGCAGACGCGGTAATACTTGTTGTTGATGTCATGTCGGGTATTCATCCTTTCGATATTGAAGCAGCTGAACTTGTCAGGAAAACAGGCTTACCTGCCTTTCTGGCTGTTAACAAGGTCGATAACGACCAGCGTATTCCGCTGGTGCCGGAGTTCTTCAGACTGGGCCTGGGAGAGCCGTGGCCGGTCAGTGCTCAGCATGGACTTGGTTCCGGAGATCTCCTTGACGCAGTAATCGAGGTTCTTCCAGCAGTTGAACAGGATGAAGAGCATGAGTTGTCTCTTGCTGTTGTAGGCAGACCTAACGTAGGTAAGAGTTCAATAGTAAACAGGATCTGTAAAGAGGATAGAAATATCGTTACAGATGTTCCGGGAACTACAAGGGATTCAATCGACACACAGGTATCCTGGAACGGCAATGATATCAGAATCGTTGATACTGCCGGACTCCGCAGAAGAACAAGAAAAATGGATGACGTTGAGTTCTACAGCACCGTCAGGGCATGGAAATCCATATCCAGAGGTGATGTTGTCCTGGTTCTTATGGATGCCACCGAGTATCCGGTTCAACAGGATATCAGGATTGCCGGTAAAGCCTGGGAAATGGGCAAAGGTGTTATTATCGGCGTGAACAAGATCGATCTGGGAATTGACAAAGATCTCTGGATCGCCAGTATTATTCAGAGGTTTCATCCTGCAAGATGGATCCCCATCCTTTTCTTCTCAGCGCTCACCGGTGAGGGTGTGGGCAGAATACTTCCCACTGTAGTTGAAGTAGCTCAGACAAGGGAGAAGGATCTTCCGACTTCCGAGATAAACAGGAAACTTATGCAGGCTGTCGAGAAAGTACAGCCGCCCACACCAAGAGGAAAACCTGTCAGGCTGTTTTACGCCACACAGATTGGTCAGCGCCCCCCGAAAATATTGATATTCTCGAATCGTCCTGAGGATATTCCCGAGAATTACCGCCGATATATTGAGAATAATCTCAGGGAGTGCCTTGGTATGCGAGGGGTTCAGATGAAGGTCATCTACAGGAAGAGAAAACACTGATATGACGCTGTGGCCTGTTTTATTCTATCTGCTTCTGGGGTTCTTATCCGGTTCCGTACCCTGGTCATGGCTGCTTGGAAGATTAAAGGGAGTAGATATTCAGAGCGAGGGCTCGGGCAATGCCGGGGCAACGAACCTCATGCGGGTATGCGGTACCGGATATGGTATTGCCGGCCTTTTTCTTGATGCTGTGAAAGGAGCGATTCCAGTACTTGTTGCAGCGAATGGATTGCTGAATATCCCCCCGGCGAGTGATCCGATAGTTGCAATGGTGGCGATATGCGCTGTTCTGGGGCATGTATTCACTCCATGGCTTGGTTTTCGAGGAGGTAAGGGGGTAGCAACTGCTCTGGGAGTTCTGCTTGTATTATCCCCGCTGGCTGTAGCAACAGGTGTCGGCGTATTTGTATTAACATTGTTCTTAGCTAGATACGTCTCACTGAGTTCGATCTGTGCTGCAGTCTGCATGATTCCAGCGGTTTTTCTGTTTGATCCGGGGAAACTGCCTGTGCAGGTGGTCATAAGTCTGGTTGCGGTTCTGATAATTCTGCGGCACAGACAAAACATAAGGAGACTTCTGCGGGGAGAAGAGAGCAGATTCAGTTTCCACAGGAGTCATGATGGATAACTGGGATATAAGCAGACTGAGACTTCTAATGGAGAGCCTTGTCTCAAAGGATTTGAAAGTACGATATAAGCGTTCTGTTCTTGGCTTTGGATGGTTTCTTCTAAAACCTCTCTTCAGCATGATCGTTTATTACTTCGTATTCACGAGAATTCTCAGATTCGGCGGCGCGATTCCCCATTTTTCTCTTTTTCTGCTTACAGGATTGCTTCCCTGGAATTTTTTCTCATCTTCGCTTTCAGCTTCAACATCCAGTCTTCTTGATAATCACAGGCTTATCCGCAGCATATATTTCCCAAGGATGTCTCTTCCTGTCGCCGAGGTTCTGGCAAATCTGATTCACCTTGTTCTGGCTTTGATAGTACTGGAAGCTGTTCTTATCATTTTCGGACACACCCCCGGGTTATCAATTGTTCTTCTGATTCCCGCCATACTTCTTTTTACGGCAATGACAGCCGGTGCAGGAATGATTCTATCCATAGGAAATGTCTTTTATCGTGATGTGAAACAGTTTGTGGAAGTTCTGCTTCTTGCATGGTTCTACGCCTCTCCAATAATCTATCCGCTTGATTCGATCGGAGTTAACATCATAGAATCTCCAAAATTGCTTCAGGTTCTGAGATTCAATCCGGTTGCTGGATTCATGGAGATCATGCACTCCGTACTCTACGCTGGAACCTGGCCGGCGGCATGGTGCTGGATCTCACTGAGTGCCTGGTCAGTGGTGTTTCTGATACTGGGTTCAGCTGTCTTCAGGAAAGCCGAACCTGTCGTCGTCAAGGAGTTGTAGGTAAATGAAACCAGGCGCAATTCTCATGGATAATGTTTCACTTGTCTACAGGCTGTATCACGACAGGGCGGTAACATTGCGGGAGACGATGCTGAATGTATTTAATCGCAGCACGAAAATGGAATTGTTCACAGCGCTGGATGGTGTGACATTCGGTGTTGAACCGGGTGAGGCTCTGGCGATAATCGGCGCGAACGGTGCGGGGAAATCAACTACACTGAAACTTCTGGCCGGGATCTATGAACCTTCGTCAGGAATTGCGGAAACAGGGGGAAGAATAGCCTCTCTGCTGGATCTTGGTGTTGGTTTTCATCCTGATCTTACCGGCGAGGAGAACCTGATGCTGAACGGTTCACTGATCGGTCTTTCTAAAAATGCCATGAAAGAACTGATTCCCGAGATAGCAGACTTTGCTGAACTGACCCGTTTCATGGATACTCCCGTTAAATACTACTCCAGCGGGATGTTTATGCGGTTGGGCTTCAGCCTTGCAACAGCGGTCGATCCGGATGTTCTTCTGATTGATGAAGTTCTCGCTGTCGGAGACGCGAGATTTCAGGCGAAATGCTACGAACGCATCTGGAACTTCCGTGACAAGGGAAAAACAATAATTTTTGTATCACATGATATGAACGCGGTTGCGAAACTGTGTACAAGAGCTGTCTGGCTGAATGACGGGAGGATACAGAAGGATGGGGAAGTTGAGACTGTTCTCTCAGAATATCTGGAAGGTATTCGGAAGACACACGATGCTGCGGCAGTCTCACCGAAAGAATGGGGCAACCGTGAAGTGTGGTTCAATTCCGTTACTCTCAGAGATGCGTCAGGTACACCCGCAAGATTATTCCGAAAGGGAGAGAAAATCATAGTCGATGCTGTTATTAAAACCCGTCTTTCCGGAACTGTTAATGGTGTGGTGTTCGGATTCTCACTTCACAGGCCTGATGGTGAGACTATTATCGGGACAAACAATCTGGAGATGAATGAACCTCTGCTTTCGTTCAGCGAATCGGTTAAGGCAAGTATAGAGATAATGCTTGATGTTGAAGAGCCAGGCTCCTACATTCTGGGGCTGGCGCTTACAGACCCTCCGGCCCGAAAGGATTATCACTGGCAGGAATTCTTCTATCCCATTACTCTTCTTGATGACAGGATCGATCCTCCACTTCGGCTTTCCAATGTTACCTGGAAACAATGCTGAACTGTCTGCTGAAGCATAAAAGCACCGTGATTGTGCTGGCTGTTCTGCTGCCGAGAATCGTGTGGTTCATATACCTTGGAGGTTACTTCCCACAACCGGAGCGGGATCAGGGCATTTATCTAAGGCTGGCCGGAAGAATCGCATCGGGGGATGGAATGTCCTTCAGTGAGGATTTAGGATGGCTGAAGAATCTCAGAGCAGGGGAAACAAGCCTTGAAGCCGCATGGAGCGGTGATCCTGAATATGTATTTGGAATGGTGCCCGTTGAAACCCCGACTGCTTCACTGGAAGCGGGATATCCCGTAATTCTTGCCATGGTGTATTTCATTACAGGTCCCACCACAGGAGCAGTATTTCTGCTGAATTGTCTTTTTGCTCTGCTTGGCGCATGGGCTTTATGGAAAATGGTGGAGGAAAACTGGGGGAAGAAACAGGCATTATTTGCTGCGCTAATCTGGTCTCTTTACCCTTATTACGTTTATTACAGCGCGTATGCCATGACAGATTCCATCCATATCTCCATGCTTCCTCTGATTATGTGGCTGACAATCCGTTCGGTGAAAACAATGAAATCAGGTTTTCCCGCAGGAGTTGCTTCAGGGTTTCTTTTCCTGATTCGAAGCACAGCTGTTTTACTGGTTCCACTTCAGATGATATATCTGTTATGCAGGAAAAAATGGAAAACTTCTCTATTTCTTCTTGCGGGCTTTTCTGTCTGCTGCGTTCCATGGGTTGTGAGAAATCAGATTGAACTGGGCAGCCCTGTATTTCTGCCAACCAAAGGATCCCTTAATCTTTGGATGCGTAACAACCCTGAGATCATAGCGATGGAAGGGATAGTATTGCCAGGATGGATTGAGGATGGAATAAACAGGAGGGATCTACTGAAGTATCCGTCCATGGAAGGATTAAGCAGCGAACTGGAGAGAAGCAGTATTCTCTCGGAAAGAGCTAATCAGTTCATATTCGCGAATCCGGTACTTTTTCTCTATCTGTCCGTTATTCGATTCGGCCTGTTTATTTCTCCGGTTGGAGGAACACTTGGCAACCCGATATTCATTCTTGTCGGATTCCTTTTGTACCTGCCTTTACTGGTGTTCGGTGTAATAGAGATAATACGGCGGCGCAGAGACAGCAGAATCCTGTTTCTGGGTTCATTTTTCCTTGTTTATCTCCTCATACATTCGCTTGCGCACGGCGGAGTCCGCTACAGGCTTCCCGTAGAAACCGTTCTGATCATTGCTTCGGTTCTGTTTATATCGAGGAAATTCAAATGGGTGGAGGAAAACAATGCCTGCATTCAATAGAATTCTGTTTGTTTTCCCGGAAACACGGTACCCGTCAGGTCAGCCGCCTCTCGGGATCGCCAGTCTGTCCGCCCTGGCAAAATTATCTGGATGCGAAGTAGAACTGTGTGATATGTCCTTTCTGAAAAATCCTTTCAACTCTTTCAGAAATAAGATGCTGAATTACAAGCCCGATCTTATCGCAATATCCATTGTCACTCCGCAACTGAAGGCTGCGATAAGAGTAGCGGAAATTATTCGGAGTTCAGGAGTAAAGACGGTTTTTGCGGCGGGAGGACCGCACGCGACCGTACTGCCGGAGGATACGCTCAGAAGGATGAAATCAGATTTTGTCTATTCCGGTGAAGGAGAAATAGCATTTTCACGAATTCTCGAAACCGGACGGTGGGATGATATTCCAGGAGCCTGCTGGATGTCGGGTGATGAAATTATAAGAAATCCAGGCTTGCTTCTTACGGAAAATCTTGATTCTCTTCCATTTCCGGACAGGTCAATTTTTGATATGGAAAAGTACTTTTCCAGCTGGTATTCGATGGACCGGGTTGATTCATCCCTTCGCGGTACATCTGTGATGGCGACAAGGGGATGCCCGTTTAAATGCACATTCTGTCAACCAACCCTGTCCGAAATATTCGGAAAGAAAATACGTAAGAGATCACCGTTCAATATCGCTGATGAGCTTGAGTATCTCAAAGAAAAATTCGGAATCAATGCTTTCATGTTTGAGGATTCCACCTTCATACTGGATCATGACTGGGTCCACGCCATATGCGATGAGATGCTTTCGCGCAGTGTAGGACTGCGATGGTGCTGCAATGTGCGGGCGGATCTGCTGAGCGGCGAACTGCTTGATCATATGAAAGAAGCCGGGCTCGCGAAAATCAACATGGGTGTGGAATCCGCCTCGCAGAGAGTTCTGGATGATATCTACAACAAGGGTATTACTGTGGAGGGTGTAAAGGAGGCTTTGCGTCTGGCGAATGACAGGGGAATATTCGTACAGGGGTATTTCATGCTTGGTGCTCCGGGGGAGACTATCGATGAGATGAAAAGGACAATTGATTTTGCCGCGAAACAACCTTTTGATGATGCTGTGTTTGACATTACTACTCCTTTTCCTCATACCATATTATGGGATATGACGAAGGATCTTATTAACAGGGATTACAGCGAATTTGACTGTTTTCATACATCGGTCTATTCTCTTGACGGAATTACATCTGGTTCGATTGAAAAGATGAAGAAATTGGCGTTTCTGAAATTTTACTTGCAGCCGAAAAGACTTTTCAGAACCATCAGGACGGTTCTGGGCCCGCGAAATCTGAAAAGAACTCTTCTGAAAGCGAGAAGGGTATGATGAAAATACAAGTGACAATCGATGATATGGGGCTTTCCACGTCGATAAACAGAGCGGCAAAAATTCTGTTGAAAGCAGGTCGGGTTGATTGCCTGAGCATATTTGTAACAGGTGCAGCTCTCGATGAGGCGCTGGATATGGCAAACAGTCCGGAAGTGAGAATATCTGTCCATTTGAACTGTTCGGAACCTCCATTTCTAACAGAGACGGAGTTTCCGGACTCTTTCCATACCTGGTTCAGAAGCGGATCGGTTCTGGCCGGGAAAGTTAAAGATGAATGGAGAATCCAGATTGAAAGAGTTCTTTCAGCAGGCGTGATGATAACCGGACTGGACAGCCATCATCATCTGCATAACCTGTCCGGATTGAGAGAAGTGATACTTGATCTGGCAAAGGAATACGGAATTGGAAAAGTCAGAGCAGCTGTTCTGCCTGACAAATTTCGACGTCCATCCGGGATTGTACTTAACAGTCTTGGCAGGAAACTGATGAAAATGGCAAAAAAAAGGGGCATAGGAACATCCGATATGATGCTTGGATTCTCCAGAAGCGGGAATGTTACACGGAAGTACCTTGACAGCCTTTCCGGGAGCCTCAAACGTGAAGGTCTGGCTGAACTCGTGATGCATCCGGCTATTTCTCCAGTATGGGCTTCAACACAACCTGATGAATTGGAGTTGATGCGATCAGAATGGTTCAACGAATGGATGAAGCGAAGTTAACCAGGAGAATCCTTCTCCTTGCGCTAATTGCTCGAATTCTAGTGTTTGGAGCCTTTTCTCAAGGAGTATTCCCTATAGGTGAGGGAAGAACCCAGTCCAATCTGGCTGAAAATCTTCTTTGCGGTAACGGTTTCATGCTTTCCGGATCGATGCTTCATCCTGAAAGGGAAGCCGAAGCCAATCCCATGTTTCAGAAGACATTTGAGTTTTTCAGAAGAGTTGACGGGTATTATGGAGGATTGAGACCAGACACTCCCACTATGTTTCTGGTTCCTGGATATGCCGTTTTCATGGCCTCAATATATGCGGTATTCGGATCTGGAAATTTCCTGGCTGTATGCGGGATACAGCTGTTTCTGGGGCTTTTCACAGTATTCACAGGTTTAAGGATTGCCAGAAGATTTATTTCCGGAAAATTCCTTGCGTTTGCTGGGATATTTATGGCTCTTGACCCGTTCGAACTCTATTACGAAGCGGTACCTGCAACACAGGCGCTCTTTTCACTGATATTTCTCCTTTCACTGCTCCTTTCCCTGAAACTCCTTGAAGAGTCTCATTCGCCTGGGAAAATGGTACTTATTGCGGCAGTAACCGGATTTGCATGGGCATGTTCATTCTATGTCCGCCCGGTTTCTCTCCCTTTGATGATATGGATGATTCTGCTGCTTCCGTTCTCGTTGAAGATCAGGCAGATCCTAGCGGGGAGATGGAGGAAAAAGCATTCTACATTCAATTCTAAAGTGTTTTCCTTAAGGGGATTCTCTTACAGCATGGTTGTTCTCACAGTATTCATGTTACTGATGCTTCCATGGGGACTGAGGAACAGGGCAATTTGCGGATCTTTCCGGATTATGCCCACGCAGGGCGGAGTAAACCTGTGGGAATACAATGGAAGGATATTCACGGAGCATTTCGTGAATGAGGTTGAAGGGGCGAAAATGCTCTATGGAGATATCAGAAGAGAATACATGAATAATCTGAATTCGCCAGAGCTTGCAGAATTCCCGGAATTCAGAGACGAATCCGAATGGGAAAGAGACAGAATTCTCACCGAAAGGAACACAACTTTCATGCTTCGGAATCCTGTATTGACACTCAGATTGATCTCTTTGCGATTCATTGAGTTTTTTAAGCCTTTCCCTTTGAATTCTTTCTCTGTTCTATACACCCTGGCCGGACTGCTGTCCTTCTTCTGGATACTGTTCTTCCTCTGGGGTGGAGCTGTCAGATGCTGTTTCATCAAAGGCACAGGTGGATTATTCATTGCTACAGGAGTGGCCGGGTATGCTCTGATGCATCTGCTTACCGCCTCAGGGACTCCTCACCGGGTCGCGATTGATTATCCCATGGCGATACTCGCGGTGGTCGGGGTGCAGTATTCACTGGAGAGATATCAGTCATGGAAGGCAGCCAGGAATGTCTGAAGCGCCTGTACTGCTTGTGAAAACACATGCCTTTGGAGATTCTATGCTCTGTACACCTGTTGTCCAGGCTCTCATAGAGGAGAAAAAGGGAACATACTGGGTTCTCACAGGTCCCTCTGCTGCAGATGTGTGGGAGCGTATTCCGGGCATTGACAGGATATTTACTGCGCCGGTCCCGCCATCCGGTAGATCAGAGTACGCAGGATTCCTTAAATGGACAATCCGGAACAGAAAGCATCTAAGAGGTGTTGCTGAATCATTCGTATTTCAGGGTTCTTCCGCTGTTAGAAGATGGGTGAGGTTCCTGACGGGAGCACCAATGAGATCCTCTGGAGGTTCAGCTCTTGGAAACTGGGAAGAGGTTTTCCCGATGAAGGAAACTGACTACGCCGGATATTCTTATTCAAAAACAGCCGGTGTTCAACCGTCTGACTGGAGATCGCTGTTTTCGCTCAGAGATGCAGAACGGGAATGGGTTGATAAACTTGGAATAAGCGGACCTTTTTTTGCCATAGCGCCGGGTGGAGGGAGGAATCCGCGAGATGTTGTCCTGGAGAAGAGATGGCAGCCGGAGAAATACGCGACCATCGCGAACAGGCTTGTAAAGATGGGTATCAGAGTGCTTCTTGTAGGGGGAATCGGTGACAGTGCTGCCGCAGATGAAATGATCTCGATGATTGCTTCAAGTGTATTGAACATGACCGGAAAAACAACCTGGGGTCAGACAGCCGCCCTGCTGGACAGATGTATTGGATTTCTGGGTGCAGACAGCGGGACGGCACATCTGGCTGCCGCCAGAAAAATACCTTCCATTGTGCTGTTCGGCCCGACTTCACCCCATACTCTGTACGCTGATGGACTGATTACTCCCGTTGTCGCGGATGTACCATGTTCTCCATGCTATTCAAACAGTATTTTTCCAGGTTGTTCTCAGAAAAGAGCGATTTGCATGGACTCAATTGGAGTTGACGATACATGGTTTTCGATTCAGAATGTGATGCATGAGAATTACAGCGGTTAACCCACCCTTTCTTCCCGATTACAGCAGAGGCCAGAGAAGCCCTGCAGTCACGAAGAGCGGAACACTGTACTATCCGATCTGGCTTGCTTACGCTGCAGGTGCTCTTGAACAGAGCGGGCACGATCTGGATCTGATTGATGCCCCAGCTGACGGGCTTGACACCGCGCAGACTGTGTCCAGAATCGATGGATTCAATCCCTCACTTGTAGTAGTGGAGACTTCCACTCCATCCATTGAATCGGACGTAAGGTTCGCTGACAGTATTTGTAAGTCAGGAAGGACAGTTGTGCTTGTGGGGACTCATCCTTCTGCTCTGCCGGAGGAAACACTCCGGCTGGGCAGCAGATATGACGGGATTGTCGTAGGCGAGTATGAGATACCACTTGTGAAGCTTGCTGAGGTGCTCGAAAAAAATGGAAATCCAGCTGAAATACCGGGTCTGTATCTCAGGGGTGAGGATGGAGAAGGTTGCTTTACAGGTCATTCAGCAAAACTGGATGATCTTGATTCTCTCCCTTTTGTCAGTACAGTGTATGCGAAACATCTTAATATCAAAAAGTATAATAACCCTAATGCTCTTTATCCTCAGGTAATGATCATGGGTGGGAGGGGATGCCCTCATGAATGTACGTTCTGCGTATTTCCCCAGACTCTCCAGGGAAGAAAGTTCCGATATCGATCGATTGACAGTATAGTCGGCGAAATGCTCTGGGTACAGGACAATCTCCCTTATGTCAGAGCGGTATTTTTTGAGGATGATACAATTTCCGTTGATAAGAAAAGGCTGCGCCAACTCGCTGAAGCGATGATCAGAGCGGATGCATCAATTTCCTGGACATCCAACATGCGTGCTGATGTTGACCGGGAGACGCTGGAAATCTGCAGGAGAGCAGGGCTTCGATCGGTCTGTGTAGGTTTCGAAAGCGGCAGCGACGAAATGCTCAGAAATATGAAAAAGGGAATAACAACAGAGACATCCAGGATATTCATGCAGAACGCTGTTGACGCGGGTATTCTGGTGCACGGGTGCTTCATGGTTGGAACAAGAGGGGAAACCGGCAAAACAATGGAGCAGACCCTCCAGTTCGCACTGGAAATCAATCCTGATACAGCTCAGTTCTATCCCATGATGGTATATCCAGGCACGGAAGCATACCGTCAGGCGGATGAATCAGGAAATCTTACCGCAACTACATGGCGAGACTGGCTGACGGAGGATGGACTTCACAACTGTGTTGTCAACACGGATGAGCTTACATCAGAACAACTCGTTGATTTCTGTGACTATGCGCGAAAAAAATTCTACCTCAGACCGATTTATATTCTCAGAAAAATGCGAGCATGTCTGCTGGATG
The DNA here is from genome assembly GCA_965372215.1 of uncultured bacterium. Classification (GTDB taxonomy): domain Bacteria; phylum Fermentibacterota; class Fermentibacteria; order Fermentibacterales; family JCC-6; genus Aegiribacteria. The sequence continues at coordinate 25,652 of CBDVBK010000025.1, read as the reverse complement.
CGGACGAACGGAAAAGGACATTCAGGGCGTTTTCAACTTTCCGGAAATATATTTTCAGGAGTTCGAGAAAGAAATGAACGATTTCATGATATCTTCTGTTCGGGCAAGTGTCATCATTCCCAGTTACAATGATTCAGACAAACTTTTCAGATGTCTTGAGGCTCTCGATTGTCAGACAGTCAGAAGCAGTCTTGAAATCGTTGTTTCTCTTGACGGCGGGAACCCACTTCCTCCCCGGGTGCGGGAAAAAGCTGATCTGATAGTGGAGGGATCGCACTCCGGTCCCGCCACAGCAAGGAATAGAGGGTGGAGAGCTTCGAGAGGCGAGTACATACTTTTTACGGATTCGGATTGCGTACCTGAACCGGATTGGGCTGAAAAATTACTTGATGTACTGAAAAAAGGAGCTGATGGTGTAAAAGGAGCTTACTCGGGCGGAGGATCGCTTTCAATTCAGAGACTTGCGCAGATAGAGTTTGAGGAAAGATATCGTCTTTTATCAAAACATGGAGATATAGATCTTGTTGACACCTATTCAGCAGCATTCAGAAGGGAAGCTCTGGAGCGTGCAGCAGGATTTGATGAGTCGTTTCCAATGGCTGATCACGAGGACGTTGATCTTTCGTATCGAATGAAAGCCATGGGCATGAATCTTTTGTTTGAGTCTGATGCTCTGGTTGCTCATACACACAGAGACAGCTGGGGAGAGTACTTCAGGATGAAAGTATCCAGGGGGAAATGGAGAATGAAAGTTATCAGGAGATTTCCGGCTAAGGCGGGAGGAGGCTCTTATACTCCATTCGCGCTGAAACTGCAGATACTCCTGTGCATGCTTCTCCCTTTAGTTTTAATGCTGCTGATACTGGAATATCCCTCATTCACGTTCACATTCACATTCGCGGTAGTGTGGGCGGGATGCATCATCATATCTTCAATCCCTCTTATGCTGATCACACTGCGGAATGAACGAGCTCTGCTTCCCATTCTTCCTCTTTTTGTGATTTGGCGGGGGTGTGCGCTTTTTTCTGGGATGCTGTTGGGTATATTCACCGCCGGAAAGGTGGGGAAATGAAATTCGTACCGGTTAGAAAAGCAGATCGTGTTCTCAGTGTGATGCTGGTTATTTCGGATGCGATTGCAATACCTGTATCGTTCATTCTGACCTGGTTTCTCAGAACTTCTGTTCTTAGAACCATGCTGCCGGGATTTTTCCATTCCATCCAGACTTACATCACGGTTTTGCCGGTTGTAGCTGTGCTGTGGCTGATTTCCTTTGCCAGTGCCGGGCTTTACAAACCGAAGCGATATCTGGGAAGCCTCGGAGAATTTCAGAAGCTTATGAAAGCTATTGTATATCTTGCTGTTGCGCTGATGGCGGCAAGCTATCTAGTTCGGATGGATTATTCAAGGATAATGCTTCTCATGTTTATCGGAATCTCAGTTCCGGTGGCGACTGCCACCAGATTTATCGGGAGAAGGGTTGCACAGGTTATTGCGCCATTAAGAGAAGTACCGAAGATTCTGGTTGTTGGTACAGGAGAAGTAGCATCAAGGGTGATTTCAGCCCTTTTAAGACTTCCGGGGAAGGCTCCGGAGATAATTGGTATCGTATCTCCCGGAGACACCGAAAATGATGAATTTGAGGGTATACCAGTAGTAGCATCACTTGCAAACATAGTTGAAAAGATAAGAACTCTGAAGGTTGATGAAGTATTTTTTGCAGCGCCTGAAATCAGTCGCCCTGAAATGCTCTCGATAATTTCGAGTGTTACCGTTCATGAGGTTCATTTCAGACTTGTAACCGATCTGTTTGAAATCGCTATGGGTGGAACCGATCTGGATGATCTGGTAAAACTGCCGATAATTGAAATCGGCTATGGTGAGCCCGGAACTGTACACAAAATCACAAAGAGAACAGCAGATATTCTTATTTCCTTTTCCCTGGCAGTGCTTTTTCTCCCATTGATGACTGCTCTGTATCTGATTCTGCTTGCAGCCGGCAACGGATCCCCGATCTTCAAACAGAGAAGGGTTGGATTGAAGGGAAAGGTATTTACTCTGCTTAAATTCAGAACGATGAAACCGGAAGCACACGAGTACGAGGTTGCTCCGGTGTCCATGGATGATACAAGAGTTACAAGAACCGGGAAATTTCTGAGAAGAACCAGTCTGGATGAACTTCCGCAGCTGTTTAACATTATCAGGGGAGAAATGAGTCTTGTAGGACCAAGACCCGAGATGACTTTTATCGTGAAGGAGTACAACTCGTGGCAGCGTCACAGGTTGGATGTAAAACCTGGTCTGACCGGAATGTGGCAGATAATGGGAAGGAAAGAGCTTCCTCTGCACGACAATCTGGAATATGATTACTACTATATTAGAAATCAGTCATTGATGCTTGATTTTACTATTTTAATGAAAACACTGGTCACGATTTTCAAGGGAAGGGGAGCATACTGATTCTATTGCTTATCGCGTCAATAATTTCCTTTGCACCCGGACCCGGAGTATCCGGGTGCGCATGCGATCCATACGCATATGCTGATGATGCTGCTTCCTGTCTGGATGCACCCGCAGGACTCGTCCGGATTATCGGGACTGAATATACTGTGTATGCAGCCGCCAGTGATGAGGATAACAATGGCCTATATGCTGCTGCAGCCACTGAATTAGGTTCGGTTCACTGTGGAGCCGGACTGGGGTGGACTCGATCCGGATCAGATTCTGATACACTTGACATATCTGTGAGTATTGCCGAAACGCTTCGTGGAGATCCTGTGGGATTTATGGAAGGTGTCTTTGGACCCAGTATCTCTGTTGGAGCGTCACTTGGATTTGCTTCTACTGATGAAATCGAATCTATGAATATGCTTTCAGCTTCGCTGGGAATTCAATTCTCGGTTTTCCCAACGGTCGCCATCGGTGCTTCTGTTTCGGATTTGAGATTATTTGGAGACAATCTTCGCGACAGGGAGATCGGTTACGGTTTTTCAACTGTATTTCACAGAGGATTCCGAGGACACTTCTCAGTTTCGGGGAGCAAACCGTCATTCGGCTTCGATCTTTCCATAAATGACTGGCTTTCCGCCAGGACCGGTTCGGATGGATCATCGTGGAATGCAGGTCTTTCAGCGTATTACAATTGCTTCAGAGTTGACTGGGCAGTCATGCTTGATAATCATGATAATCGACAGGTTCTTGGTGTATCGTTTTCTCCCGGAGGATTCCGATGAGTGTCCTCGTTTCCGTCCTGCTTGTTCTGCTGGCGGTGCCTCCCGATTCTACAGATATCGATCTGATGCCTGAAGGCTGGACTATGGGCTGGAAATGCCTTGTGTCAGCAACCGGGAACGGAATATGGACCGGACACCATCCTGTAATTGATAGTACCGATGTGGATGCTGCACTCAGCATAATGGCTGAATCACCGGAAGTTGATTTTCTTGTCACCGGCGCTCTCATGAATGATTCTGTAGATACATTTGTTTTTCGCAGAGCCAGAGCAGAAGTGAAATGGCCGGGAACTCCATGGGTTGGAGCGGGTATTTATCTGCATGATAGACAGCCATTTATTCCGGGTCTCGGACAACCTCTGATTGAATGGGGCTGGGTGGATATTGATTCTCTGCAGGGATACGGTTTTTCAAGCGGTGGAATTCTTGGATTCAATGGTGAATACATGATCCAGCAGACAGGTGCTGACACCCTGACTCAATTGAATATTCGTTCACCATGGATGGGCTTTGCCGGACTTTCGTACTCACGGGTACACTATCATTCCGCGGAATCCCCGACGGATGATAACATCGTATTAAATGCTCTATCAATCAGAAGTGATTTCAGATATTTCAAACCATGGATGGTAATCGCGGGAGCGGAAGGTGAGAAGGGCAGATGGGCAGTGGCAGGGGAAATCCGTGATTTCAGAAACTTCACTACAGCTCTGGGAGAAATTGAAATTGTTCCTGCTATTGCTTTTGCCGGAAAGGAGTTCTCAGCTCCAGGAGACGCCTTTGTACCGGGACAGAGATTACTCAAACTGGGAGCGTATCTTAGATCTGTAAGGTACATTGCCAGTGCGGGAATTACAGGTATGCTTGACCTTGAAAGTGATAGTCTCAGTGGAATATCAGTAACCGCAGCGATGGTTTCCGAGTCGTCCATAATATGGGATATCGGGTTTGACGCTTATGCTGATGGAGATTACAGAGCAGTCTTTGGAGCCGGTACAGCAGACTCCTTTGCTTCAGCTGGAATAAGAATCGAGATACTTGAAGACAGTACAAGATTAACCGGAGCGGCATCCTGCACGCCAAGGGAGGATGTATTCGCGGAGTTGACCATTTCATCTGATGTTGGCGGCAGTCTTGATCCTGCGTGCGGGTTGGATATTTCGACAGTTCTCGGACCGGTATCAGGCCTGATTGGAATACACTGGGAACAGGGAAGTGACGTGACTCTTTCAATAAACCTGAGAGGGCTTTTACATTGATAAGCAGGAGAATGGCTTTACTGATCACTATCCAGGCGGTCCTTGTTTCAGGATGTTCCTTATTCGTTCCGATGGAAAAATCACAGAAAGTGGGGGAGCAGCTCCTGTTCTGGATGCCAGGCGCCATATCCGTACAGGTTCTTTCGGACTGGAACGAATGGGGAGGAATTGAAAGCGCCGGAGGTATAATCGATCCGGTTATAGGCAGGATGAAAAAGGAGGATAACGGATTCTGGGCAGTGGATATCAGTGAATTGCCCGCTGGTTCATACAGGTATGCGTTTCTGGTTAACGGGTACAGCTGGATCCGGGACATCGACAATCCCGAAACTGCAATCTTCAGAGATCGGGTGGTTTCCGTCATTCTGATTTATGATTGAGCAGTCTTGAAAGGAAGTAGCTTTTGGCATCGGTGAGATTTGAGGAAATCAGCAAAATCTATCAGAAAGATATCCTTGCACTCGCAAAATTCAATCTTTCAGTTGCAGATGGTGAATTTCTTGTTCTTGTAGGACCCAGCGGATGCGGCAAATCAACAACTCTCAGATTACTTGCGGGACTGGAAGAGCCCACAACAGGAGAACTTTTCATAGATGATCAGCCAGTCACATATATGAAGCCGCAGAATAGAGATATTGCGATGGTATTCCAGAATTACGCTTTGTATCCTCATATGACGGTATTTGAAAATATGGCTTTTTCTCTGAGAATGAAGAAGATGCCAAAAGAGTTCATCAATACAAATGTTCAGGAAACTGCAGAAATACTTGGTATTTCAGATTATCTGAATCGGAAACCCAGGGAGCTATCAGGTGGGCAGCGCCAGAGAGTTGCGGTTGGCAGAGCAATTGTCAGGCATCCATCCGTGTTTCTTTTTGACGAACCTCTTTCCAACCTTGACGCTAAACTCAGAGTGCAGATGCGAAACGAATTAAGCAGACTTCACACCAGGCTCAAAGCAACGATGATTTACGTAACACATGATCAGGCAGAAGCAATGACTCTCGGGGACAGGATAGTTGTCCTGAAGGATGGCTATATTCAGCAGATCGCTTCACCTCTTGATCTGTACGATTTCCCGGAGAACAGTTTTGTCGCGGGATTCATCGGCAGCCCCGCAATGAATTTTCTTCCTGTGAGTCTTGAGAATTCAGTACTTCATTCAGGTGATATTCAGATACAGGCATCAATTAATTCAGATGTGCCGGATGGAGAATATACGTTTGGAATCAGACCTGAGGACATTTATCCTGCTGCTGACGCTCCACTTGAGGGTCGTGTAGAGGTTCTTGAAACTCTTGGAAATGAGAATATTATTTACATGAAATTTGCCGGAAAGCAGTTTACAGTAAGATCCGGTCCTAAAGTTCAGATTGTTCCCGGAGAGACTTTAAGATTTTCGATTGATATCAGTAGAGGGCATCTATTTGATCCTGACGGTATCCGAGTGAAGGTTGATGCATGATCTGTATCTTATACAGGGACCCGTGCCAGAGGCATGATTTATGAGGGACATGGAACAGAGCCTGCAAGTCTCCGAGTTCTGTTGCATAACTGAATGTAAGTATGTCAATTCCTGTTATATCCCGAGAGCTGGTGAAATATGCAGATTACCATAATCGGCATAGTATTTCTTGGAGCTCTTACCTTAAGCGCAATTCTGACTCCCGCTGTAAGGCGAATCGCTTTAAAAACCAATATTGTTGACAGACCTGGATTCAGGAAAAAGCATCTGCTTACCACTCCATTGCTCGGAGGGCTTTCGATTTATCTGGCATTTGGTATCACCCTTGCGGCAGGCATGATTTTCTTGAAAGACCCGGCCGGCGACATGACTGCTCTCAGCTTTAAATCACTATGCCTGCTTGTAATACTTGGTGGAGGATTGATGGCTCTTGTCGGTCTTGTGGATGATATACTCGGACTGTCTCCTGTCCTAAAACTGGTATTTCACACAGTTGCCGCGCTTGCAGTGGGGTTCATTTTTGTTATCAAGGGAACCCTTCTCAATTTATTCCTGACAGGCAGCAGTCTGGCCTGGCTCGCAGCTCCGCTCACAGTATTATGGCTTGTAGGAATCACAAATTCTCTGAATCTTCTTGATCATGCTGACGGTCTTGCAGCCGGATCGAGCACCGTTGCTGCGGTATTCTTCATGATTATAAATCTGCTGTCGGGCAACTATCCTGTTGCGTTCATAAGTGCCTCGCTTGCCGGAGCTTCAGCCGGTTTCCTGATTTTCAATTATAACCCGGCGTCCATTTTTATGGGTGACTGCGGAAGTAACATGCTTGGTTTCATACTGGGAATCATCGCTGTTCTAGGTGTTTATACACCAGAGGATTCCATTCGTGAGATAGCTGTGCTTGCTCCCCTGCTTGTGCTTTCCGTTCCGCTGGTTGATACCGTGTTTGTACTGAATTACAGAAGGAAGATAGGTAAACCCCTCTTCAGTGCGGACAGGAACCATCTGGCTCATCGTCTTATGAGACTGGGACTGTCGCACAACCAGGCAGTAATAGTATTGATTGTGATTGCTATACTTATGGGAATTCTGGCACTTCTTCTGCCTACACTTAAACCTTATCAGGCTGTATTGGTCATAACGCATGCTCTCGGGCTTATCGGGCTTTTAGGATTTTTCATCAACCGCGCGGAGAAAAGAAAAAAAGGATGAAAAACATTCCCAGAACAGTTATTATAATAATAGTCGGCCTGACTGTTCTTGGATCCATATTCTTAATTTACACGAACAGCAGAAGCAGTATTCTGATAAAGGAACAGGTTGCAATAGCCGGAGCGATTCTTGCTTTATCTGTAGCTGCGATTGCTCTGATTTCCGGAAGAAAAATTGCAACGAACAGACTAACTCTTCCATTATGCCTGTCCTTCATTCTTCTGACAGGATGGGTAATATTCCGGTTCTATACCGGATCCAGATCCGTAAATGCCCTGAAGATGATATACAGTCTTGTCGCCCTTGGAGGATTGGCTGCTGTAATCGCGATGACGTTTACGAAATCCAGCAGGGATAGAATTTTATGGATCCTCGTGTGTTCTACCACTCTCCTATCCTTATACGCCGTTGTGCAGTCTCTAGGTTTCATAATTTTCCCCTGGGACAGCGGATTGGCTCTGCAGGCAAGAAGTTCTGGAACCATGGGTAACGCAAATCTTCTTGGAAGTTTTGCTGTAGCTATGCTTCCCGTTGGCGCCGGATTCCTCCTTGGCAGAGAAAGATTGGCGAAAATTCGAATTCCCCTTGTGCTTCTTTTTGTCTTGCTCTGCGCCTTTGCATTGATTGCAAGCAAGACTCGAGGGAGTCTGATAGGTTTGTTTGCAGTTGCTGCTTTTGTACCGTTTGCACCGTTCATCAGGAAAAACAAACGTAGATTGATTCTTGTCATTATAATGCTGTTTGTTTTGATTATTGGTTCTATCTCCTTCATGCAAAACAGGATGGAAGAACTTACGGATACAGAGAGCGGTGGAACCTTACAGGTTCGAAAGCTCATCTGGTCAGGTTCTCTATCCCTGATTGCCATGAATCCTGTATTAGGCCTGGGACCGGGGTCTTTTCAGATACTGTTTCCACAATTCAGGAATCCTGAGTATTTCACTCTTGGTGTAAGTCATAATACACTTCATGCACATTGCGAGTACCTGGAAATTCTTGTGGATATAGGTATTGTCGGGTTTCTATTATGCGTGACGGTTGCCTTTTTCTTTATCAGAGCATTACGTAGAAAAAGGAAACCCCACGATCATCCTTCGGATGATGTAACTTCTTGCAGTGAGAACTGGACGATCCTGGGACTTTACGGCGGTGTTATATCTCTGCTGTCGGAAGCGACTGTTTCGGTAGCTCTTCGGTGGCCACCATCCGCGATGCTGTTTGCCATACTGTGCGGGCTTATTCTTGCATCTATCCCGGGAAGATGGAGCCCACTGAAAGGAAAAACAAAAACCTCCGTTGTTATTATTATTTCAATTGCCGCTGTTATTCTGGGATACGTTGCTTTTCCGCATTACATGTCTTCAATGAAGTCCGGAAGACAGCTGTTCATCGGCAAGGATGTGTATCTGACGAAGATTCAGTCTATGATGAATGATATTGTGAATACTGCTTCCACCTGGAACCTCTCAAGAAATGATGAAGACGCAATGAGGGCACTGTATTATTATGATACTGCCGTTCAGCTGGCGGACAGTTCAATTGCATGGTGTCTGCGATGTGTTGAGACGAATCATGATGAACTCGGCGGGTGGTACGCTCTCGGGAGTGCTTATGTCACAAGAGCTTTACTGTGCAAACCACTATCAACTCCGATGATGAGTATTATGCAGATGAACGGAAGAATTCCTTACGATCTGGATGAAGCGGATCGATATGCGAATCTTGGTCTTGCAGCGTACGATTCTCTTAAGATAAGAGCCCCGAATTATGCTGAGGTTCATCATAATACTGTGCTTATCGGGACAAATCTTGGCGACACGAACGCTGCGCTGGCTTCAATGAGAACCGCATGGAGACTTCATGCTCACAACAGAGACAACTACCGCAGGCAGACTTTACTTCTGGCTCCGCTTACTGAAGGGACAGACGCATGCTATCTTCAATGGGTTGGAAGGATAGAAGATGAAGATGTCTTCAGAACATTGACAGGTATTAAAAGAGCAAGTCTACTTCAGACTATGCTGTTTTACACAGGAACTGTTTTTCTGAAACATCCAGCTTCCGCAGACAGTCTTTTTCATGAGTTTTCAAGCCTTTCTGACAGTCTGGCACCGAGTTTAGCATCTGAACTCAGAATCGGAATGGAACTGCAACTGAGAGAGCTGCAAAGCGGAATAGATATAATACAGAGAATGGAATCAGGTGATACTACTGGCATTTTGAATGATCTCAGTAAACTGGATCGGAAAGATATTGAAATTCTTCCCGCACAGTATGCTGCTGCAGGGCTGCTTCTTGCGGAAAAAGGCGAAATAGAGGGAGCAAGGATACTGATAAGCATAATAGATTTATATATTCATAATTGTTATGATAATATGAATATTTGGCCTGGTGGTCCGGTAGGATATTTTGAAGCTTTGAACAATTTACTTCTCTCCTTCAATCTGGAAACACATGAGCAGAGAGAGCTGTTCATAAGAAGTGAGAGCGATGCTCTTTTACTTGACAGACTTTTATTCAATACAACGAGTTTTATAAACTCATCACCCGGGTTCAGAGTAAACGTTCCCATTCAGATTCAGGATTTCCTTGGCAGCTTATGGGAAGAAACCGGTGGACCCTTGTATTGCTATTCGCGGAATTTGCAGCACGTTGACTCATTAAATATTGTAATCAGAAATGGATCACTTCTGGAAAGAGCATATTCCGGATTAGTGCAGCTTGAATCGGAAAACCCGGATAATCTTGAATTACAGAAGCTTAAGATAGCGTGGTTCTATACTTTGTTAATATCATTCTACTTTGAGAATCCCACTTTTTCATCCGAACAGACCCGGTATATCGCGGAAGGTTTAAGGAGTTCAAGGGGAAAGCTTGTGGAAATACTTGGTGAGACGGAAACAAGGTATCAGATCGGCAGCATGCTCGACGGTATGGATCCGTCTGTAAACTGCCTGCTCAATCCTGCATACAGTCAATATGTAGAAATACTTAGAACAGAACTTGTGATGGGTAGAATCTAGGATCTTCTGCTCAATGCTTCATTGTCGGACATGCTCCTAGACATGAGGCTACTTGCCACAGATGTAAATCCAAGCTAGATTTAGCTATTAAGTTCTCGCTTATGAATTTGAAGATTCACAAGGCGGTTTCATCCGCCTTTTATTTTTTTGTTTGCCGGGGGTATGAATGGAAATTACGAATCTTGATGAGGTTATTAGAAAACTGGTTGCCGAAGAAGAGCTTATGCTTGTGGATCTGACTATGACCAAAGTTGGCAGGAATCATATAATAAGAATTCTGGTTGATCGATACGGACGTGTGGCTATAGGCCAATGCGCGAAACTGTCCAGGAAAATAAATAATGTAATAGACTCAGATATGCTTTTGAAAGGTTTCAATTACCGACTTGAAGTCAGTTCTCCCGGCGTTGGAAGACTTCTTCACACTGAAGTTGACTGGAATAGAACAATCGACAGGAAGCTGCGTGTCGAATTAGATGGTGATGAAATTGTTGACTGGCTCGAGAATTACGATGCTGGAGTACTGACTTTCAGAAGCGGGAGAGAAGTAGCTGTTGATGAAATCAGGAAGGCTCTTGAGGTTCTGGAATAACAATACATTAGATAAGAGAGCAAGGAGATAGAAGTGCCAGATAACTACCAGAGAATAGAAGCCCTGGCCGCAGTGATCAGGGAGAGCAGAGGAGCAAATCAGGAGATCCTGCTGGAATGGTTAAAAAGAGCTCTTGTTGAGGCCACAGAGCTTGAATACGGTTCTCCACAAAATATTAGTGTAACCTGGAATCAGAGAACGGGAGATGTAAACGTTGTTACTCTGAATGTTGTAGTAAAGGAGCTTGAGGAGGGCAAAGAGCATTTGCAGATCACAAGGAGAAAGGCACGAAAATACAAACCTGATGCTGAGCAGGGTGATGTTGTTGAAGTCCCGGTAGATTTCAACAATTTCAGCCGCTCCTCCGTCAACGTTTTCAGACAGCAATTCCACACACTCGAGCGCTCTGCTGAGCGGGAACAGGTGTATAATGAGTATTCCGGTCGTATTGGACAGCTGATTCCAAGATGTGTTGTACAGCAGGTTTACAGAAACAGAGTCAATGTTCGTGTTGCAGGGCAGATAGAAGCTGTGATCCCACCCGAGGAAAGAGCCAGAGGTGAGCGATTTGAACATGGAGATACAGTTCTCCCCGTTCTGGTTGAAGTACTGAGTCCGGAAAGCAGCGAACCTCAGCTTGTTCTTTCAAGATCAACTCCTCTGCTGATCAGAAGACTATTTGAACGGGAAGCTCCGGAGATTGACGAAGGTATTGCTGAAATCAAGGCAATTGCGCGAGAAGCAGGGGTCAGAACGAAGATTGCTGTTACCAGCAACGATATCAGAGTTGACGCAGTGGGTACCTTTGTAGGAATGAAGGGGATGAGAGTCCAGTCTGTTATGCGGGAACTGAACAGTGAACGTATTGACATCATACCATGGACGATTGATAAAAAATTGCTTGTTACAAATGCACTTCTTCCGGCGACAGTCATTCGCGTCGAGATGAAAAATCGGCTCAATGAGGATACCGGTGAGGATGAAACAATAATGGTTGCTACAGTTCCGGATGATGAGGTTGGCAGAGCTAAAGGCAAGGGGGGGCACAATGTTCGTCTTGCAGGACAGCTTGTGGGATACAGAATCGAGATTGAGGAAAAATCATTGTGGGAAAGTCGGCAACGCTGGGAAGATATGCTCTTAATCGATATCTCGGAACTCAAATGCGTGAATGAAAAACTTGCTGAGAGATTAACAAGAGCCGGCTTTGATTCTGCAGCAAGGCTTATCGAGGGAACTCATAAAAAAATACTCGAAGTCGAGGGAGTTGGTCAGGTCAAGCTGAAGAACATGCTGAAAGAAGCGAAAGAACTGATTCTTGAGAGACAGGAATTCGTGAAACTTGAAAGAGAAAAGAGTGAAATACTTGATGCCGAAAAAGGAATTATAGAAAATATGTCAGATCAAGATACGAATGAATTTGAAGAATAATAGTCTGAAGAATCACTTGAAGATACAGATAGATTCACAGGAGCGTAAAATATTATAGTTATTCCTCTTTAGGAATTTAGATTATTGACCAATTATGGAAGCGGGTGATTCCCTTGACTGAGAAAAGTGGCGGGAATAAGATGAGAGTGTATGAGCTGGCCAGGGAACTTAACCTGTCAAGTGAAGCTCTCCTGAAGGTTCTTAAAGAGATGGAAGTATCTGTTAAGAGTCATATGAGTTCAATGACTGATGAAGATATAGCTAAAACAAGGGTCAGATTTGAAAAAGAAAAAATAGCGGCTCGTACAAAAACCGCTTTGAAGAAACGTAAAAAGAAAAAGAGGCGCAAACCTCGTATAACTGCAGAAGCAGTGAAGACAGTACGTGATACTCTTGCCAGGATTGACTCAGGCACAGGGAAATCAAGGCAGAAGAAAAGGAGAAAATACAAAGAGGAGAAGCAGGAACGCCAGATAACTGAGGGTATCGGATCCGAGGAGACTCTGCTTATACGAATAACAGAGTACACAAGCTCTTCTGAACTGGCCGAATTGATGGATCTTTCTCTGAGTAAGGTTATCGGCAAATTCATGGAACTGGGAGTTATGGCTACAGCAAATCAAAGGCTTGATGTTGAGACTGTTTCGCTTGTGGCAGATGAGTTAGGGTTCGAGGTAGAAATGGTAGAGAGTTATGGCGCGGAAGAGATTGAGGAGAGGCGCTTAAGCACAGACGGAATTGAAGTGCCCAGACCACCGATTATTACTGTTATGGGACATGTTGACCATGGCAAGACGGCTCTTCTGGACAGAATTAGATCCACAAATATTCTTTCAACGGAGTCGGGTGGAATAACACAGCATATCGGTGCGTATGTCACATATCTTTCTTATGATCGAAAGATCACATTTATTGACACTCCCGGACATGAAGCTTTCACAGCCATGAGAACAAGGGGCGCGCGAGTTACTGATATAGTAATACTTGTAATCGCAGCTGACAGTAGAGTCATGCCTCAGACGGTAGAAGCCATTGATCACGCAAGAGCTGCCGGTGTTCCAATTGTGGTAGCAATCACCAAGATTGATCTCCCGACAGCCAACACTGATTTCATCAAGAAAGATCTGGCTTCTCACAAGGTTCTTGTTGAAGAATGGGGAGGAGATACTCTCTGTTCCGAGGTTTCTTCGATCACGGGTGAGAATATTGATGATCTGCTGGAAAAGCTGATGCTTCAGACAGACATGCTTGAGCTGACCGCATGTCCTGACAGGCCTGCAAAAGGTACGATTCTGGAAGGTGAGATCGATCCCCGCAGTGGAATTGTTATCAACATTATTGTTCAGGACGGCACACTCAGACTTGAGGATTATTTTGTAACAGGGTGCTTCAGCGGTAGAGTCAGGGCGATGTATGATGATAATAATAATGAAATTGAAGAAGCCGGTCCCGGGGTTCCTGTACAGGTTCTAGGTTGTTCATACGTCCCTGACGCAGGAGAATCGATCGTAGTGGTTGAGTCCGAACATGAAGCCAGAAAAATCACTCGAATACGTAAGCTGGTTCAGCGAGAAAGAGACCTTCATGCAGGCAGAATGGTTTCACTCAAGGATTTCTGGAAGAAAGCCGGAGAAACAGAGGGTGTTCTCAATCTGATTATCAAAGCAGATGTTCAGGGGACAGCGGAAGCGATAGTCGATTCACTGATCGAGCTCGGTAACGACGAAGTATCTGTTAACATCATCAGAAGCGGAGCAGGCGGAATATCAGGGAATGATGTCAATCTTGCAGCTGCCTCAAATGCGGTGATAATCGGTTTCAGAGTCCGTCCGGACGTAAGAGCGCGCGAAGAAGCCTTAGCTCTGGATATTGAGATTGCTACATTCAGTGTTATTCATCAGGTGGAGGAAACTGTAACCAAGGCTCTCTCCGGTCTTCTCAAGCCTGAAGAAAAAGAAGAGTTTCTTGGTTCAGCGGAAGTCAGAGATCTCTTCAAAGTTCCCAAAATCGGCCTTATTGCCGGATCATATGTTGTCAATGGTATCATCAGAAGAAATGCCCGTGTGCGGTTAGTCAGGAATGGTGTGGATATATGGTCAGGCAGTATCAGTTCTCTGAGGCGATTCAAAGAAGATCGCAAGGAGGTTAAAGTGGGTTTTGAATGTGGTATTGGGCTTTCGGGATACAACGACATTAAAGTTGGTGATGTTATCGAGGCATTTGAGATACTATCGGTATCAAGGGAACTCTGATTGACGAGGAGTTGAAATGAACGAGAGAAAGAGAAGCAGGCTCTCCGGTGATATCCGGCGGATACTTGAGGAAACAATTATCCGGGATGTTTCTGACGATAGACTCAAGAATATACTGATAACAAGAGTAAAACTTGCTCGTGATGGATCACATGCTACAGTGTTTTTTGAGACTACCGGTTCAGAAACTGATTCTGAAGAAACCTGCAGGGCAATGAAATCAGCCAGCGGATTTCTCAGATCCAGGCTGGCGGATGCAATCAGTATGCGAACTGTTCCAGTACTATCATTTGTGCATGATTCATCCGGAAAAGATGGAGATAAAGTACTTAACATCATGAGGAACCTGGACAGCGATTGACAATTTCTGACATGTCCGGTGCAGCATATCTTCTGGATAAATCAAGCGGTATCACTTCAAGGATGGCAACCTCATCAGTAGCTGAAGCCTGGCGTTTCAGTAAGTATGGGCATGCCGGAACACTCGATCCTGATGCAACCGGACTTCTGATAGTGCTTCTGGGGAAAGCTACAAGATTATCCAGATTTATCACATCAGACGAGAAGCGATACAGCTTCGGAATTGAGTTCGGCATAAGAACAGATACGGATGATACAACCGGGAACATTCTCGAAAGAAGATCCGCAGGGCATATAAAGCAGAAAGATATTCAGAGAGTTCTTAAGAGATACACGGGAAACATCATCCAGAAAGTGCCAAGTTATTCAGCTGTGAAAATAGATGCTATCAGAGCTTACAAAACAGCAAGGAAAGGCCTGATTCCAAATACGCCGGAGAAGAGAGTCAGGGTAACCGACTGGAAGCTGATGAAATATGAGAACGGTAAAGCATATTTTTCTGTCACCGTAAGTTCAGGAACCTATGTCAGAGCCCTTGCAAGGGATATAGGGAACGATCTTGATGTCTGCGGGGTTGCCTTCGATATCAGAAGGCTTTCCATCGGTAGTATTACCGTAGAGAGTTCATCCCGCGAACCGGACAATCCTGAGTCACTGCTGGAAATGACTGCTCTTCTCGATGGATTCGAGAGCGTAATCCTGAGTGATTCAGATAAGCAGCATATATCGCATGGAACAAGAATTATCAGTACGCTCACAGGCACAGTGGCTCTGTTTGATAAGCAGGGCAGACTGGTGGCAATGTCAGAGGGGGATGGCACTTCATTGAGACCTCTCTGCGTATTTATCACGGATTAGAGATATGACACTGGCAATAGGTAGTTTCGATGGGATACATACGGGTCATCAAGCGGTAATAAGAGCAGCTCTACTGAAAGACAGGAATGCGGTAATTGTCTGTTTTGAACCGGTTCCCCGTCAGTATTTCGGAAAAGGATCATGGTCAAGACGTCTTACAACTTCATTTGAGAGAGCCAGAATATTACACGAATTGGGAGTTAAGAAGATTCTCCTCTACCCATTTGACAGAACTACGGTTAACATGGAGCCTGAGGTCTTTCTTGAGGATCTTTATACCATGGAGCAGTTTTCGCGACTTGTTGTCGGTTACGATTTTCACTTTGGCAGAGACCGGAAAGGCTCAGAGCTTTTTCTCAAGCAATGGTGTACTTTACGAAGAATTGATACTATTATTGTACCTCCGCTGGAGATCGGTGATGCACCGGTTAAAAGCGAAAGAATCAGAAATCTTCTCGAAAACGGTGATGTTCGTCAGGCTGAATCACTGCTTGGCAGGAAATATTCAGTTACCGGGGTTGTATCGAGAGGTAAAGGGGTGGGACGCAAATTAGGTTATCCCACTGTAAATGTCAGGGTTCCATTCTGTAAATTACTTCCAGAACCCGGAAGTTATACCGGAATTGTAAACCTGGATGAAAGTGACAGGCGAATGCCTGCAGCTGTATTTGTTCCGGGAAACGCCACCGGTCCGGTTGAAGCGCATCTGATCAACCGGATGGAGAATATGTATGGCTGCGGTATAACCGTCAGCTTCTGTTCGAGGCTCAGAGGGATAGCATCACCTGGTTCAATGGGTGAGTTATCAGGCCTTATAGCAGAGGATGTTAGAAATGTTAAGAAACTTGCTGAAGAAGAAAAATGGATGGAGGATCCAGAAAGATGAGTATCACCGCCGAAAAAAAGGCAGAACTTGTTAAGACATTCGGAAATAAAGAACAGGATACAGGTAAGTCTGAAGTTCAGATAGCGATTCTGACCGAAAAACTTATGAATCTTACCGAACACTGTAAGATTCACAAGGATGATCATCACAGCAGAAGAGGACTTCTGAAGATGGTCGGTAAGAGGAGAAAATTACTCAATTACTTGAGTAAAAAGGATGTTGAGCGTTACAGGACAATAATAAAAGAACTCGGATTGAGAAGATAGAAACTCAAACGAATTATCGGCACACTGGAAAGATGTTGAAAACTCAATCAAAGTGATGCCTGCACAAATAGTTCCTGCAAGACCGCGGGGATTATAAAAAGAAGAGATGGTAAAAGGAAAAATGTCAAATGTTGTGAAATGTGAAATAGCTGGAAGAACACTTTCGATCGAGACCGGTCGTATGGCAAAACAGGCTCATGGGTCAGTGTACGTTACATATGGAGATTCTTCCGTTCTTGTAGCGGCGACTTCAGGCGGATTGAGAGATCTCCCTTTCTTTCCGCTTACGATAGAGTACCGTGAACGAACATATGCCGCAGGTAAGATTCCGGGTGGCTTCTTCAGAAGAGAAGGTCAGCCACAGGCGAAGGAAATTCTTACAGCCAGACTGATAGACAGACCACTAAGACCTCTGTTTCCATCGGAATACATGGAGGAGACACAGGTATACTGTCTGGTTCTGAGTTCAGATGGTCAGAACGATCCGAGTCTGCTGGCGATGGTTGGGGCTTCCGCTTCATTGTTGATATCAGATATCCCCTGGGACGGACCTGTATCATCAGTCAAAATCGGAAGAATTGATGGAAAGTTTGTAATAAACCCAACAATGGATGAACAGAAGATAAGCGAACTGGATCTTATTGTTGCCGTTAAAGGCAGCGATGTTGTTATGCTTGAGGGTTCTACTGATCAGCTTTCGGAAGAGCTGGTACTGGAGGCAATCAAACTCGCCGCGACTGAAGCAGCCAGGATAAATGAGCTTCAGATTGAGCTTCAGAATCTTGCCGGCAGGGAAAAACGTCAGCCGGAAATCGCAATTGTTATTCCGGAGGATCTGCAGGGAATAATTAATGGAATCGCCTTTCCGGAGTTTGAAAAAGTATATGGAAACGGTGAAAAGAATGCTCTTTCAGAAGCGGGAGAGGTTGCTGCAGATAGTGCTCTTGAAAAACTTGCAGGCAAATACGAACATATGGATGATGAAGTACAGCTTCGAAAAATAATTTCAAATGCTGTTCATGATGCGGAAAAGTTATTTGTTCGACAGAAACTGCTTGTAGATCGCAAACGCCCGGATGGTCGCGCTGAAGGCGATGTACGCAAGATCACATGTGAGGTTGGAGTACTGCCGCGTCCTCATGGTTCCGCACTGTTCACCAGAGGAGAGACTCAAGCACTTGTCGCGGTCACTCTTGGCGGCGCAAGAGATGTACAGCGCATCGATGCCCTGATGGGTGAATACACGAAGGATTTCATGCTTCATTACAATTTCCCTTCATTCAGTGTTGGTGAAGTCAGACCCGCTCGCGGACCCAGCAGACGGGAAATCGGCCACGGTCATCTTGCTGAGATGGCGCTTTCTCATGTAATGCCGAAGGAAAAGAAAGACTTCAATTACACGGTAAGAGTGGTATCGGATATTCTGGAATCGAACGGTTCTTCCAGCCAGGCCACCATATGCGGAGGCTCACTCAGCCTGATGGATGCCGGAGTTCCTGTATCAGATGCTGTAGCCGGTGTCGCGCTTGGTCTTGTAACTGATGGGAATAATCACATTATTCTCTCAGATATCGCCGGTGTTGAAGACCATCTCGGTGATATGGACCTGAAAATAGCGGGAACAAGAACAGGTATCACAGCAATACAGATGGATCTCAAAGTTGAAGGAATATCGCTTGACGTGCTCGGGGAAGCTATGGGCAGAGCCAGAGAGAACAGAATCTTCATTCTGGATGAAATGGACTCTGTCATCAGTGAACCACGTGAAACTTTAAGTGAATACGCTCCAAGGGTATACACGATATCGATCGAAAAAGACATGATAGGTAAACTGATTGGCCCCGGAGGAAAGAACATCCGTGCGATAACGGAAGAAACCGGCGCGGACATCAATATTGAGGATGACGGTACGGTCGTTATCCTGTCAGATGACGCTGAAGCTGCCAACAGAACTCTGGAACTGATAGAGCTTTCAACAGGGAAACCAAAGATTGGTCAGACATATGACGGTGTTGTTGTCAATATCTTGAATTTCGGAGCATTTGTTGAGATAATGCCCGGTACTGATGGCCTGGTTCACATCAGTCAGATCAGCAAAGATAGAGTTGAGAACGTTGAAGATGTTCTCAAACGGGGACAGCATGTGAAAGTTAAGGTTACAGGTATCAAAGATAACGGTAAGATCGATCTGACAATGAAAGATGTTGATAAGAAAAGCTGAGACATCTTCGATTAAGTGACGGATTGTTCTGAAGGATGGGGAAAATATATGGGTATAGAAGTATTGCTTGAAGTGCTTGAGCATGCTCGTGATCTTCCCCTTCCTGCGAGGGCGACTCATGGCTCAAGCGGTGTGGATCTGATGGCTGCCAATAATTCACCTGTCGCAATAGATCCGGGGAAGAGAGTTCTCATTCCGACCGGTCTCAAGGTGTCGATACCGACCGGGTATGAATGGCAGATAAGACCAAGAAGCGGTAATGCTTTGAAACACGGTGTAACTGTTTTGAATTCCCCCGGTACGGTTGATTCGGATTACAGAGGTGAGGTTCAGATCATTCTGGCTAATCTGGGGGATGAAACTTTCCTGGTGGAACGGGGCGACAGAATAGCTCAGGCAGTTCTTGCTCCTGTCGCCTATCCTGTATTCAAGACTATTGAGAAATTGCCTGACACGGAAAGGGGTGGCGGCGGGTTTGGCCATTCGGGGAAATAGAAGCTTTCTGTTTCTGCCTATCGCAGTGGTACTTCTGCTGACACTAGGTGTTGCGTGCAGCTATGGTTTCAGAGGAAGCCTTCCGGAACACATTCAGTCTGTTAAGATCTTTCCGATCAGAAGCAGAGTGACGCAGTACGGTCTTGAACAGGATATCACATCCAGGGTAACTGAAATGATGGTAATGGATGGAAGGCTCGCCGTAGTGCTTGAGGGGCAGGATTCAGAGATAGAGGGAACCATTGCGGCATATTCAAAAACACCTTATTCCTATACATCCTCGGAACAGGTGGAGGAGTATAAGCTTGAAATCAGAGTTGAAATAACTTTCATTGATCTTTTAAGGGAAACAGATATAATCAGTAATGAAAGTGTCAGCACGTGGCTGGTTTATGACCCTGACAGAGAGACAGAGATTGATGCGAGAAACAGACTTCTGGAAGAGGCAGCGAAAGACATAATCAGGCGATGCCTGTCAGGATGGTAGGGAATTATGCTGGATTTATTGAAACGTAGAAACAACCTTTACGTGATTATATTCGCGGTTGTGATTCTTGTGGTCAGCGTCGTGATCAAATACGTTATTGTGTTATACGGGACTCCATCCAGAGTTCAGAGCGAGCTTGATGAAGTATATGAGGAAGTTATGAATAATTATCCCATTTCCCGCCGGCCAGCGGAATTCCTGATAAAATGGGGAGAGTACAGGAACTCAGATGAGTGTTCCAATGCGGTCTATCAGTCACTCTTATACAGCGGAACCGGATTCGTGGGTAACGTATACGTTGTATCCTATCCTGATTCAATTGTATTTCCCGGAATTCCCACATTTCGCCGTCAATTCAGGATAGAAAAGCTCATGGAGTAGCAGAAATGGGAATCATCAGTGACTGGCAGGACAAACACCCTCGGAAAAGCGGGAAAGCCAGAACTCTATTCTATATTCTGTTACTTCTGTTTGTTATCTTTCTGATCATCAAAGCTGACACATTTGTAGGCGGATTCTCCCGTATATTCTTCCCACCGGATTCTTCGACATTTGAGAACGGCAGCGAGTGAACCCATCAGTATTCGACGCCCATGTTGATACACTTCTTAAACTGCCGGATGCTGAAAGTTTCCTTCAAGGGAATGAAGTAACGCATGTTGATCAGCCCAGAGCGAAGCGTGCCGGTGTTACTCAACTTTTAACCGCGGTATGTGCTGAAGCCGCAGCAGATCAGATGGCTGCTTTTCATCATGGGATTTCTCTTTTCAGAGAAGTCAGGGACAGATCCTCAATACACCTTCTTCTGCTGCTGGAGGGTTGCCAACCCCTTATAGATATTGAGAACAGAGAAGAAATAATTGATTTATTATCCTTTGCTTCTCTGACCTGGAATGGTGAGAATTCCCTCGGCGGTGGAATAGGCGCGGATACAGGTCTTTCAGTAGCGGGGAAGAACCTGGCTTTGCAGCTTCATGATGCGGGAGTCATTCTGGATGTATCACATCTTTGCGATCAATCGAGAAAGGATCTGCTTTCGCTAGGCATCAGAACTGTTGCCACTCATTGCAATTGCAGAAGTATTCTGGACATTCCACGCAATCTTCCCGACGATGATATCAGGGAAATAGCCAGCTCCGGCGGAGTTATAGGAGTAACGTTTGTTCCTGATTTTCTTGGGAAGGATGCTTCGATTGAGACTATTGCGGATCATCTTGAGCATATTATTGAAATCACCGACACCGGGCATGCTGGTATGGGAAGCGATTTCGACGGTACGATATCCCTTCCTGCAGGAGTGCATGACTGTTCGGTCTGGCCTGAGATATTTGAACTTCTGGATAGAAGAGGATGGGATAAGAATAGCGTGGAAGCAGTTGCCGGTGATAACTGGCGCAGAATAACGATGGATTTCTGAAGAGGAGACCCGGATGCGAATCATTATATTGAATTTACTTTTACTTGCTTCTTTAGCCGTCGCTCAGACCCCATTTGAGTTCGCGGTAGTTCAGGATCTCATACAGGGAGAGCCTTTTGTAAGTGTAATAAGAATTCAGATTACAAGGGGAGTTCCTGAAACAGGTAGAACTCAGCTCGAACTGACTACCAGAGCGGGAATGATACTGGAAGGCGAGCACAGCGTATATCCTGATTCATTGAGTGCTGTAAATCTGGAGTTTTCAGGACTTCTTGAATACTCCGCGAGTATTCCATTGTACACCATGAACAGAATATTCACTGTGATCGAAGACTGTCTGGATCGTTTTCCCGGAATGAGGATTACGGATCTTGCGCTTGATGTAGTTGATCTTGACGACATGAGCTGGATCTCAATAAGATGTTCCATCTCAAGCATTGACAGTGTTCTTAACGGTACTTTAAGTCAGCTGGACTTATGGCGGTCAGCTGAACTCAGGGAGTTTGAAGTTGGAACCGCCGGATTTCCAACATTACTCCGAAGACCTGGAATCCCTGGATACATTCCTTATGAGGATATACCTGATCTGACTGAGGTATCCGAAGTATCCGATTCTGTTCATCCCTGGAAATCACTTCTGTTTCCGGGCTGGGGACAGATCGATAGCGGAAGGGGAATCGGCTGGTTGAATATTGCGGTGGAAGCAGGTGGAATCGCTCTGCTTGTGTCCGGCGAGAAAGAAACCGGGATTGCCGTTCTTGGAGTTAATCACATAATCAGTTTCATTGATCTGTTTTAGCAGAAAGGAATAATCTTGAGGAGACTCAGAACGATATTGAAAATCTGTCTTATAGCCAGTATTCTGATCTGGACTCTTGGATTCCTCCTTGGCGGCTCCCGGACATTCAGCTGGGCTCTGGCCGGTCTTGCTTCATTCCTGATACCTTTATCCGCTGCTGGATTGATATTCATGCATATATCAGGCTTCGGCGCGCCACCCCAGGAAATTCGCCGTAAAGCAGGCGATACACTTAAATGTATTGAGTGCGGTCGACCTTCAGTACCCGGATCCAAATACTGCAGATATCATCTGGACATTAAGAAAGAGGAGGAGAAGAAGGAGCTATTCTGATGCCCGGGGGAAGGAAACTGTCGTCGTATGTTCTGATGCTCGTTCTGCTGTTTACTATTCTGATTGCTGTTCTGGTTCGGACAGTATTTACGGAGAAACAACCTGAACTCGTTGAGATACGCAGAAGAACTCCGGTACTTGGAACATTTGCGACATATGCAGTTATTACGCGGGAAGGATCAGCAGCTCATATCCTGAACTCAATGGATTCACTTGCAAGGCATCTTGATTTTGAACTGGGTGTGTTCAGTCAGGGAGAAGTATCTTTATTGAACAAACACGGTTATGCATGCACCTCTGAATTGTCCATCGATCTCCAGCATCTTCTGGAAGTCTCATTCCTCATTGCCTCTGTGACGGATTCACTTTTTGACCCATCAATCGGAGCTCTGGTTAACGTATGGGGATTTCCGGATGATCCTCATATTCCGGACAGTCTTTCGATTGAGAACGCTCTTTCCGTATCCGGTCTTGAAAACCTGGCAATCTCCTCCGATACAATCCGATTGAATCCGGGAACACTACTTGATTTTGGCGCGATAGCGAAAGGTTATACAGCTGATCGGGTCTTTGATCTCGCTATGAAGCGCGGTGCATGCGCGGTTCTGGTTGAGATTGGAGGGGAAATTCGCTGTGGAGGTGATCCTGAAACCGGGAGAATCTGGAAGCTTGCAGTCAGAAATCCAAGACTGGATGAGATTCAGGAAATGATCATGCTTGAGAATGGTGCGGTTGCGACTTCAGGAGACTATGAAAGCTGCATATTCGAAAACGGAAGCCGGTTCTGTCATATCCTTGATCCCCGCACCGGATATCCGCAGACAGGGGTGGCTTCAGTTACGGTGGTTTCTGACAGATCAGCGGTTGCCGATGCGCTGGCTACAGCTATCGCGGTAGGAGGAACAGCTATTGCATCTTCAGTACCTGATTCACTCTTCAGTTTGATTATTGTAATAATGGAGGATGAAGCCGGGAATCTGACGGAGTGGAGAAGGGGGAGAGTGTGAGAAAACCCGAGTGGTTTGAGAAAGACGGGGAAAAGTGGAGATGCCTGCTCTGTCCCAGAGGGTGCACATGGGGTGCTGATTCCATCCCTTACGGGTTTTGCAGAGTCAGGGGCGTTAAAAACGGAGTTCCATATCTTCCCGGTTATGGCGGATGCGTATCGCTTTCGATAGATCCGATTGAAAAGAAACCGCTATACCATTTTCTTCCCGGCTCATCAATTCTCTCAACCGGTCCGGCCGGATGCAACATGAGCTGTGATTTCTGCCAGAACTGGTCGATTTCCCAGGGCAATGATGTGCCTGTACGGTATGTCTCCCCGCCCGATCTTGCCCTGATGGCTATGAACAGCGGAAGTGTCGGAATAGCCTACACCTACACAGAACCTACAATATGGTACGAGTATATTTATGATTCCGCGCCACTTGTCCGGGAAAAAGGCGGCGTCTCGGTAATGGTCTCAAATGGAATGATCAATCCGGAGCCTCTCAAGCAGTTGATAGGAATAACCGATGCCTGGAATATTGATCTTAAATCCTGGTCGGAGGAGTTTTACATAAAACATTGCGCCGGATCACTGCCGACTGTTCTGAATACACTGAAGATACTGGCGGATTCTGAATGTCATCTGGAGGTTACATTTCTTGTTATTCCGGGTGAAAATGATGATCCTGATGAATGGAAAAAAATGGCTGTCTGGCTTGCACATGAGTGTGGTGACGATACAGTGCTTCATATTTCAAGATATTTTCCGCGGTACAAGCTGAAGAGCCATCCTACTCCAATTGAGACGCTCATTCACGCAAAGGAAGTGTTCTCCGAGAAACTCAATTTTGTCTATCTCGGGAACGTGGGGCTGGACAGCGGGGATATCGTCTGTCCATCCTGCTCTAATCTGTGCGTGAGCAGAGCCGGTATTCAAGTGAAAACGGACGGCATGAACAAAGGCGTCTGCAGGGCATGCGGTCGTGATTTGAATCTTGTTCATGAAATCAAATAAGGATATTCCGTTCTTCCGCCTGACCGATCTCCTCATACCTTTTATCGCAGGTTTGATTCTCCTTCTGGTGCATTTCTCAGACAGCGCACAGGATTCAGACGGACTGATGCTGGTCATTCACACCGCTGGAAACACTGAATATCTACCGCTTGACCGGGATACTTCCTTCAGAATTAATGGAAACATCGGACAGCTGGAGATACAGATTGACAGCAGCAGAGCCAGAATTTCGGAATCTCCATGTCCCGGACAGGACTGCGTCAGAAAGGGCTGGCTGACATCAGCCGGGGATCTGGCGATATGTGTTCCTTCAGGAGTATTCATCTGTGTTGAAAGTAAATCCTCAGAAGGAGATTCTCCCGACGCGATTACATACTGACCTGTACCATATTCACCAATAATTTTACTGCGATACCGGATATTCTTTCAGCTGGCCCAGCCTGATCCGTTGCAGCCGCCGCATTTCCCGTGTTCCTCAAGAACTTCGTTGTAGATTTTGCCGGTTCCCTTACATCTTCCGCATGGGGTTGCGGGTTCCGGTACATTGATGTGACCGTCGCCTTCGCAAACATCACAGGGGGAATCTCCGATACCATCAACGCCTGTGCCCTTGCACCAGGCGCACTTAACAAGTGCCATTAAAAGCTCCTTCCATATCTGAAAATATTCATTGCTCTATCATACTCGGGAAATGACGCTTCGGGAATATCCGGTCCCTGTCCAACATGGCCAAGACACCTGATGTACGATGACGGTAATTTCGGTGATGTAACCGCCGGAGACGGGATTTATACCTATGAATGGTATGTAGAGGACTCTTTCACCTACTTTCACAAGTGGAGAATAGCAGCAGACATCATCGATGCGGATACGATGGCAGATCAGGAAGAGGAAGATTATGACTCCGGAGCCTGGTGCATACCTGTAATAGAGTTATAGAGAAAGGTATTGATCAGATAAAGAGATGAATGATATCCCGTAGTTCATGCTACCTGGAGAGTATTAGTTTTCCTGTCTGTGAGAATTCATCCCCGGCCTGGAAGTTACAGAGATATATC
>CBDVBK010000024.1:0-45565 GCA_965372215.1 uncultured bacterium | reverse complement strand
CAAGGCGCCAAAACGGCTTCAGCCGGATTGCGGCACCGCTTGAGGACACTTACAAGCCCTCTGATTCAGCGGAGGGTGGTTGACTCATGCGATTGAAGGATAGATAGAAGGATATTATCTCCCGAGGAGGAAAAGTGATATGCGGATAGGAATGGAAATCTCGCCGCTTATCTGGGAGATATCCGGAATACCAAACTACATTCAGAGACTGCTTAAAGGGCTTGCGGTCATAGACAGAATGAACGAATACTTCCTTTACACAAATCGTCCGATTCCATTTGATATGGGATTACCGGACAATTTCAGAACAATTGTGCTGAGCAGCCCCTCTCCCCGCTTCCAGATGTGGTTCCAGCTTGCCTTGCCGCTTCGATTAAAGAAGGACAGAATTGATCTTTTTCACGGGCTGTATTATCGACTCCCCATGGTGCTTCCCGTTCCAGGCGTCCTTACCGTTCATGACCTTTCAGGATATCTTTATCCAGAGTTTCATACCCGGAAAGCTCATCTGGTCAATCTGATGTATCCATTTTTCGTGAAGAAAGCAGCAAGGATAATAGCGGTCTCCGAATTCACTGCGAAAGAACTGAAAAATAATTTCCCGGACACTTCAGACAAGATCACTGTCATTCATGAAGCTCCCCCTCCGGAATACAAACCGATCCGAGATGAAGCCATACTGGAAAAGGTCCGGAACAGGTTTTCTCTCCCGGAGCGGTTCTTTCTATTTCTCGGCACTCTTGAACCACGGAAAAATCTCACAAATCTCCTGGACGCTTTTTACAGTGTGACTGATTCGATTCCACAATCTCTTGTCATTTCAGGTGGTGTCGGCTGGAAAACAGGACCCATTTTTGAGAAACTGCAAAACGGTGTGACCGAGGGAAAGGTGTTCATGACGGGGCATATAGACAGCGCGGATGTACAGGCTCTTCTTTCATTGGCCGAATTTTTTATTTACCCTTCTCTTTACGAGGGGTTTGGTCTTCCTGTTCTTGAATCGATGGCCTGCGGCACGCCTGTAATAACATCGAACATTTCATCGATGCCCGAAATTGCGGGAAACGCGGCGCTTCTGGTTGATCCTGTTTCAAAGGACAGCATCGCTGAAGCAATCAGAATGCTGGCAATGGATAGTATTGGAAGGAAGGAATTCTCGGAAAAAGGGTTGAAAAGGGCAAGTGAATTCAGCTGGCTGAAGGCGGCAGGAGAAACAATGGATGTGTACAGATCTCTTCCTGTCAGGAAGCAGGATTGAGTGCAGGTCATATATGCCGGATAGAAAGTTTCTGAAATGGTTCAGTTCATCGAAGGGCAGAGGCAGCGGGTTTTCGCTGATGTCTTTCGGGAATTTCATAGCGGCTGTATTTACTTACCTCAGACAGGTGGAGATTGCGAGAGTATTCGGTACTTCATGGAAAACCGATGCGTTTGCCGTCTCCCTGGTATTTCCTGTTCTTGTCAGAGAGGTTATATCACATTCCATCGGAGCGACCTTAATACCGATTTACTCGAATGTGAAGGAACAGAAAGGGCGCCAGGCTGCAGAAGCTCTTCTCAACAGAATACTGACCTGGACCGGACTGGCAGGATTGATACTCTCCGGGACACTGTTCTTTCTGAGTCGGCATCTGGTTTTTGCAGTGGGACCCGGTCTGGATCAGGAAGCGCTTTCTCTTGCTTCTGTCATGCTGAAAATGATGCTTCCCATCCTTGTCCTCAGCGCTCTCAGCGGCGTTCTACAGGGGCTGTGCAACGTTGAGAAACGGTATGGGCTGACCTCAATTCTCAGAGTAATTGAGATAACCACATCACTGGCAATAGTTTTTCTTCTGAGCGGGTCCGTTGGAATAATGGTTCTTCCACTGTCCGTACTCACCGGTTCCGTCGGGATGTTTATAGTGCTGCTGATTATTACCTGGAGGCTCCACCACTCGTTTCATATAGAGCTGAACCCTGTGGATCCTGACTTCGCAAGGCAGATAAGGATGGCGCTTCCGATAATCGGCGGAACTGTTTTCGGTTTTCTCGGTCCGGTTGCTGACAAGATTCTCGCATCATTTCTCATAGAGAGCAGCGTTACGGCTCTTGAATACGCCAACAGGATAATCAAGATACTCTTTTCGATACTGCTGCTGCCCATTTCTACGCTTGCTAACGTTTCTTTTTCATCCCTGTCGGCAAAAGAAGATGCAGTATTATTCAGAGAGGAACTGAAAACCCTTCTCAACTGGAACTCATCCCTGATGATTCCCGGATCTGCTATTCTTATGGTTCTTTCCGTACCTCTGGTGTCTCTTCTATTCCAGAGAGGGGAATTCAGTATAAGTGATTCCCGAATGGTTGCATATTCATTGATGTTCTATGCGCCATGGCTTGCATCCTTCAGCTTTGGTTCTGTCATATCGAGAGCGTTTTTCGCGTTGAAGGATACAACTACACCTGTTCTGATAGGTATATGGGGAATAATAGTGAATGTTCTGCTCAATTTCATTCTTATCGCTCCGCTGGGGATTGGAGGACTTGCCCTGGGCACAACGATTTCATCATCCGCGAAAGTTGTGCTGCTCCTCTATTTCCTTCGAAAGAAGACGGGAAATATTAATGGAACAGACCTTGCCATTGAGCACCTGAAAATTTTCCTCGGAGTAGCGGCAATGGCGGGAACGATGCTTCTCATGAAACAGGTAGTACCGTATGACCTGCATGGCGGATTCGTGAACAAATCCGGGAAAGTGATTCTGTATCTTGCCTCTGGAACAACGGTTTATATCGCCCTGCTGATCTCTCTGGGGTCAGAGGTGTCCCGTTCGGTACTCCGAAAGATAAAGAGCCTTGGGAAACGACCGGTCATATAAGACCTGATTCTTCGAGGATCTCTCTGAAACGCTGTTTTGCCTGAGCAACATGATGATGTTTCAGTGCGAAATCTCTGCCCTTTCTCCTTGTTTCAAGTGTGTCATCCCAATGCTTTGCAGTGTCGTCAATAAGCGCAGCAAGCTCTTCCGGTGTCTCAAATGTTTTTGTAAGTTCCGGAGCTTCCAGCGCAAGATGGGTCCAGGGCATTACTAATGGAAAGATTCCTGAAGCCTGATATTCAGGAACCTTCATCTGGTATATTTCAGGAACTTTGATATAGGATGCAACCCCTATCTGGAAGCGGCTCAGAAAAGCCGGCAACCCGGTTCGAAGAACAGGTTCATGATACATCAATTTCCCCCTGGAAGCGATGCAGGCACTCTCTACTTCTTTTCTCAGGGGGCCATCACCGAGAATAGTCCCCTTCAGAGAAGATTTCATTACCCCTTCGACGAAAAGCATTGGCCGACGGAGACTATCCAGTGTCGAAACTACAAGAACGACTTCCTCCGCGGAAGGATGTTCGATATATGTGAACCTGTCCAGGTTTTCAGTATGCGGCAATACCTCTACGCCGGGGATGTTTATGCTCGGGCTCATGGTGGAGAAGATAGCACTGCTCAACAGACGTTCTATTTCTCTCAAAGGGGTAGTCGAAGGCTGAGCATGAAATCGGAGAGCATACGGTATTCCGAGGGAGACGCATTGCCGGGCGGAAATTATATCAAGGCAGAGTACGAAATCAGGCTGGAATGTTCTGAATTCATTCCTGATAGCGAAACCGAAGGCGGTCTCGGAAAGTTTATTCCACAGTCTGCCTGTAAGACCGGCTGTCGGCTTGCTCCTGAAGACTTTCCGAAGTCCGTATACCCGGATATTTTCCAGTTCGTAGTACCCTTCCTCACCCTTTGCGACCACGTATCTGACATTATAATCCTCCTCCATCAATTCAAGAGGAGTGGCCCATCCACCGGAGTACCCCGGAAGAGCGTGGTAGGTTGCTACAAGTATCTTCATACTTTTTTGCCGGTTTTACTGAAAATTGATACGGCTGTGAGCAGAATACCGATGTAGAGCCAGAAGAAGCTGCTTGTCTGTGTCCAGCAGAGGAAATTGTCCATGATCTGGTGTATACCGAATCCCAGAAGCCCGGCGCCAAAACCGATTCCCCAGGGAAAATGCGCTTTTCTGATTGCAGTGATTGAAGCGGTAACAGCCGCGAGAACGATCAGACATAACCCGCCGATAGAAATTAACCCTCCTCTAACTGCGTGGGTCAGGAACAGGCTGTTGAGTCCACCAAAGTATTTAATGGGTTCGGTGCTTACAGAATGCCTTATCTCCCAGAAACTGTAGATTCTTGTATTTCCCCAGAAGAATTCTTCAGCTCCCCAGCCGACGCCGGTAACAGGCGAGTCGAGGAACTGGTTCCAGGCACCTCTGTAAGTAACACCCCGGTGAAGTAGAGTAGGCTGGTTAATCAATTTCCCCGGATTCATGAAAAAACTCATCTGACGTTCGAATACATCCGCATTCTTCAACAGAAATCCAACAAATAGAATACTTATCAGAACCGGTATCCATAGACGTTTTCTGAAACGATAGACTAGTACCGCTCCAACCCCGACTACCATGGAGAAAAGTCCTCCTCTTGAGAAAGTGAACAGGGTGCACAAAATCCCCAGAAGAGCGGCAATCAGAGCGATAGCCCGCCATTTTGCTGCTTTTTCCCAAAGTCCGAGTGCAATTGCGACAGGAACTGCCAGTTCCAGGTATCCCGCGAAAACATTAGGATTACCAAGGAATGAAGAAATTCTCCCTTTGTATATGTAACCGATTGACATATCTACTCTTGAAAAACCCGAAATAGATATATACTCGACTATACCGGCAGCTCCTGCCAGTAGAAGGGTCAGTATAAGACTCCTTCCAAGCCTCCGAAGCTTGTCTTCAGTGTTGCAGAGATCAGGAACGATGAATACGAGCGGTACGAAAAGAAATACACTGCTCCCCTCTCTTACAGCGTTCCAGAAGTACTGACCATGTATATGGATTGAAACGGCAATACTGATTAGCTGAAGCGCCAGCGCCATGAAAATTAATTTCGCCGGAAGAGGAAATTTTGGAAAAGGTTCGTTCCAGACCATTTTGTCCAGAATATAGAAACCGAAAAAGGCGAATACTACCAGAGTCAGAAGAGAGGGATGAAAAACTCCCAACGGCATGGTACTTCCGCCAAGAACGAAAATCAGAGGTAAAAAGGGCAGACAGGAGACCGGCCGAGGATTCATAACGATCAGAATTCCGCCAAGGATAGTTCCCACGGCAGCGAACCGGATGGTTGATGGATAGAGAAGGTAAACCATCAGATAACCAGCGGTCAATAGAAAAAGGATAATTGATCCTCGAAAACCGAGATGGCATTTCCCGGATACAATACTAATCAATTGTTTCGCGCCTCTGATTCAGTTTGTGATCCGGATCTCCAAAGAGCTTATTGAAACTGTCCTTTGAGGCGGAAAAGCCGTCAGACAGAGAAGAAGGAGACCGGCATTCAGGCATGTACTCCTCGCAGAAATTAATACCCCCTCTGTCTCGCACTGCTTCAGTAGTCAGAGAGCGGCATCTTTCAGCTTTATGGTCGTAGATACTGCACTGAATACACGAGTGGAGATAGCTTCCGCAGCTCTCGCAATACGCTTTGAATCCTATTGTTTCAGAATGATGTTCAGAACCGCATTTCTGGCAGATCATCATTCTTGAATATCCAAAAGTATCTCAAGGGAGACTATTCTCCATTTTTCATCACCGGTTCCCGGAAGCATGACTGTATCTCCCTTTGATTTTCCGAGAACGATTTTACCGACTGGAGCCATGTAATTGATCCTGTTCTTTTCCGGGTCGGAGTCCAGCGGCCCCACAATATCTAACACCCGTCTTGAATTCGAATCTCCTGAGCATTCAAGCACAACTTTTATTCCGGGAGAAACGATCGAAGAGCTGATCTCCGATACTGGATACACCTGGTACTTATCAAGCTCATCATTCCATCTTCGGAGCTTGTCAAGAAGCAGATCCCGCTTTTCTATTGCCGCCGCATATTCCGCGTTCTCTGAAAGATCTCCATGGGACGCAGCCTCCCCTATGGCATCCGCAGCCGCGGGAATTTCAACACGCTTCAAATAGAGGGAATCCGTTTTTCGCCGTTCGATAGCTTTTCTGCTGGAAAAGAGTGTATCGGATTCCCAGAAGTGCTGTTTCAATGATTTTATGGCTCCCGACTCTCTTCTTCGCGAAATTTCTCTTCCGATCGCAAGAAACAATCCTTCGCGGTGAATGATGGAACTGGTATCGAAACAATCGAGATAATTGCTCAATTTCCGGGTGTCAATTGAAGAAAGGTATCCGTTCAATTTTTCTTTAAGGTAACCCATGAGAAGAATAACAACTTTTTTTTGAGTGTCCGCTTTAGCGAATATCAGATAGTCCATGAACAGTTTGATCTGTTCTTCATCGAAAGGGGTTTCATCAAAACCTTCGTGTGTAGCCAGAAAACAGAGTGCCCAGAGAAACCGGTCTGTTTCTGATGGATCAGACAGAAAAGATCCGATGCACTCGTTCAGCAATTCGGGGTCAGTTTTCTCAAGGAATTTTGCGCAATGTTCCCAGGGCGATCTTTTCAGCTTCATTATGAGCTGAAGTTTTTCCTGACGGTCTGCTTTTCCTGAGAGAATGAGTTCAAGGTACAATTTTTTGCAGGATGGTGAATGAATTTCGAAGAAGGCTCTCAAACCCCTTGCGGAAGTTTTTTCAATATAATTTGAAGCAATTTTCATGAAATCATCTGTTTTGCCGTTTTCTGTAAGTGTCCAGAGCAGTTCGAAAAGAGAGCCTGTTTCAGGACTTGAAATATTCTTCACATCATCAAGCAGATCAGTCATCCCGGGGGGGGTAACAGATACTGACGATTTCAGGAGAGCCTGAATCTCTTTTGTTTTGTCAGAAACCGAGCATGTTCTACGATTGATGATATTGCGTATCTGATCATATTCCTTGATGGTTTCATTCAGAAGTACAATACGATCTCCGAGATCAGTGAAGCCCGGCGTAACAGATGCTGTTTTCTTCATACGCTTCCAGGCTTCTGTATACTTGATTTCGGAATCTGTAAACACGGGAATCAGATCCTGCAGAGTTATTTCCTGCGGATTTCCGAACGGTTCTCCAAGAAGCCTCTTCAGGAACTCAGCTTGAGAGCTGTCGAAGAGACGAATAAAGGCTGACGGATCACACCATCTCAAAACGGTGAGAGAATCAGGCTCAAGAGGGATGGTTGTATCAAGCGCAACATCTAATTTCATATCATGATTCATAGATTTCTGAAAATCGATAGAGATGAATGTCCGGCTTATTCTGATAATGCGTCCCGGACCGAATATGTGATGAAAAAGATATCCACCTTCTCTGTAATGCATGAGATTCCGGAACTTTTTCCATGAGATATCGATTTGAGCATCCTTCGCTGTCAGACCGCTCAAACTCAGAAAATTCTCCAGGGGCTGGAACATGAGGTGCTCGTCTCTAAGAGATTCTATCAGAGATTTTCTGAGAGATTCGGAATAGCTGAAGATACAGGCGGATTTTCTGAGCAGGTCTGAAAGCCTGGCGGCCCCGCTTTTCTCCATTTCCTCAATTGTCAGTTCAAGCAGTTCATGGGCAAGAGATTCCCTGCCGTTCTGCTTCAGAACAGAAAAAACCGTGATCATTTCCTCAACAGAGATATCCTCTGAAAGAGATTTAAACCAGAGATCGGTCAGAGTATCATATTCTTCTGCCCTTGCGGCATCAGTTATTTTGGACAATCTTTCTCCTGTCTATCAATTGCAGAAGATAATATACTTCGAAAGAATAAGGCTATTGAATTAAGGAGGGCCTGTCTTGGCTAAGAAAGGAAAATCAGAAGAGAAACTCAACAGAAGACAATTTCTGAGTAAAACGGGTAAACTGGGCGGGGCGCTGTTACTCTCCTCTGTGGCCGGCAGAGCACTTGCCGGAGAATGGGAACAGGGAATGGATGAATTCTGGGCTGAAGGATCATTTCATCAGACAAAGGTAGACGCTTCTCAGGAAGCTTCCGGGATTATCAGAGCATATCTTGATGGAAGATGGGACGAATTCAGAACAATCGAGCTTCCACAGCAGTTCATGGACTGGAATCTATCAGCCCGGCTGGATGTCCTTGAGAATATCTCTCTCATGTTCAGTGGTGAGGGCGGGTCTCCCCCTTCTCTGGCGGGACCGCATAACGCCGCGATGGCGACATGGGGCGCGGAGCGGGCTGACAGCAGACTGGAAATAAACAACGCTTTCAAGGGAATGGGACTCTGCCCGAGAAGAGAAATCATAAAGGATCTTCTGGAGGAAATGGAAAACCTTTTGTCCGGAGGAATGGGTCCAAGACTTGACTATCTGATTAACCTCTATTCGGATACAGGCAAATTTGATCTGACAAAAATGATTTCACTGGAACTTTACAGTACACCTGAATTTGAAACACACACTTTTCTTAATCTGATGGAAAGACCTACAACCTCGCTGGTATTTCTTGACAGCAAATCATACGAAGTCAGAGGAATAGGACAGCTTATAGCTCCCAACGATTCAGAAGCAAGTGAATATGCCCTGGATATAGTCAAATACACCAATATGGCTCACACATTGTTCCATGGTGAATTTCCAAGGATCTTTCCTGGAATTCTTGTTCATATAACCGCAGTGTTCGATAATACGCCCGGCACCGGTCGAGGAGTGAGGATCGCGCCGCCGCTTGTGTGATGAAGAGAATAAGCAGATAATGATGAACGGTGCTGAGATTCCGAAGATGTGTTTTGTTGATCTGGACGGCACTCTCCTTTCCGTATCGTCCGAAAAGCTTTTTCTCAAGCGTTTGCTGAAAAATCGGATACTTTCTCCATACGGTTTGCTGCGGTTTCTCCTTTCGTATCCGCTTCACCCTCTCCGGACACTGAGGGAAGGAAAAGGGTGGAACAGAACATATCTGGTGGATATTTCCCCTGAGACAGCGGAAACAGAGGCAGGAAAACTGGCAGAAGGACTCGCCCGGAACAGACTGCACAGCTGGACAGCTGCATATATTCGGGAATTGAGCAAAGCAGGCAGTAAAATAGTGATCCTTTCAGCTTCCCTGGAATACATTGCCGGGGTTGTAGCAGAGGAACTTTCCGCAGATCTTGTTTTTGCAAGCATTCCTGAAATCATTAATAACAGATTCAGTGGAAATCTCACAAAATTGCGTCCATGGGGACGGAACAAGGCCATACTGATGAAACAGATCTGCAAGAAAGAAGGGATCAGTTCAGAAAACTGTATCGCATTGGGAGATTCCTGGGCAGACAGATTCATCATGAAACAGAGCGGATCGGCAATTGCGGTATATCCTGACGGAAGGCTGCGTAAACTGGCGAAGAGTAAAGGGTGGAAGATCATAAAAGGATCACACACAAGATGGGCGTAAGGGCTCTGGGAGCTTTTTCCGGTGGTCTTGACAGTATGATCGCCGCTAAGGTTCTTCTGGACCAGAACATTGAAGTCGAGGCCGTTTCATTCTTCAGCCCGTTCTTTGACTCCGATGCCGGTCGAACGGGAGCCATGCAGCTTGGAATTCCATGGCGTTCAATCGACTATTCACAGACAATAATATCTCTGCTTCGCAATCCTCCCAGCGGGTTCGGGAATAACTGCAACCCATGCATAGACTGCCATGCAGGAATGTTCAGGAAACTGGGTGAAATTGCTTCGGTCGAAAAGTTCGATTTAATATTCTCCGGAGAAGTTGCAGGTCAGAGACCAATGTCTCAGAACAGGGGGTCGCTCAACAGAGTCGCGAGGCTGTCCGGTTTCCGGGAAATTCTGCTGAGACCGCTTTCCGCAAAACTTCTTCCCCCTACTGACCCCGAAAAAAAGGGGCTTGTTGACAGAAGCAGACTCCTCCGATTGTCAGGCAGAGGGAGAAAGGCGCAGATCCTGATCGCTGAGGAGCATGGTTTTCAATACAAAGCACCCGGAGGAGGCTGCCTTTTGACGGATCCGAATTATTGTTCAAGATTGAAAATGCTTACGGATATTCCGGATCTGTTAACTGAATCCAATGCGCGAATTATAAGATTTGGAAGAATATTCAAATTGTCGAAGGATACAATTGGGCTTATAGGGCGTTCTGAGGAGGATAACGCTGGACTTGAGGAATTAGCGTTAACAGGAGAAAAAATCACTTATGCTCTGCCTGACAGACCCGGTCCCACAGGAGTCCTGATCGGAAACATGGATAATAGAAACGGGGAAAATCTTGAAAAACTGAAATCCCTGGTTAAACACTACGCCAAATAGGGTCAAACCTTGTATTTTGACAATATTATCATAATATCGCAATAGTTACTAATAAAAGACTTTATGCAAGCCATCAAACACATTCAACCTTGACATTTTCAAAAATACCTGCATTAATACCCTTCCTCAAGCGAAGGGCATCACTATGATCAAAAGTCGAATTCAGTAATCAGAAGCTGATCTTTTCAGGCGGAAACTCTCCGCAAAGTTCTACTGAAAAAATATTGATCCCGTGTAAATCACGATTACAAGGTATATTACGATGCACTTTCACTTTGACGAAATTCCGGATGACTCGAACATTTCCAGAACATCAACAGCTGTTGTTCTGCGGAAGATGCTGCCATTTCTGAAGCCGCATAAAAAAGCATTCGCTCTTGCCGCTTTTCTTCTATTGCTTTCAGTTGCCGGAGAGCTTGCTGGTCCTCTTATTCTAAGAATGGTGATAGATACTGCAATTCCTAAGAAGTCAGTCAGAGACATAGTCTTTTACTCACTACTGTTTGCGGGGACTTTTTCCTTTGCCATGATTCTATCCTACATTCAGGTCATTATCGCAACGAAAATAGGGCTGGCGGTTGTGAGAGATCTAAAGGAAAAGGTATTTCGCCATATGCTTTCTCTTTCTCTCTCATTCTTTGACAAACACCCTACAGGAAAACTGATGGCAAGGGTAGAGAGCGATTCAGAGAGGGTCAGGATGCTGTTCAGCGACGTTTCGATGGCTCTGCTGAGGAATGTAGCAATGGTTGGCGGAACAATTGGTATCATGATGGTAGCGGATGCTAATATTACGATTTGGATTATTCTGCTTCTGTTTCCGGTTGCTCTTCTGACTGTTCCTGTCCTGAAGCATATGAGAAAGCTCTACAGGAGGGTGAGGGCTGCCTATGCCCGGATATCCGGATTCATTTCCGAATATGTCAGATCAGTACCTGTGCTTCAGGTGTTCGGAGCGACGGGAATGGCTGCCGGGAGAGTACACCTCGAAGGAAAGCGTTACCTGAACAGAGAATTACATGCTTACTTCTGGGAATATGGTTTCTGGAGTTTTCTTGGGAGTTGTGAAATCGTTGCTGTGGTCATCATTCTTCTATCCGGTCGGGCAGGGGTTATCTCAGGGGCAGTAAGTATCGGAACGATAGTTATGTTCGTCGAGTATACAAGGCGTCTTTTTGGTCCTGTGGTGATGTTCTCCGAAACACTGAACATGGTTCAGAGAGCTGCCGCCTCCGCGGAAAGACTGTTCGATATTCTTTCAACTGAAACCCTTACGCCTGACGGCCATCTTGAGGAAGCTGATTTCCCTGAAGACTGGGCGGAAATCCGCTTCGAAAATGTCTGCTTCTCCTACTCAGAGAACAATCAGGCGCTCAGGGATATCAGTTTCTCAATACCTAAAGGGAGAATGGTTGCTCTTGTAGGAGCGAGCGGTGGAGGAAAAAGCACAATTGTAAGCCTGCTCATGAGATTCTACGAACCGACAAAAGGGAGAATCACAATAGGTGGAATTGATATAAGAGATTTTCGTCTTGATGTGTGGCGGAGGAGACTCGGACTTGTACTGCAGAATGTTAATCTCTTTTCCGGAACCCTCTCAGAGAATCTGACAGTATTCAGCAGGGATATTCCGTTGGAAAACCAGAAAAAGGCGCTGAGTACAATTGAAGCCGAAGACATTCTGGAGCGAATTCCAGGCGGACTGGACGGAAAAATCAGCGAAGGCGGTTTGAATCTTTCGATGGGTCAGCGCCAGTTGATCAACTACGCGAGAGCCGTGCTGAGAGAACCGGAATTACTCATTCTTGACGAGGCTACTTCATCAGTTGATCCTGGAACTGAAAAAAGAATACAAAGGTCTACAGATCTTATCATAAAAGATAGAACAGCTCTAGTAGTCGCACACAGGCTCAGCACAGTTACTCACGCCTCCACCATAATCGTCGTGCAGCATGGAGAGATCATAGAGCAGGGTAAGCATGAAGAGCTTCTTCGGCAGAAAGGGGCTTACGCCGGTCTGTGCAGGCTGCAGCTGGAAGGAGACAGCCATGCCCGGTTATAGAACTTACCTGAAGTGGATAATGGGTTTCTGGAAACCACACAGGAAACATCTTGTGATTCTGGTGTTTTTCACTCTTCTTTCCACCGTTGTTGCACTGAGCTTTCCTCTGGTATTTCGCTATCTCCTTGATCACGTTCAGGAGGTTCTTGGAGAAACCGAGGGTAATGGAGAATTCCGGAAAATAGTTCTTATCCTTGGAGCGCTGGCATTTGCGCGGTTTATTGCTGGTCTCTATCCCGGAGCAAGGGCATGGCTCAACAGCAAGATCGGTCTGGATGTGCGGGATAAAGTCTTCTCCAGTCTGATGAAGAAGGACTACAGTTTCTGGAATGAGTTCCGACCGGGAGATATTACCACAAGGCTTACCGATGATATAGTGGACTATCCGAGGATTGCATGGTTCAGTTGCTCTGCGGTTTTCCGGGCGCTTGAGTCATCCTCCAGGCTGGTTTTCTGCCTGGGAGTGATGTTCTTCATGAGCTGGGAGCTTACACTGATATCCCTTGTTCCCCTTCCAGTGATGTTTCTGATCTTTTCAAGGGTGGAAAACAAACTTAGAAAAAGAGTGGAAGAGAGCAGGAAGGCTACAAGTCATACAGGTGATCTGCTGGACAGTACTTTTGCGGGAATTTCTATTATTAAAGCCTACAACGCGGAAGAGGGACAGGCAGGAAGACTTCGAGGTCTGCTGAACAGGCGATTGGAAATAGATCTCTCGATAACCAGACTGATAATAATTCTTCATGGTGTATACAGTGTTATCGGGCAGGTGGGGAAAATAACAGTTATGTTGATAGGCGGCCTGTTCGTTATCTGGAACAGGATAGGGATAGGTGAATTCTACGCGTTCTACGTTTACCTCGATATGCTTCTGGCTCCAATGATGGATATCCCGAACCTGTTTGTGACCTCAAGACAGGCTTTTGCGTCAATAGACAGAGAAATGGAAATACTTGATTTCCCCAATGCGCAGAACTGGACTGGATTCGCTGGTATTGGACAAATGCGCGATCTTATACTTGAATCAGCCGGTTTCCTCTATCCTGATACAGGAGCTGGCGTGACAGACCTGAACCTGGAACTCAAAAGCCCTGGTATATACGCTATTGCAGGTGAAGTCGGCTGCGGGAAATCGACCATTTTGAAAATGATTGCCGGTCTTCTTCCCTGCACTGAAGGAAAAGTGCTTTTCAATGGAATCCCCATGGAAGACATGTCAAAGGAAGATATGGTTTCTGAGATCGGCTATGTCCCGCAGGAATCTGTACTTTTCAGTGAATCGGTGAGAGAGAACGTTAGACTTGGCAGAAAGATCTCTGACAGAGTGATTATTGATTCCCTGAGAATTGCAGGATTGGACGGGACCGAACTCGACGCTGGTCCTGAAACTGTCCTGGGTCAGGGTGGAATAGGCGTGAGCGGAGGACAGAAACAGAGAATTGCCATTGCTCGAGCAGTTGCAGGCAAACCATCAGTATTCCTTTTCGATGATTGTACCGCCGCTCTTGACGCTGAAAAGGAAGAAGCGTTCTGGAAGGAGCTAACAGCTGCAAGGGAAGACTCTCTTGTTCTTGTAGTCACGCACAGGGAAGCAACTGTAAGGCGAAGCAACAAGGTGATATTCATTCATGAGGGAAGATTGAACGCGTTTGATACTCATCAGAATCTTCTCCGGGACAATGAACTTTACAGACTTGTTCTCGCAGCGGAGATGGTATGACATATAAGCCCGGCTACCTCAAGATGCTTGAGAGAGGAGAGCTTCATAAGAAAATAGCCATGCTTCGACAGCATCTTGAAAAATGCCGTCTTTGTCCCCGCATGTGTGAAGTTAACCGTATTGCTGGTGAAAGGGGATTCTGCGGAGCGGGAGTAACGATGGAAATCGCGTCATCCTGTGCACACATGGGTGAGGAACCGGTGCTTACCGGGAAATCCGGCGTAGGGAATATCTTTCTCGGACGATGTAATCTACGATGTGTATTCTGTCAGAATCATTCAATCAGTCAGCCTGATGGATCCGTACCTGCGAGCTGGCGGAAGAACTCGGAAGAAGTAGCTGAAATGCTTCTTGATTTTCAGGAGCGGGGTTGCAAAACCATCGGTTTTGTATCTCCGACACATTATGCTCCACAGATATTTGAAGCCGTTGCCCTTGCTGCTGAAAAAGGGCTGAGGATACCGCTGATTTATAACAGCAGCGGATACGATTCGCCGGAGCTTCTGAAAATGCTTGAAGGTCTTGTGGATATATACCTGCCGGATTTCAAGTACTGGGACTCTGATTCCGCGGATAAGTATTCAGCGGCCGCGGATTACCCTGAAGCAGCCAGGAAAGCGGTACTTGAGATGCACAGACAGGTCGGTCAGTTGCGAACTGATAGTGATGGAGTTGCTCTCCGGGGTTTGATAATCCGTCTGCTGGTCCTTCCAAACGGGATATCAGGCTCGGAAAAAGTATTGAGATTTATAGCTGAGAAGATCGGCAAGGATACTTTCGTAAGTCTGATGTCTCAGTATAACCCGATGCATCATGCGAAAGAGTATCCTTTTCTTTCAAGAAAGCTCAAACCATACGAATACTCAGAAATCGAGAAAACACTCCTGTCTCTGGGATTTGAATATGGCTGGACGCAGGATCCGGTTACTTCTCCTGATAACTATCTCCCCGGAAGCGATTTTAAACTCTAAGGGTTCATTGACCTGCGATCGCAGGGCATGTATTCTCACTAATAGCAGATAATTGCTTATGCATTGTGAAGGAAGAAGGTAACAAATGAAACTTTCACTGTTATTACTGATACCTGTCTTCTGTTTTTCAGTAATGGGTCAATGGCTGGAACAGACTGACTGGTCCGGAGGTCCCGGAGAGCAGGGGCCGTACTACTGGTTCGATGATACATTCTGGACCAGCGACCAGATTGACTGGTCAACAACAGGCAGAATAATTCTGGAATTCGAGTGGACACGGCAGATCCTCTCTGAATCCGGTCTTCCGGCAACTGTGGATTTCCCGGATACCGGTACTCTTGAATCATCTCTTGTGTGGGTGCCGATGGGAACAGACTGGGAAATCATCTGGGGCAATATTGACTGGATTTCAGATGAACCCGAGAATACTTCTGTCAGTTTTCAGCTGAGAACAGGTATGACTCCGGAAACTATGGGAGAATGGACCGATCCGATAACGGAATCGGGGACTTACCTCGGTGATATTCTGCCTGACGATATTCTGCTTATCCAGTACAGAGCCATTCTGAGTACTACGGATTCAAGCTTAACACCGGAACTGGAATGGGTTCAGATAGAAGGATGGTATCCAGGAGGAATAGAAGGTTCCTTCCTCCCCGGTGATCAATATGAAGCTCTTTCGATAACACCAAATCCATCATTCGGCTCCGTTGCAGTAAATGTTAATCTCCTGTCATCCGAATCTTACGTAAATCTTCGGATGTATGATCTTGCCGGAAAACTGATTAGAACAGTATTTGAAGGAGAAATGCAGCAGGGCATCCATTCATTCAAAATGAACGATCTCACTTCCGGAGTCTATTTTGTCAGGCTGGAATCAGATTGCGCGAACGACTTGAGGAAATTGGTGATCCTGGGAAACTCCCGGTAATCTATCGGGTTAATAAGTTATCCATAAAGCCGGATCAGACGGAAGAGATGACAGGATATCCTGGTTGATTACGAGGGAGTACTTCTCCTCCAGTTCTTCGAGCCATACGCCGGTCCGCTCTTCTTCGAGTCTTGCTCTGACTGTATGATAAAGATCTTCCTCAAGTTCCTCAAAAGTCGCCATATGCGGAGGAAATATTTCCACAAGCCTGAAAGCCATATATTCGTAATCCTCATAAAGAGAAGACAGGCTTGACCAGGTAACGGTATCTCCGGGCAGCATAGCGAAAACTTCCTCTCCCCTGAATCCTGGAATTTCTTCAAGAAGAAGAGGAAGCGTGATGTTTGATGGGGGATTGTCTTTTGACAGTAATCTCCAGAAACCGCAGCCTCCGATTATTGAATCAACACTATTTCCCTCAGACAATGCTGTCTCGTATGCTTGAACATCGTCGCTTTGAATCTGTACAC
Source organism: uncultured bacterium (assembly GCA_965372215.1). Lineage (GTDB taxonomy): Bacteria > Fermentibacterota > Fermentibacteria > Fermentibacterales > JCC-6 > Aegiribacteria. The sequence continues at coordinate 29,145 of CBDVBK010000024.1, read as the reverse complement.
ATTGTATGCTTCGCTTTTCCGGAATGATCGGAATTTCAATCAGATTATCGAATTCACCCCTTATCAGTTCGGGGGTTATACTGATAACGATGTACACCTCGTCCGAGAAAAGCTTATCGGAAGCTATACTCAGCATCCAGGCGTCTCTTTCCACTGACAGATCCGCGTATGCTTCCGGATTAACTGCCGCGAAGTAAAGCATAAGAGCATCGTTAAAAAGTGTGATATCGATGAACCATTCCAGCCAGACAGCATCATTGGGTTGAACAGGCATAAAATCGCTCTGATATTCTATCTCCTGCACGAAGTCTGAAGCAGTCATGATTCCGCGGCGAGAGATAACAATTGAATCCTCCGGGACGAAATCTTCAAGCCCGGAATAGTAAAGAATAAGATTATTGACGGCAGTGTTTCTTATTTCCGGTTCTGTCTCAGAAAGGATTGAATCGGTAATCCTCTCGATATCAGCCTTTCCCCCTGCAGCTGACAATCTCTTGAAAGCGAAGTCAGTTACCCGCTCCGAATTCTCCAGCGTTTCGCTGACCAGTACAGGATCGGTAACCACAACTGAATCGTACCTTATCAGAGTTCCATCTGAAATAGGCAGTTCGTCTCCTGGATTCATGGAATCAAGATGAACAGCTAATACACGTGATAATTCCGGCAAATGCGCGGGACCGCACCTCATCTCGCCAGGAGAATCAGGCAGAACAGTATACCAGACCGTTATCCCCATGTGATCCTTGAAATAGTTGATATCCTCATCGGTTATGGATTCCTCAGCAACATCGATAATGGTTTCCCTGGCCAGCATAGAGGCCTGCCTGCGCATCCAGGCATTACCGAGAGTGATAACATCAGGTCTCTGGAGATAATTGAGCTGTTGAATCTCCCTGATAATCATCTGTTTCCTCGCCAGGGAGACTATGAATTCGTTAACATGATCGCCCCTTTGAATGAAGTAATTCTGTTGTTCAGGGGAAAGCGCCATCCACGCGTATGCAACCTCAGATACTGATATCGTACTGTTATCTATTGAGATAAGCCATGAGCCTGCCTTCGATGCCGTTCCACAGGCAAAGGCAGTAATAAGAGAAACAGAAATCATCAATGCAACGGTAAGATATAACTGCTTCAGATCGACTATCCTTTCATGTTCAGTGAATAAAGAAAGGGAGGACCTGAAGATCCTCCCTGATTCTTGATAGCTTTGCTTCTAGAATAGAGTTTTGATACTGCCCCATGAATCCGGCTCAAGAGCAAGAGGAGCCGTCTCATAGCAGTGCAGAGCGTCCGGAGTGCCCTGTTCGAGAACCCATAGCTCATTATCGTATGACCCGCTGTAGATTCCGGGAGTACAGCCACCGGCTATTTCGATATTGTAGTCGTGTGCGGCGATCAGATCTCCGTTACTGTCGATCTGATACAGCATGTAGTCATAGTTGTTTGTAGATACCCACAGACAGTTATTGTAAGTATCCCAGGCGGCGCCGTAAGTTTTACCGTTTCCTACGGCTGAGGACCAGGTCGTATAGGATGCCGTGCTGCCTGAAACTCCGTCCCAGGTTACCTGATATACGTTAGCAGAACCGCTGCCGGTGTAGAAATATGTTCCATCCCATCCCTGTGCGCGGTTGGGGCTGACAGCGTTGCATATGTAGTATCCGGCATAGGCGTACGTACCGATATCATAGTAATCAACGTCATTATCCTGGCTGCCGAACATGTAAGTACCGTCACAGCAAAGGTCACGGAGACCCCATCCGGTGGTCTCGTACTGGTCGAAGGTAGTGATAAGATTATGAGTAGTGCCATCGATGACATGAATCCAGAGAGCTCCACCACCACTCTGTGCATCACTTACCCAGAAATTGGCTCCATCAAAACCGACACCGACACACCTCACGGAACCTCCAAGAGCTTCCAGATCAATGTAGTCCAGCTCATCAAGAAAGGCATCACTGCCATTTCCACCGGCTGAGCCTCCGGCGAAATCCGCATCTGTGGTTTCGCTGTTTGCAAAAGCAATTAATGCAAATGCAAGTAAGACAAGTATTAAACGCATAAAACACTCCTTCCGAATTAAGTTTCTCAAACTTCCATTATCTTAACTATTAAGTTACAACTTATTACTAAAATAGTCAAGAGGTTTTCTGACTGTAACAATTTACCTTTTTCCATTTTGGCCGATCAGTTATGGTGCGATCCGGAGAGGAGGCCGCGCACGGCTTCATCAACCCGGGGGGCAGCCATAACAGCTGAGACTACCGCAATACCGTCTGCTCCCGCTTTCCGAACAGTATCCGCATTTGTCGTATTGATACCGCCGATTGCGATCAAAGGTAGAGGAGTAGCCTTTTTCAACATGCCGATAGCATCAAGCCCGAGCGGCTTTTCAAGATCGGTCTTCGTGTCAGTAGCAAAAATCATGTTTGCCGCGATGTAATCAGCTCCGTTTTTCCAGGCGTCAACAGCTTCGTCAACTGATCTTACAGAAATGCCAATCACCGCTTCAGGTCCAAGCAGTCTTCTTGCGGCTGCCGCAGGCATGTCGTCCTGGCCAAGGTGTACACCATGAACATCACACGCCAATGCGACATCCACGCGGTCGTTCACAATAAAAAGGGCTCCGCTTTTCTCGCAGAGAGCCATGAGAGTTTCCGCCATCTTAATCAGCTGTCGGGCAGATGCTGTCTTGTCGCGAAGCTGAATCGCGGTAACGCCTGACTGAAGTGCCTGCCTGCAGGTCTCCACTACCCCCCTGTCTCCGCAGAGAAAGGGGTCTGTAACAAGATACAGTTTAAGAAATTCAGGGTTCAGAGCAGAACCTCCGCTCTTGTCCTCCTGCCAATGGTTTCTTCATCGAGATCAGCAAGCGCGTCAAGGAGTACAGGGACGAATGTTCCCGGCCCCTTACATCTCTCAGCAGCGCATTCTCCCGCAATACCGAAGGAAATAAGAGCGCCTATGGCAGCTTCGAAACGGTTTTCAACAGCTGCCGCATAACACGCTACTGCAGTAGTTGCGGCACATCCTGTACCGGTGACTCTGCCCATGATCGGGTGACCATTGCTGATTCCAACAGTGCGTGTGCCGTCAGTGACGAAATCTGTGGAACCTGTCACCGCGATAACCCATCCCATTTCAAGGGCGAGAGAAGAAATCATCTCTATACGGTCATCGATTGTATCAATCGAATCCACACCGCGAACTTTCCCATGCTTTCCGGCCAGAGCGAGGATTTCACCGGCATTTCCGCGAATTATGGCAATCTCCAGTTCTGAGATTATTCTGTTTGTGGAATTTGTTCTTAGATTTGTGGCTCCAACTCCGACAGGATCAAGCACCACCGGAATTCCTAGTTCGTTCGCCCTCTTTCCTGCCGCTATCATGCTGTCGATAAGTGTATGGTTCAGTGTACCTATATTCAGAAGCAGGGCTCCTGCATACTGAACCATTTCAGGAGACTCGTCGATACATGGAGCCATCACAGGAGCGGCACCCATGCAGAGAGTTACATTAGCCGTGAAATTCATGACAACGCTGTTTGTGATATGATGCACCATGGGATGATGCTCTCGAATGGCTGCCAGTCCCTTACTGGCGATTAATGCGGGATTCATTCCAACCTCCGGATTTTCTTACGCCGACATTACTCGGGTCAAGTTCAAGGAGTTTAAATCTCAGGCCCGGACCTTCCGGACCACCCCCAATCCAGTATTGAAGCTATGAATAGAAGATATGATCGTCAAACCCGATGACTTGTTCTATTTGATTCATCCGGTTATTTCACGCAGATACAAAAGACAATGTGACAAATTTGAAAGGCAGCGATTATGACATTGATTATCATTATCTGTGCGGGTGCAATAGTTTCAGGATTACAGCCCGGAGACCCATGGCCTGAAGTGGCGGATTCAGCTCTGGCCGCAGCTCTGGACACTCTTGACCTGATACCTGAACAGCTGGACTTTGACAGGCACTGGGCAACCAGTGTTCATCTTCCCGATTCAACGGTCATCCGTGCGATTCAGCATATAGAGGAACTGCCAGTCATACTGAAGGAACAGCTCGATCTGCTGGAAGATTACACTCTGCTGTCACCGGAGTTTGAAAACAGGGAGGGTCTTCTGACCCTGATTGAAATACTGGAACAGGCTGATTCAACCATTTCAGCCGAACTCATAGGGCTGGGGTCGGGACTGGTGGATACTCTCATGGCTGCTGTTCCCTCCATATGGCTCAACGAAGAAAGTCCGCTGGAATGGGATTCCGTGCTTGAAGACTGGGGTCTGCCTCGGTTTGAGGAAACAGAAATGGAAATGGACTCGCTGGCATCACTTTTCGAGAGGTGGAACTTTTCTCTGAACATTAACCTCAAAGAGCTTGTTCTGGCATCAGGAAGCCTTAAGGACGCACAATGGCCGGATGAACTGCAGGTAACTCTGCCGGGGGTACTTGGAACTACGGTGTCCTTCTGCTTTGATGGCCCGGTCAGGTGGGTTATAGGAGGAAGGGGCACCAATATCTACACGGAGGACTGTCCGTTCGAGCTGATTATTGACCTGGGAGGAAACGATTTCTACGGCGAGGGAATAGGTGGAGCAGTAGGGCCTGCCGGGAAAAGGATCTCCGTTGTTGTTGATCTCGCAGGTGATGACAACTACACGAGTGATTCTCCCGTCAGCCAGGGATGCGGACTGATGGGACTCGGAGGCGTGATAGATCTTGAAGGCAGTGATGTTTACAGAGCGGGCGATTTCTCGCAGGGTGCCGGTCTGATGGGTTACGGTTTTCTGATAGACCTGGAGGGTGATGATTTCTTTACAGGAGGAACCTTCAGCCAGGGAGCCGGATGCCTGGGATACGGTATTCTGTTCGATGGATCAGGAGATGATTACAAACGGGTAGACATGTTCGGCCAGGGATTCGGAGGTCCGGGTGGAAAAGGTGTACTGGTGGATATGAGCGGCAGCGACTGCCTCCTGGCCGGGTTCAGATACTCTCACGAACCCCTGCTTCCTGATGACAACCAGTCCATGTCACAGGGTTTCGCGATGGGCCTGAGGCCTCTGATAGCAGGAGGAACAGGGCTTCTTGCTGACTTCGGATCCGGGAATGACACTTACAGGGTTGAAGTTTTCGGACAGGGAAGCTCCTACTTTTATAGCCTTGGACTCCTATACGATGAAGATGGACAGGATTCCTACACGGCAGCTCAGTACAGCCAGGGATCGGGAATACACCTGTCTTCAGGATGTCTGTGGGACGGAGACGGAGATGACAGTTACTTCTCCAGGAACGGGCCAGCACAGGGCAGCGCCCATGACCTTTCGACAGGATTTCTCATAGATGGAGGAGGTAACGACTGGTACTGTTCCGATGGAGGGCAGGCTCTTTCCCTTACGAATTCAGCAGCGGTCTTCATTGATCTTTCCGGAAACGACACTTACTGTGTCAGGGGAGGAGGCCAGGGAGAAGCTCGCTGGGCAAGAGGTTCTTCGGGTGCGGGTGTTTTTCTTGATCTTGCTGATCATGACGTTTATTCAGGGGAAGGAGCTGATTCCACCGGATGGACGGTGAATGAGTACGGGACAGGAATTGATCTGGCACGCGAAACTCCAGAAGGTTTGAATCCTCAGGATTCCGTTGGCGACCCGGAATCACTTGATCTCGATTCTCTATTTTCAGTAGCTTCGGAATGGGGCGTGGGACCAAACAGAGATAGAGTGATTGCCCACAGAGAGGAGCTTGCGCAAAGGGGAGAAGAAGCGATTCAATACATTATCAATAATCATATGGGAACACTCAGCGGTCTGGAAAGCCGCGCCATGGAAAAGGTTTTCAAGGAGAATGCTGACGCTTCCATGGAACAACTGCTTGATCTGCTTGGTAGAGTAGACAGCCTTCCCCGGAGAAACGCGGGAAATCTGATCTATTTTCTGGGAAAAGCGGGAGACGACAGAGCAAGACTGCCGCTGGAGCAGCTGCTGGATGAAGAAGACAGTACGTTCGTCAGGCTGAGAACAGGAACGATCCGGGCTCTTGGAGATATAGGCAGCACCGAATCGATAATGATCATATCCCGATTCGCGGGGGATTCATCCGGCAGGGTCAGAAGGGAAACAGCTGTATCTCTCGGGAAGATATGCGATCCGGGGGCAATAGAGATTCTGGAGGAACTTGCCCTGGACGGCAGCCTTGACATAAGGTCAGCAGCGGAGAAAGCACTGGAGATGATAGAGGAAAAGATATCCTCGATAGAGGAAGAAAATGAAGATATCGCGGAGTAATCCTGCGATTTGACACCTTGCGGGAACAGGCTTATTTTGCTAACGTGTCTTTTTGACAGGAACTTTAACAGAAACAGAGAGGAAAATCCATGAAAAAACTTGGACTTTTAGTACTTGTAGCCGGAATCATTCTGATGGCCGGCTGTGCGGGTGACGATCCTTCGGGACCCAGTGGCACACTGCCTACAGTAACGGGACTTGAAATAGGAGCAGCATCTGCTGGTCGCGATGTGGTTCTGGCCTGGGACGCTGTAACCGGCACAGATGTTGACGGTTACAAATTATACTTCCGCGAGGAAGATACAGGTACATGGGCTGAGGTTGCCGATGTAACTACAAATACTGCTACACACGGTAATGCTACTGCAGCAGGTTACTACGCTGTGAAAGCATATGAGGGAAGTGATTATTCCGAAAATAATTCCAACATAGTCAACACACTGCCCAGTGACGTAACCGCCACCTATACCATATACGATAACTACAGCCCTATAGGCCAGCCCAGTGGCTTCATCTTCGGTGAAACCACCGGACAGACCGGATCTGCCAGCAGCACTGAATTTGATCAGGATATCTATGCTTTTGATGAAGACACACCTCTTACTGGCGATGATACAGTCTGGCTTTATTCCGGTAATTTCGGATCCTTCGGAAACGGTAACCAGACCTATATGTATGAGCCTGTTAACAACAGCTACTGTGAAGAATATTCAAGCGGGAATTGGTTTGGACAGAGTTATGAGCTTTACACCTCTGATCAGAGAGTCTTCCTTGCTCGGCCTATCAATTCAGGGGAATACTACCACTATGTAAAAATGTACAATGTAGTTGTTGCTCCCGATCCTGCAACTGAGAACGGAACCATGGTCAGCTTCAGTTACGAGTATCAGACCATCGCTGATCTGACTCTCTTTTCAAGCAAGTAATAGGTTACGGGAATGGGGAATGGGGGAGCGTATCGCTCCCCCTGCTCTTTTTTACGGAGGATTGTAAATGATTCATACTATTCTCGGTGCATTGTTGCTTGTTGTCACTAGTAACTCTATTGTTGGCCCATGCACATTGACTGCTTCTTCAGGCGCCAGTTTGTCGGAGGGCCTGAATGAAGCCTTTGAGGAAGTATTGCAGCTTTCAGGGGCAACATGGGGGCTGGGGATTGTAAATTTGACCACTGGCAAGGTAATAACCTGCAACGGAAATCGACAGTTTCAGATGGAATCACCCCACCTTCCTGTAGCTGCCTGTGGTATAGAATTATCCAACGATGGAGAAATGCCTCTTGATAGCTTAATCGGCAGGAATGAGCTGTTCTGGGAAAAACTGCATTGGGCACAGCAGGGCGGAAGAGGAGTCTGCCAGGCAGTCATCTGGAGTATAGAAAAAAGTCGAATTGATGAATGGATTGTTCAAGGGGGCTATACCGGAACTGTAATAAACGGAGTGCAGTTGATCTATCCTGATTGCCCTTCTGTCAATCCCAATTACATCACGGTAGAAGATGGCTTGAAATTTTTGCAGATAGTTTACGATAATCTGGAGCAGTCAAGTGTAAGAAGCATAGGTGACAATCCACCTCTTACCGATGCTCTTAGGGAAATTATTGGTCTAAACAATACGGTATATGGCTGGATAGATGAGACAGAGAACTGGAGGCACCTGTTCATAATAGTCGATCATCAGATAAACACCGATTTTGGAATAGTCATCCTTACAGAAGACCTCAGCACCCCCGAAATAGCAGACCAGGGTTTCGGAATACTGTTTGAACCATTATCCGACTGAAGTTCTAAGCAATAATGGAGTTGATAAAAAAGTACGACTTGTTCGTGATTCAATCAAGTTAGTACAAAAGTAATCGGCTGCAGGTTCAGTATTAGTAGATCCTTTGCTGAAAACAAATACTCATAGGCTGCTCATTCAGATGAAATGAGAAGTATCATGAAAAACATTGCTCTGGTATGTGTGATTCTTCTCCTGGTCTCCTGCAGCGACCCATGGGGGCCGGGTATTGCCATAACTGTCACTTCGCCTCCGGCAGGGGGCGCACAGGCTGACAACAGCTACATTGTGAACTGGATTCTGGATGTTCGGGGATACTCTCATGCAGGTATTGATCTTTTCGTGGATACCGATCTTGACCCGAAGAGCGGTCTTATTCAGATAGCGGAATCACTGTCCGTTGAATCAACAGGTTTCCTCTGGGACTGTTCCCTCTTTCCTGAGGATGACTACTATGTGAGGGCTTTCCTTTACGAGGGCAGCAGCTCGGTGTACGATTACAGCGAGGGAACCGTGACCGTTTCTCATGACCAGAGATATCTTCAGGATATTTGAATATCAGGAGCTGGTTTTAATCCACAGAGAAAGGTTAAACAGATATGATACAGATACTTCTTGCAAGCCTGGCGTTTGCTGCACACCCGGCTTCTCCCTCATTTCTGCAGGGGCAGCTACCTTCGATCGTGCAGAATGAAGATACTCTTATCACTGAAACATCTTCACCTGTCTTCATTCAGACAGCTTCCATTTCCGAAATAGAGAATCTGTCGGGAGGCAGCTTCGGAGCTGCTGTTATCGATCTGAATTCCGGAAATATTCTTGCATCGTACGGCAGTGGAATTTTTCCCGTTGACGACCCTGATATTTTCATGCTGGCATTTGCGATAGAACTGATACTTGAGGGAGAATTAAGCCCTGATACTGTGTTCAGCCGCAACATAACGATAACCGATGAATTCTTGCGGGCATTTAATGGAAACAGGGAAGCTGCTTCGGGAGCGATGCGTACCGTTGGCCTTGAAAGCATCTCCGCCTGGGTTGCTTCCAAAGGAATGAATGATACGGAACTGCATGACATACAGCTTGAATGGGAAGGCGCTCCTGCCAGCGATCCATCTTTGAGTTCGCTTGATGATGTTGCACAGGCTCTTCGAATAATTCATTCCGGCATGGATATACCAGCTGTTCCGGAGATCATGGAGAACCCTGACATGGGCTCCGGACAGGCATCATCCGTCGGACAGGGCTGGAATCTGTACGGATGGGTGGATACAGGAGTAGCTCATAAGACCTACATCCTGATAGCGATAGCTCCTGACGGCAGGGAGAGGGGGCTGATTCTTCTCAGCAAAGACCTTTGCTGCGAGGGAAAGGGCGAGCTTGCGATGATGCTGCTCTGGCAGGCTTCATTGGGGCTGTAGAATCAATTACAGATGACCTTTGAATCCTGCAGAGCATGCTGATTCATTTGGCAGGTTATCAATTGTCAGGGAAATTAAGTGACACGCAACGTAGTGCATGTCACGATTTCCCTTCTGCCAGGAAGGGCGACCTTGCGATGATGCTGCTCTGGCAGGCTTCACTGGGGCTGTAGACCTTGCCAAAGGGCAAATAATAGTGTAAAATACCATTCAGTTACTGCTGAGTGGGTGGAATTGGCCACCTGTTCTTAGGAGGAGGAGAGTAATGAAAAAGGTATTCTTGTTGTTCTGTCTTCTTGCCTTCGCGGGCACGGCCTTTGCTGGTTTCTCACTTGGATACAAACCAGTCAGTTTTCCGTATTATGTGTATGATGCTGAACTTGCCTTGTTAACTAACGTGAATATGCTTCGGGTCGGCTTTGCGGCATCCCCCGATTTCAGACTGGAACTGCTTGCCGGATACGACAAGGCAAACTTTGAATGGGAAGAAGACGGGGTATCTACTGATGCCAATCAAACCGTATACGTTATCGGCGCTTCAGGATTCTACGTGATAGCCAATCCTGCCAACACTGTTTTCAGCGTAGGCCTTTCCTTCCTCTACGGTAAAGCATCAGGGGAGAGTAATGGAGTTGATGGTCCTGAGACTTCCGGCTACGGCATCTACCCGATCATGAGGGTTGACTTCGCAATTCCGGGCGCGGAGAGGTTCGCTCTGTTCACAGAGTTCGGCATCAGGTATCTTTCTGCAACAACCGATATTGACGGAGGAGACGAATACAAATTCAACGATCTGTCTACATGGGGCTCAGATAACATTCTCGGAGGAGCCTACTACAGTTTCTAGAACGTAAGTGTTTTTATCAGGGGTACGCCATCCGCGTGCCCCTTTTGTTTCTGAAGACTCTTTCAATGTATATTTCCCCGAATACGATCTGATCTTCAATAGTATCAAATAACAATTATCGAAAGAGGTGCTTCATGGCGGTGAATTTCAAGGGGAGAAGTCTGCTTACGCTTCTTGACCTGACCGGTGACGATTTGCGGTACCTTCTTGACGTTTCTCACCTGCTCAAGGCTGAAAGAACCGGGTTTCAGGTTAACCAGCGGTTTCGAGGCAAGACCCTTGCCATGCTCTTCGAGAAACGATCCACAAGAACAAGATGCGCGTTTGAGACGGCTTTCGGCGAAGAGGGTGGGCATCCTGTATTTCTGTCCAGCTCTGATATACAGCTCGGCGCGAAGGAGAGTATAGAAGACACGGCGCGGGTTCTGGGCAGAATGTTTGACGCTATAATGTTCAGGGGTTTCAGCCAGGACACCGTAAACACTTTAGAAGAATATTCAGGAGTTCCTGTGTACAACGGGCTGACTGACATGTTTCATCCCACACAGGTTCTTGCGGATCTGATGACAATGCAGGAGAACTTCGGCGAACTTTCCGGCCTGAATTTCGTATTTACCGGAGACGGCCGCAACAATATGGCGAACAGCCTGATGACAGGCTGCGCGATGATGGGCGTGAACTGCACTGTTCTAGCTCCCGAAAGCCTTTATCCGAATCCGGAACTTGTTGATACAGTAATGCAGATCGCATCCGATTCCTGCTCTGAACTTGAAATAACATCGGATATTCAGAAAGCGGTTAAAGGAGCTGATGTTATCTATACGGATGTATGGGTATCCATGGGTGAAGAAGATGAGGCTTCCGAAAGAATCAGCCTGCTTAAACCGTTCCAGGTGAATACGGAGATGATGGAGATGACTGATAATCCGGAGACCATCTTCATGCACTGCCTCCCCGCGGTTAAGGGTAATGAAGTTACAATGGATGTAATAGAGAGCCCGGCTTCAGTTGTGTGGGACGAAGCCGAAAACAGAAAACACACCATCAAAGCTCTCATGGTTGCCAGTCTGCTGTAGGCGGATAGTTACTGATTGACAGTATGGAAGTTTCTGAATAATGTCATACACGTTACAAACTTGTATGAGAGTATAGATTTTACTGCGGAGGTTGGATGAATCTGCTTCTGTTTCTCCTGGTTCTGGTCGGTGAAGGGATCGAAATTCTTCCTTCCCACCCCATGATAGAAGATATTGATCCGACGGAGTATATCATCGGCCCAGGTGATGTGTTCTGGTTTTCCGTTCTTGGTGGAATTCCCGCGGAATTGTCTGCGCTGAGTGAAGGGGGACTGCTGTATATCACAGTAACTCCTGACGGATGCGCGGTAATACCATCTGCTGGATCCTGGTATGTATCGAATCATACTCTGCATGAAGCTGTTGCTCTCATTGAGGCTGGTTTCTCGGCAAGGTATCCAGGCTTGAGAGCAATGACGGGACTCGCTGTTCTCAGAACATTCAGAGTGCCTGTGACAGGACAGATCGGTTCTGCTGGAATAGTCCAGATAACCGGAGCGGACAGATTGACCGATCTGCTTGCAAAGGCCGGCGGAGTAACTCCCGCAGGTGCCTGGACCAATATTACTATAATTCATTCGGATGGTGATACAGCAGCAGTTGATATAACGAAGTTCATTCTGGATGGATATCTTACCTCAAATCCTGTTCTGTCGCTGGGTGACCATGTTCATGTTCCTGAAGCTGAGGAATTCGTCCGGATAGAGGGAGCAGTAAGGCTTTCCGGTTCTCTTTCAGCGGAATTCGGACATGCAGAATTGATTTCCTGGACCGGCAGCGCAAGCGGCATACTTGAATTCATCCCCGGAGAAACAGCATCTGATCTTGTCACGCGGGCTGGTGGAACAGAACCATGGGCAGTCAGAGACAGCTGCCATGTGATAAGAACCATTCCCGATGACGGTGCAGAAATCAGGCTTCCGGCACCGCTTGATAACTCGGAACTTGATCCTTTCCTCCAGCCCGATGACATAGTGGTCTGTCCAGGAATCCCTCCCATTGTCGCTGTTTCAGGATATGTCTTTTCTCCGGGTGTATATCCGTATACAGCAGGAATGAATGCTCTCTATTACATATCCCAGGCAGGCGGGTTTCTTCGGGAGGGTTCACAATCCGGAACCAGGATAGTGCTTTCCGGAGGAGAGGAAAAACAGTCGGATGAAATAGCCGCAGTCCCGGCCGGAGCAGTGATCATCATCCCGCGGAAGGCAATTGTCTGGTGGCAGGATCCACTGCTGATAGTAACCAGCATCGCGTCCGTGATCATAGCATGGAAGAGTGTGTTCTGATATGAAACAGGCCAGGCGCCCATCGTGGTATCTTTACCTTCTTCTGAAAAATCGCTGGTTCCTTATAAAAGCTCTTCTTATCGTTATGATACCAACGGTTATCGTAACGTTTCTTCTCGAGAAGAAGTACACGGTTACGACAGTCATCATGCCTCCTGAAACCCAGTCAACTCCCGGTATCACTATTGCAGGACTGGGAGCCTCCGATTTCGCGGGGTTTTTCAGTGGTGGAATGGGTTTCTCATTACCCCTCATGACAACGATGTCAGATGTTTATGATCAGATTCTGAACAGCAGAACTCTTATTGAGAATGTAATTATGTCTACCGGTTATATCGACTACACTGAAGAGAGAGATCGGTATGAACAGGATGAACAGCTTGGACTGTACTGGGCAAGGAAAGCTTTCAGGAAGGATTACTCCGCAGGAGTGACTCCATCAGGGTTTCTTCAATTCGAAGTTACTACCAATGATCCATGGTATTCAGTAGAGGTGTCTGAAGCGGTAATAGCTGCTCTGGACAGCATCAACTCGGATATCAGCAGGAGCAGAGCTGAACAGACAAGAATCTTTCTGGAGATCAGATCTTCGATGGCGGACAGCATTCTCGAAAGCACCGGTGGTTTGCTCCGTGAGTTCGAAGAGGAGTACGGCATAATCTCACTGGATCAGGAAATGGAAGCCTATATTCAGAGTCTTGCTGAATTGAAGCAGCAGTACATTCTGCTGCGGACAGCCGCGGCTGCCATTCGAAGAGGCATCTCAGGAGGATCAAGCGCAAGCGCCCTTCTGAAAGATCGTGAAGCGGATGAACTTCTTGGAATAATTGAAATGCTGGAAACGGGTATAGCTCCTTCAGGTTATGAGAGTGTTATGCCTTCCGTATCTCTCGAAGAACTTCCGAACATTCAGTTCCTGTACGCTTCCCTGCGAGCGGAGTATGAAATGGCACTTGAATTGACAAGCGCTATCCATATCAGCCTTCAGCAGGCCATAGTCGATGAAAACCGTGAGAATCCTTCAGTGCGCGTGCTTGATCCGCCAAGGCATCCGGGTTGGAAAAGCAGACCTAAAAAGCTTTATATCTGGGTAGAGGTCTTTGCTGTTGCTTTTATTTTCCTGTTCGGTTTTCTGATTGCCAGAGAAAATATCCATTCTATGAAAATGGAGAAGCCGGAGGAATGGCAGGTCTGGGAGAAGCTGTTCCGGGAGATCAGAAGAGATCTGAAATTCCGGAAAAGGAACAGACTGTAGTCGTTATTTTCCGGAGTTCCTAAGCTTCCTCAATGAATTTTCGGTAAGCGTTATATCGATCCATGTGAATAGTTCCGTTTTCGGATGCTGATTTTACCGCACAGCCGGGTTCTGAAATATGAATACAGTCCCTGAATCTGCATTTCCCGATAAACGGGAGAAATTCCGGAAAGCAGAACTGCAGTTCATCTTTGGGGATAGTCTCAATGGAAAACATTCTCAATCCGGGTGTGTCGATCAGAGTTGTCTTATCATTAAGGAGAACGAGTCGTGTTGAAACGGTTGTGTGTTTTCCCTTGCTTGTTTTTGGATTGAGTCCGCCGATTTTAAGATCCAGGCCGGGATTATAGTGTTTTGCGAGAGAAGTTTTTCCCGAACCGCTTGGTCCTGTCATAACAACCGTAGCACCTTTAATGTGCTGAAGGAGAAGATCGGTGCCCGATCCGGTTTCACAGCTCACAGTGAAAACAGGATAACCCGCTCCGCCCTGACCATATACCGTCAGAATCTTCTCTTTCAGATTCCTGTCAGCATCACCCCTGCAAAGATCCATCTTGTTCAGTACAATTGTAGCTGGAAGCTTTCTCCATTCGGCGGATACCAGAGCTCTATTGACGAACCCGGCGCTGAATTGCGGATTCTTAATTGAAATCATGACAAGAACCCTATCAACATTCGCGGCTATGATCTGAGTGGATCTGCCGAGAGGGGAAGGGCGCTGAAGAATACCGTTTCTGGGAAGAATTTCCTCAACAAGCACCTTATCATCAATGCTTACTGCATACGCATGATCCCCCGGTACAGGTTTCATTCCATGGTAAACCCGACCGGCGGTTATGGCGCTTATCTCATTTCCCTGTTCATCAATTATCAGCACACCTCTCCTACCGACGGAGGAAATCCTGCAGGGAAAGCGTGCCTGCTTCAGAAGATCACTCCGGAAGAATCGGGTCTGATGAACCTTACGATATGCTCTCCTTCTCGTCCCCAGCCGAGTATTTCTCTGACCATTTTTTCCATATAGGCGGAGTCAGAAAGAAGTTGCTCGATTTCCGAGTTCATCAGATCCACCTGCTGCTGCAGGCTGTCAATTGAGAGAGATATGTTCTCAATGTCATTCCGGAGCTTCGCAAGAGCGATGAAACCATGTCTGTTGAAAACCAGTATCACGACGACAAGGACAAAAACAAAGACCAGGATTACGTAGAACAGCCTTCGATTTTTCCCGGTTTTCTTCAAATCACTCTCCGGATTTCTGAGGCAGAATATCGATTCCCCGGAAGAGCGCCTGATCGCCGAGATCTTCTTCTATGCGCAGAAGCTGGTTGTATTTGGCAACCCTGTCAGTTCTGCAGACGGAACCTGTCTTGATAAGGCCTGAGTTCATGGCTACAGAGAAATCACTGATGAAGGTATCCTCGGTTTCTCCGCTCCTGTGGCTGATAAATGTCTTCCACCCGTTTCTGTGAGCAAGATTGACCGTGTTAATGGTTTCCGTAACAGTACCTATCTGATTCAGTTTAATAAGTATGGCATTTGCGGCTTCAGTACGTATTCCTCTGTTCAGCCTTTCCTCATTTGTAACCAGCAGATCATCACCGACTATGAGAATACTATGCCCCAGCTGTCTGGTCATAAGTTCCCATCCGGGCCAGTCATCTTCAGCGAGTCCATCTTCAATACTGACGATAGGGTAGTTGAGGACAAGTTTTTCCCAGTAGGAGACCATCTCTTCTGAAGTAAGGCCGGAGGGGTCACACCCGTGCATATAGTATTTCCCGTCATGGTACATTTCGCTGGCTGCGGGATCAAGAGCCAGAAAGATATCTTCTCCCGGGGTGTATCCGGCGTCAAGGATTCCCTTCATTATGAAATCAAGAGCCGCTTCGTTTGATGGCAGATCCGGGGCCAGTCCGCCTTCATCCCCCACTGTTGTTGGAAGCCCCATGTCAGAAGACCGTTTTCGAAGTGCGTGAAAAATCTCGGTACCTGCCTGAAGCGCTCTGCTGAATGTTCTGAAACCTGCGGGTACAATCATGAATTCCTGAAGATCTATAGGGTTTGACGCATGTTTTCCGCCATTGAGAATGTTCATGCTCGGTACCGGAAGAAGCCTTGCGGAAGGTCCTCCAAGATATCGATATAGAGGAAGCCCCAGATGGCTGGCAGCAGCCCTGGAGACAGCCATTGATACAGCAAGCGTAGCGTTTGCGCCCAGTTTATCCTTATTTGAAGTGCCGTCAAGCTCAATCATGATTCTATCAACGCGAGCCTGATTCAGAGCGGAGAGCCCTGATATTTCTGGTGCTATCAGCATTTCTATATTTTCTACAGCTTTCAGAACACCTTTTCCTCCGTAAGCTTTTTCTTTATCCCTTAATTCAACGGCTTCGTGTTCGCCGGTTGAGGCTCCGCTTGGGACGGAAGCTCTGCCCCATCCGCCGTTGAGGAGGAAAACCTCAGCTTCAACAGTAGGGTTTCCTCTTGAGTCGAGTATCTGCCGAGCGCGAATTTCTACAATGTCAGGCATCGATGGTCCTTCCGGTCAAATAAATAAGAGCATGATTATCAAATATACCATTTTGCGGGGAACATCAAGAAAAAGAGAATCTGTTCACTCCTCTGGAAATGTACTCGCCGATTATACTTTCAGGGGTTCTTGTTTCAAGTACATCCAGAAATGCTTCAGCAATCTCCGGGTCGAACTGAGAGCCGGTGCATTTCCGTATTTCACTGAAAGCGTATTCAATTCCTGGAGCTTTTCGGTAGATCCTGTCGGAAGTCATGGCATCAAAGCAGTCAGCAACAGCAATAATTCGGGCGTGATGAGGAATATCTTCTTTTTCGAGACCTAATGGATATCCTTTGCCATCGTACCGTTCATGATGATACCTTACCGTATCGATGAAGCTGCCGAAGGCGGTGACCGGTCGCAGGATTCTGTAACCGGTTTCAGGATGCATTCTGATGATATCGAATTCTTCAGATGTAAGTTTCCCTTTTTTGTTCAGTATGGACTCGGGTATACCGATCTTGCCGATGTCATGCAGCAGCGCTGCATGGTGCAGAAGTTTGATCTCTCGGACAGGAAGATGGAGATGAGATGCAATCGTCATTACGTAAGCCGCGACATTTCTTGAATGATCGCTCGTATACGGATCTTTAGCGTCAACCGCGCTGGCCAGAGCGAAAATAGCCTGGGTATAATTCGTTTCACTTGTCTCGAAAAGATAAGCGTTGCTGAGCGCCATAGCCGCATGCCGTACCAGAATCGACAAATGAGAAGTATTATGAAAGAGTATTTTCTCATGAGACCAGTTTACAAGGACCATCATTCCCTTTAAACATCCGAATTTGCTAAGATCAAGAATTTCAAGGTTTGGAGCAGATTCCCAGTCAGCCACTCTGGTGCAGGCGAAAGAATCTCTGATGCCGCTATCGAGGTATTGACTGACAGTCACAGCTTCCTGAGTCTGCTCAAGTAATTCACGAAGGTCGGAGTTAAGAATCTTATCCGGTATGTCAGATCTGACCATAGTGTAACTCAGGGGAAGCATATCCTTCCCGCTGAGAAATACACCGAACAGATCAAATGGAATCATCGGTCTGAGTCCTTTGACAATAGATGAGAGCACCTGTTTAGTATCAAGTGAAGAGGAAAATTCTCCCGCGAGAATGTTTACCTTTGCCAGGTTATCGGCGTGCTCACGAAGATTTGAAGTAAGTCTGTAATTCATCAGTTGATTTCCGGCCTGTGCAGCGAAAAGCCCCAGCAGTTTAAGGTCTCTGATTGTAAAAGAGGCCGGGATTGAAGATCTTGCAACTATGCAGACTCCAAGATTACCATCAGGACTGGGAATGGCAGCAGCCATAAGAGAGGATACAGAAGTGTTTTCCGGGAGGGGAATATCAGCGTATTCTCCGGCAAGAATACCCCCCTCAGCGTTTAGAGCTTTCCGGCTGAACGATTTCCATTCATCGTCACTGAGAAGATCTTCTTCCCCGAATTCACAGATTTTGGCAACACTGCTTTCACCCGGGGTTTTCGCCAGATATATTCTTGCGGAGTCTCCTCTGAATGTATGCTCCAGAGCCTGAACAAGGGTTTCCAGAAATGCCTGTCGGGAATGTTTCGAGATATTGATATTCACCGTAAGATTGTAAAGATCCTTAAGTTCCGGAGAGGGAAGAACCGACATCTGCTTTTTCCTGAACTCAAAGGCTCTTCCCACAGTCTGGCTCAGTTCCACTATTGAGAAGGGTTTGGTTATGAAGTCAAAAGCGCCCCTCTGTATAGCGTCTTTTGCAAGGTCAATAGATCCGTGACCGGTAATCAGAATAACCAGTGTATCGGGATACTTCACACGAATTTCAGAAGCCAGTTCAAGCCCGCCCATATCAGGCATCATGATATCGCTGAGGACAAGGCTGAAAGAAGTGGTCTGCATTATTTCAAGAGCTATGCTGCCGTTCTCCGCCTCGTCAATTTCAAAATCCTGCAATTCAAGAACTTCTCTGCAGAGAGTTCTGATAGAGATGTCATCATCGACAACAAGAATTCTGGTATTTTCACTCATCCTGAGAATTGCCTTCATCCTTTTTAATGTTGTAATGTTTTATCCTGGCAAGAAGAGTAGTCCGCTTCAGCCCGAGCATGTTCGCTGTTCTGGTTTTATTTCCACCGCTCTTCTTCAGCGCATTAATGATATAGTGTTTTTCAATGCCGTTCAACAGTGAGTCAAGATTCATCTGCTCTCCTGTCGGAGTCAGATCGGGAGAATCTTCCTTCGAAAATGTGATTCTGTCCGGAAGATCAAGCAGCCCTATCTGTTCACTATCACATAGAACAGAGGCTCTCTCCATGATGTTTTCCAGCTCACGCACATTGCCAGGCCAGTGGTAGGAAAGAAGTGCTGAAACAGCGTTTGATGATAGAGAAAGTTTCTTTGAGTGCTCTGAACCTGACAGTCTCGAAAGGAAAAACTCCGAAAGCGGCAGAATATCATCAGTCCTCTGCCTGAGCGGAGGTATGTGGATCTCAATCACATTCAACCTGTAATAAAGGTCCTCTCTGAATGTTTTGCTGCTGATGGCCTGTTCAAGATTCATATTTGTTGCTGCTATCAATCTGACATCTGTTTTAATGATATCAGAGCTTCCTACCGGTGAAAACTCACCGTTTTGAAGTACCCTGAGAAGTTTAACCTGCATGGCCAGGCTCATATTGCCAACTTCATCAAGGAAAAGTGAGCCTCCGTCCGCTACATGAAACCTTCCATGAGATGTAGAAATCGCACCGGTGAAAGCACCTTTTACATGCCCGAACAGCTCGCTCTCCAGAAGCCCTTCTGCAATTGCGCCTGAATTAACTGAGATGAATTGCTGTTCTGAGCGTCTGGAATTGCGGTGAATTGCCCTTGCTATCAGTTCCTTGCCTGTGCCGCTTTCTCCTGTAACAAGAATTGTACTCTCCGCTCTTCCTACCCGCGTTACCATGTCCATGATCTCTTCCATGCAGGCACTCTGATAGACAATCTCATAGATATCCTTGTATTGGGACCTTTTTTTCGAGGATTTCAGAGCGTTGATGACCGAGTTTACCAGAGTTCCGGTAGTAAACGGTTTGGGCAGGTAATCAAGCGCTCCTTTGCGGATAGCTTCCTTTGTGCTCTCGATACTGGCGTAACCGGTTATCACGATCACCGGAAGGAAAGGATATTTTACCGTGACTATATCCATAATTTCAATGCCGGAGATGTCAGGAAGCCTGATATCAGTGATAATCAGATCAAAGGGTTTCTTCTCTCTGAGCTTTCGAAGGGCATCCTTTCCACAATTGGCTGTATCACATTGATATCCTGACAATTCAAGAGTCCTCTTAAGAGAAGACGTAATTGATACTTCATCATCGATTACCAGTATTCTGCTTTTCTTCGTATTATTCATATTCATGATGTATGTATGGTAACACAATTACGAGAGATGTCAATATTTTGACGAAACGTCACAAAGTTATTAAAGCTATATCTGTAGCAGGATTTATCCTCTCCGTGTTCTTTCTTATTTCTACCTCCTGCAGGGGCAGACCTGAAGAAGGGGAGATCATCATTCGTGCGATCGATGTTCTGCCGAAACACGTTGTTTCCACAGAACTGCCGGGTTCTGACAGTTCTTCAGTCTCCCCGGATCAAATGATTGTTGCTGTAACGGATTCTTCTATTGATACAGTTCTTTCACCTGATTCATTGATAGCTCTTCCGGATTCACTGATGCCTGATACTTTAGAGATTCCCCGGATCGATTCCATAGTGCAGGAATACCAGTGGAGCAGATTAGCTGTCGAGATCAACGGATCCATTTATGCAAGCCTTCAGGATGAAGTGGAAGATTCTGATATCCTCGGCGCTCACATCGTGCGATGCATGTGGTGGGACACCGATCCATGGAGAGGTATGAACGGAGGAGATTCTCTTTATGTTCTGTACGGCGTGACCGGAAGGGAAAACCAGGTTGTTGCGCTTCATTATGTGCCAAAGGAGGGCACTTATAATGATCCATTGTCAGTATACAGTTTCCAGATGACCGGAGATAACTGGGCATCACACTATTATGCTGATGGAACTGAAGTCATGAGGTTCCTGAATTACATGCCGATCACCACATTCGAAGAAATGACAGCTCCCTACGGAGAACCCAGAGGCAATCACAGCCATGCTGGAGTAGACTACAAGGCTCCCGAAGGAACATCTGTACGAACCTGCAAAGGCGGAACTGTGACAAGAACAAATTGGAATTATGACTATAATGGATACTGCGTGGAAATCAGTATAGGTGTCGGCTATTCCGAGATATTTCTTCACCTGAACGCAATTGCAGACGGTGTTATCACAGGAGTAACGCTTCAGAAGGGAGATACAATCGGTTACGTGGGAACAACCGGAAGGACCTCAACTTCACCTCACCTGCATTATCAGATAAACGATGAGAACGGCAACCCCATAGATCCGTACCTGTTTTACTGTTCTCACCGGAGGAATCTTCCCCCGTCCGATATGGATAGTTTTATTCAGTTCAGGAACATGTGTGATAGCCTCATTCGTGGAGCTACAGAATGAACGGAATCACAGTAATTACACTGAACTGGAATGGCGCTGAAGTATTGCGTGATATGATCAATTCTCTTGCTCCGCAATTGATAGAGCTGAAGGCCAGACTGATAGTTCTGGACAACTGTTCCACGGACGGTTCCGACAGAGCTGCAGAAGAGGAGTTTGGCGGAGAGCCCTGGTTTTCTCTGATAAGAGCCGAGAAAAATCTTGGTTTTGCGGCTGGAGCGAATCGTGTTATTAAGAATTCTGATGATGAAATACTTGTTCTTGCAAACAATGATACGATTTTCACTCCGGGAAGCCTGAAACTGCTTGTTGATGCTCTTGAGAGACATCCGGAAGCAGGCATGGCAGGTCCTCGACTTCTATGGCCGGACGGATCACTTCAACCATCCATGAGAGACTTTCCTTTTCCAGGGAAACTGATAAGAGAGCACCTGCCTTTTCTCAGGAAGAAAACAGCAATTCATTCGAAACATCTGAAGGAGCAGAAAGTTGACTGGCTTGTAGGAGCTGTCATGGTGTTCCGCCGAAAGGCGCTATTGAATACAGGACTATTCGATGAAGATTATTTCTTTTATCATGAAGAGACAGATCTGCAATACAGATTGAACAGATCCGGCTGGGAAGTGTGGTTTGTTCCGGAGGCTCTGGTTGTTCACCTGGAAGGAGTAGCGGCTCGTCAGATGTTTGGACAGGAAACCTGGTTGAGGTATATTCCAGAGAAAATGCGGTTTCTCAGAAAACACGGAAAGTACGGCACTGTAACCGGTTTCAGGTTTTTTATGACCTTGCTTCATTCTTGCAGACTGCTTGCGGGACTGGTTAAGTCCGGTAAGCGAAAGCACGATATCCGCTATACCGTACCGTATTGCCGAAAAGCCATAAGGTTAACATGGAAACACAATTGCATTCGCGGCATCGCAGGAAACACAGGGATTAACAATATTGATCAGGAGCAAAATGGCAGTAATTCTAGGGCTTAACTGTTACAAACATGATGCGGCGGCGGCACTGCTTATTGACGGGAAACTTATTGCTGCCGCGGAGGAAGAACGATTCAGGAGAATCAAACATTATGCTGATTATCCGGAAAAAGCAGTGGATTATGTACTTAAGAGTGCTTCGATCAATCCCTCCGATATAGATCATATCGCTTTTTATATGCTTCCCGGCCTGGTCATGCGTGAGAATATCTCCTACAGCAGACATTACCTCCTGAAGAATGGAGGATTCTACTTTCTCCTTTCGCAGCTGAACGGCGCAAAAAAAATGCGTACGATTCAAACAATCCTTTCCAATCATCTTGGAAGTTCTCTTGAAGCCAGGGTCAGCTTCGTTGAACATCATATTGCTCATGCTGACGCTGCATGTTACTGTTCGGGATTCGAATCAGCTGCTGTTCTTACAATGGATGGAGTAGGCGAAAGAAACACAAGCATACTTGCGAGTTTCACCCCTGCCGGGATGGAAATACACTCTTCTTCAAGATTTCCCAACTCACCGGGAATCTATTACAGTGCTGTTACGAAACACCTCGGTTTTTTGCCGGACAATGACGAGTACAAAGTTATGGGGCTTTCCAGTTATGGAGAACCGGAATTTCTGGATATCTTCAGGAGAATAATAAGCAGCAGCAGAGGCAGAATAAACCTGAATACAAAACTTCTGGATATTCACATGGGAGTTCACTCAAGCAGCTTCGGAGCGGAAGTACAGAGAGTTATCGGTCCTCGGAGAATGCCCGGAACCTCGATTACTTCTGTTCATAAGAATATCGCGTGTTCCGCGCAGAAAGCTCTGGAGGAAGTCGGTCTTTCGCTGGCTGAGTACCTCAGAGAAGCATCCGGACTGGACAGGCTGGTGATTTCAGGAGGAGTTGGTCTGAACTGCGTAATGAATGGGCTGATTGAGAAAGAATCCGGTTTTGATGAAACGTTTCCTTTTCCCGCTTCACATGATGCCGGGACAGCAATAGGAGCAGCAGTGCATATTCACCGGAAGAAATATCCGGATATTTCTCTTGTTCCGCCTTCCAGCATGTATCTTGGACCTGAATTTTCCGAAGAGGAAATCCGCGAAACGTTAGAGATGGCCAGGCTCGGATGGAGCAGACCTGATGATCTTGCTGACAGAACAGCTGAGCTGATCGAACAGGGAAAGGTTGTGGGACTGTTCAACGGAAGAATGGAATTCGGTCCAAGGGCTCTGGGCAACAGATCCATTCTCGCTGATCCACGAAGAGAAGACATGAAGGATATAGTCAACAGGGTTGTGAAGCATCGGGAATCATTCAGACCTTTCTGTCCAAGCTGCCTCGAGCAGAAAGCCTGCGAGTATTTTGAAGGATGCACCCGTGCGAGATATATGAACAAGACTTACTCAGTTCTTCCCGAAAAGATCAGCGACATTCCCTCCGTGACTCACGTTGACGGAACAGCAAGGGTCCAGACCGTGACCAGAAAGATCAATCCTTTCTATTATGATGTGATAGAAAGCTTTTACAGAAAGACAGGAGTTCCTGTAATCCTGAATACATCCTTTAATGTAAAGGGAGAACCCATAGTGACAACACCCGTTGATGCGGTACGATGTTTCTACGGAACGGGCATTGATGTGCTGGTAATGCCTCCCTTCCTGCTGTTCAAGGAACCCGGTGAACGAAACTGATGACGTATCCGGCGACAGCCGAACGTATCAAAGGAGAATATCTTGGTAACTGCGCTCGGTAGAGGAGCTGTTCTTGTTGCTGATGAGAATCGGGAAAGGGCTGAAGATCTGAAAAACCGGATCTCAGCTATGGGATACAGCGTCAGTATCCAGTCGGATGCCAGGGGGACTCTTCGTCGAATAAGATCCCGATCGGTTAATGCTGTCGTAATTTCAGCGACAATAGGTGATATGCATATGTCAGGATTTCTTGAGACGCTTCAGAAAGCAAACCTTGCAGCAGGGGTTGTCATTCATGGCAGGACAACAGGAGCGGAAGACGCAATCTCCTGGATGAAATCCGGAGCAGTCGACATCCTATTGAACATAAACGATACGCAGGCCCTGCAGGCCGCGATACAAAGAGCCTTTTCCTTTTCAATCAGGTTTGTTGAAAGCAGTTCAGTATCGGAATCAAAGAATGCTCATCTAACTTCCCAGCTCCTTTATCGAAGCCGTGTAATGGGTGAAGTTGTAAGAAAAGCCACACGCGTAGCTCCTGTAAAGGTTACGGTACTCATCACAGGTGAGAGCGGAACGGGAAAAGATGTGCTTGCCCGTCAGATTCATGCGCTCAGCGGAAGGACAGGACCGTATTTAGCTCTAAACTGTGCGGCGATACCCGACACTCTTCTGGAGGATGAACTGTTCGGACATGAAAGAGGAGCTTATACAGGCGCTGATCTGCCGCGGGAAGGCAAATTCGAAGCCGCTTCCGGAGGGACGCTTCTTCTTGATGAAGTAGGAGAGATTCCCCTTGATCTCCAGGTAAAACTGCTTCGCATAATTGAGGATAACGAAGTCACAAGACTTGGAAGCAACAGGCCTCACCTTATTGATGTGAGACTGATCGCAGCAACAAACACCGATCTTAAATCATCTGTCAGAAAAAGAACATTCAGAGAAGATCTTTACTATCGTCTGAAAGTTGTTGAAATTCATATTCCCCCTTTACGCTCCAGAAGAAGTGATATCCCGATGCTGGCCATGTCATTCCTCAGGGAAGCAGCCGATAAGCATGGGCTCCCCCTTCCCGAGATCACACCTGATGCGCTTGAGCATCTTGTATCATTCAGCTGGCCCGGAAACGTGCGACAGCTGCGAAATCTCATGGAAAGCCTTCTGATTATTTCAGGCAGCATAATCAGTGTTGAGGAGCTTCCATCAGAAATAGCCGGAGTGCCATCGGGGAAAACCACTGTTCTTCAGGCGGAACTGCCTGTGAACCTTGATGAACTGGAAGACCTTGCCATCAGGAAAACCCTTGAGCTTACCGGTGGAAACAGAACACGAGCTGCAGACCTGCTGGGTATAGGCCGCCGTACACTTCAGCGCAAGCTTAAGGAAATGTAACATTATTACGCATTCAAATTGAATGAGAAATCTGGAGGTTGAGATGAAAGTCGTTAGATCCGGGCAGCTGTTTCCGCGGAAGTATAAGATGGGAATACTGGCTCTGGTTGTATTACTGTGGTTCCTTCTCGGAGGGCCGTTCTACATTGTTGATCCGGAAGAAGAGGGAGTAGTACTTACATTCGGCAGATACACTTCCACAACAGAGCCGGGTTTTCACTTCAAGTGGCCATGGCCTGTACAGAGAGTGTACAAACCGGCTGTAAATATCGTACAGCGCATTGAAATAGGATTCAGGACTCTTACCGAAAACCCGCCTTCCTACAAGAGCTTTACGAATGACCGTGAAATGCTTGCTGAAGCTCAGATGCTTACAGGTGACGAGAACATCATCAACCTCGCCATTATTTTGCAGTTCAAGATCAGCAATGCCACCGATTACCTTTTCAACGTGCGTGATCAGTATGGCACACTGAGGGATATATCTGAATCCAGCACGAGGCTCGTTGTCGGAAATAACGCGATTGACGCCGTTCTGACCACCGGAAAGCTCGAGATACAGAACAGGATAATGTATATCATTCAGGAAATCGCCGACGAATACGGAATGGGGATAGATGTCGTAGCTGTTCAGTTGATGGATGTGCAGCCTCCGCAGGAAGTATCCTCCGCGTTCAAGGATGTCGCCACAGCCAGAGAAGACATGCAGGCGTACATCAACGAATCAGAAAGTTACAGGAACCAGAGAATCCCCGAGGCGCTTGCGGATTCCGTTGTAGTGGTGAATGCCGCAATGGGATACAGCGCCGAAAGGGTAAACATCGCGTTAGGTGAAGCCTTCAGATTCACCGCGGTAGCCGAGGAGTACCGGAAAAGCCCTGGAGTAACAGCCGTAAGGCTTCATCTCGAGACGCTTGCAACCCTCCTTGATGCTGCTGATGTAACTGTTGTTGATGAATCGGCCGGTGCTCTCACACATTACAATCTTACAGGAGGTGAGTAATGAAACGCGTCAAGTATACAATTTACGGACTCGCGGCGCTTTTCATACTGCTGGTTATTACCGGAGCGTTCTTCACCATTTCTGAAACCGAACAGGGAGTGATTCTTCAACTTGGCAGTCCTGTCAGGGTAATTGTCGGCAATCGTACTGCCGGAGAAATGGCCGAACTGGAACTATGGATGGAAGAACACGCAGCTGGAGTTGCACTGAGTCAGGGAGCTGGACTTTACTTCAAAATCCCGTTTCTTCAGCAGGTGAAGATATTCGACGATAGAAT
This sequence comes from uncultured bacterium, assembly GCA_965372215.1. GTDB lineage: Bacteria > Fermentibacterota > Fermentibacteria > Fermentibacterales > JCC-6 > Aegiribacteria. Next base: position 2,734 of record CBDVBK010000024.1, on the reverse strand, counting down.
TCTTGAATACGATGACCCTCCGGCTGACGTTGTAACAAAGGACAAGAAACACATAAAGGTTGATTGCTACGCCAGGTGGAGAATAGAAAACCCTCTTCTGTTCCTCAGAAGCGTCCGTTCGGAAAACGGAGCATTATCACGCCTTGATGATATAATCTATTCCCTGATCAGGCAGGAACTCGGCAAGAGCAATCTGATTCAGATCGTAAGAAGCAACAACGATCCGATTGGCCTTGATGATTACGTAAGGCTCGTTAGCACCGTGGCTTATACCGACACCCTGGCGGACATCGTTATCGATGAACAAGGAGAAATTCAGGAGACCATCAGGCTCATAAGGATGACTCCCTCGCAGGGCAGGATCGCGATACTCGAAAGAGTAACTGAAACCAGCAGACTGATGGCCAGAGAGTACGGCATATACATCGTTGATGTTCGGATTAAACGGGCAGACCTTCCGGCTGAGAACCAGGCAGCCGTCTTCACCAGGATGCAGGCGGAGAGGAACCGGATTTCAACCAGATACCGAGCAGAGGGCAGAAGAATGTCCAACATTATCATTGCTGATACGGACCTCAGGGTCGATTCAATACATGCAGGTGCCGGCAGGAGCGCTCTTGTATTCAGAGGAACCGCCGATAGTACCGCAGCTGCCATATACGCGAATGCATACAACAGGTATCCCGATTTCTACAGTTTCGTACGATCTCTTGAGACACTTGAAATCATCCTGGACAGCAACGGACAGATAATTGTTGGAACCGATGGTATTTTCGAATACCTTGTCTCTGACCCCGGCAGGTTTCTTTAATCATTTTCAGGAACAGGCGGAGAATCCATGAGTGACATATTTGACGATGACAGGTACTGCTTCGTCTGCGGAGAGAAAAATCCTCATGGACTCCGCCTGAATCCAGAAGGAAAAGACGGTAAGGCGATCATCCTCTGGACGCCGGAAAAAAGACATCAGGGATATACCGGCATAGTTCATGGCGGGCTTCTTTCAACAGTTCTTGACGAGTCGATGGCATACGCTGCTATGAGTGTAGGTGGATTCTGCGCAACGGTTGAGATATCGGTCAGGTTCAGAAAGAAAGTGATTACGGGAGAACCGGTGACTGTAGAAGCGGAACTGATAGAACAGCGCGGAAGGATAATGAAACTTAAGGCTTCCCTTTTCCAGGAGGGTATTGAGAAAGCTTCCGCAAAGGCTACCTTCATTTTGGTTCCAGGAGAAAGACAGAGCAGTTGAATCTTCCCCGCGTTCTGCTTACGGGAGCTTCGGGAAGACTTGGATCAGCAATCAGGGAAGACCTGTCTGAAAGATGGAATATCAGGCCGGTATCCGGAAGCGGACAAATGGATACGGAAGCTTTTGATCTTCTGTCTTTGAAAGACGTGAAGCGGCTTTTCAGCAATGACTTCGATCTTATAGTTAACACCGCAGCCATGTCCGAACCGTCCGAATGTATGCTTGATCCTGTGAGATCCTGGAGACTGAACACATTATGGCCCCGCCGCCTGGCAATTCACTGTGCTGATCAATCAATTCCCATGATTCATTTTTCAACCGATCTGGTTTACAGCGGAGGGATACCTCCATATACCGAAAGCTCTCCGGCGGTCCCGTCATCTCTGTATGGCTGGACCAAACTCATCGCAGACAGGTTCGTACTCAACAGATATCCGGAAGCTCTCATAATAAGAACCTCTGTGTTGTGCGGGGAAGTGAATTCGACCAGAACAACTTTTTCTCAGGATATTCTTGCCGGAAGAGTACGGAATGTATATGTGGACTGCTGGCGAAATCACACCCCCATTCACGAGCTTGCTGGTATCCTTCCCGATCTTCTGGAGAAGTCTTTTTCCGGAATACGGATCATCGCTGGGAAATATGCTCAGTCGCGGTCGGCTTATGCCGAAGAGCTGCTCAGAAACGCGGGGAAAGATACGTCAGACTTGGTTATGACCTACGCCCCTCCGAACACACCATCAAAACTCCACCTCCAGGGACGCACCACACTTCTTCAACTTATTTGACCATATATACGCCGATGTTCATAAACTATTGGAATTTTCCATCATCAGTCCTTTCCCGGTCCATCTGAATATTCAAGTATCAAAAGAGAATCAGTTATTGCTATAATTTGCTGGGCATTCTTTCTACTACTGGAAGATTTTCAAGATTATCCATCTTAACATTATTCCTGTCAGTCCTTAAATACTTCCTTCTTGTAACGTTAACTTTCTCTCCCAGAGTATCTTTACCCATATCATCCTGATACATAGTAAAAACTTTCTGTCCCTTATCGTCGATTTTAGCAATCATGCTTTCTCTCTCTATATCCATTTCTCGGAACAATAATGAATTTGTGATAACCCTCCTTGCTCTGAAAAACGGGATTTTCGAAGAGCCATTCTTGGCTCCTACCCCGGTGATTAGCCAATCAACATCAGTTAACATTTTGTCCTCCTTACTTCACTGTTCTTACTCTCTCGCATTTTTTACCAGCCAGATTCTGATCAATTTCCTTGATTATCTCGTAAAGTATCTACTCAGAGATTATACCCCAAGATCTGTCAGAACCTCTTCTGGCTTAGGAGGATCTAAATACTCCCTGAATATAAACTTCTCCGCCCTCTCACTAATTACCGGTGGGGGAATTGTTTCACCTATATTGATACTCATTGAGGCCTCCCACTGTTCATATCAATCTGATATGCTGGTGGTGCA
>CBDVBK010000023.1:0-46056 GCA_965372215.1 uncultured bacterium | reverse complement strand
ATGGATATCGCAAAGAAGAAAGGAGCGAAGTAGCAGAGAACTCGTCACTCTCAAGATATTAAGTCGGGAGGAGAAAAGACAGCCTGGGAGCGAATTGAATCATGACGGACAATCGACTTATCTTGCACTTGAATGGAGTTGGAATGCGCGCTAAATATCATTTTATTACCTGCATCATAATGATGATATTATCGGGAACGTTGCACGGTCAGGCGTTTCTATCCAATCTTGAAGCGGGAAAGGATGATCCTATATATACAACTTACGCTGCTCCGATTAACCGTTCGGAATTTATTATTGACGAAGGATACGTATTCAAATGGTATGATTTGCAGGACGGGATTGATTTCGAAACGGACAATGGCGGAAGCCTCTGCATTGGGTTTAAACTGAATGGAGAGTTCCGATATTACTTAAATGAATTTCTTGCGGAACCGCTTATCACAACATCATACAGTGATTTAGTTAAATATTATTATTATCCTTTTGAAGGAATACGCGTCGAAATATTTTTTGATGTTTACAGTTCCAGAATAGCGATACAGGATATATTTATCACCAATGAGAGCGGTTCTGATGCGGAGTTAATCGTTTATCCATTTTTCTATCATCATACGGATGAGATCACAGATGTATCGATAATTGATCCTGAACACGACGGTTTTACTTTTCAGCATAAAGAGAGACCGGATGGCTGGACTACTTCCCACGGTGTGCCTTATCAGGAGGATTTACTCAATGTTTATATCATCGATTCGGAAGTCGTTGAATTTGGTGCGTATACTCATTTAACCGATTCTTCTTCAATGATATGTAAGCAGGGAAGTAATCTCTTCGCGCAATATGGCAATATAGACCCGAACGTACTTGGCAACAGCAGTACGTATAGCGGTCAAAACACTGCCTTTTTCAGCGATGTTTTAAACGGCCGGTTGTCTAATACTATTCCTGCGACTGATGTTAAAATAGCAGCTATGCAAAAATCATTATCAATCCAGTCAGGACAGAGTTCTCAGTTGCGGATAATCAGAGGCGTGGCTGAATCCGAATCCGATGTGAATGATCTGATCGCTGAATGCAGAAGTTTGAGGTTTATTGATTTACAGCCCTTTGTAGAGGAAGCCGAACAGGTTTACGGCAGCATCCCAGATTTGTCATTCTCAAACCATGATTATGAAATGCTGTACTGGAGCGCTTTTTCATTGATGCGGCAGTGTATGATGCCGCCGGAAGGGGAATGCTCCTATAATTATTATGTATTTTCGCGCGAGCCGACCTGGGGCTGGGGACACGGTGGTCAGGTTTTCCATGAAAGCCTGGTAATGATTGCCTATGCTTTTATGGACGGACAAAGCGCTATGAATTCCCAACGCGTTTATATGGAACGACAATGGACGGACGGGTATATCAATTATCGAACCGGTCCATATTTGAATGAAACGATTCCCCACGCCGGGCAGTACACAACATCAGCACCCTTGTTCAACTGGGAGAACTGGGAGATTTACAAAATTACAGAAGACACGCTGTTTCTGCAGGATGCCTATCAATCGGGATCCGAATTCTATCAATACTGGCTGGATAATCGGAACGCCGATGGAGACAGCCTCTGTGAATGGGGCGCTCATGCTGTACTAGAAAGTTTGCGCGACGGATATGTGGCTGTCTGGGATCAGGTCGGCTGGCCTGCCAATTTTGAAGGTCTGGATTTGAATGTCATGTTAGTAAGTGAAGCGTATTCATTAGCTCAAATGGCTCTGGAATTGGGGAATACGAGTGAATACGACTACTGGACGAATGAAGCGGTCCAACGTGTGGACGCAATCAATAGTATCTTTTGGGATGAGCAGACTAATTTCTTTTATCATGTTGATATGACCGATCATGACTTTACATTCAATTCTGCCGATGATCTGAAACGGCGGGAGATTATTGGTTTTCTTCCACTGTGGGCAAACAGCGCAACAGAGGAGCAGGCCGAAGGACTTGTTCAGGTGCTGACCGATCCTGACAGATTCTGGCGCGTTTATGGAATTCCTTCATTGGCGGCTGATGACTGCTACTATAATCCTGAAGGTTACTGGAACGGTCCGGTTTGGGTTCAATGGCAGTATCTGATTTTTAGAGGATTGATCAATTACGGATATTACTATCAAGCTGAGCAATTAGCGTATAGAGTGTTAGCGGCTATAATTGATCAGCTGAAAAATGATCATAATTTGTGGGAATTTTACAGCCCCGATGATCAATGGGCAGGTTATCATAAAACATATATCTGGGCAGGAATCGCTGCGCGCATGCTGATGGATTTAAATGAACTGGAAACCGCTCTTCCAATATCATCCAAATCCTTTAACCACTCAACAGTTGTCAGGCGCAGACCGATGAATCGGTTGCAACAGAAAAATGTATTGTCTTCAGGTAGCAATAAGAATGATTCCGCACTGAACAGGCTGGAATGATTCCCTTATGTTCAAGTCGACAGAACAGATTCGCTTATTTACTTATTCAGACCAGGGGATCTGATTCATGTATCTTGTTCCCTGAAACCTGTTCGATGGAGGTTATATGAGTGCCTGGAGATACATTCCCGGCAGATGGTGGATTTTCGCTATCCCGCATGTCACCTTTCTCATTGTTGGCATTGTTATCCTTGCAGCTTACGGCAACGGGCTCAGAACCCCCGATACATGGTTCCCGATGGACGAGATCCTTCTACTTGGTATCTTCTTCATCGTCTTCCCGCCACTGTTTACTTTTCTTCTGATGTTCAATATAAGGAAGGGGAACAGGAGGGAGGAGAAACTCCTGAGAGATGGTATTCTACCACATCCCAGGTAAGGGGGTGGAATCTGTTCTTCAGTTTATCCTCAGACGCTATGAAGAAGACGGGTTGCAAAGATAGTGATATTTACGGATTTGTATCCGGATGATAGCTGATGTAATAACTTATGCATGCATATACAAGAAGAGTGACTGCCAGACCCCACAGAGCCGTGAACTGTGACTGGTAGAAAAGGAATATCTGTGTAACGAATATATTGATTAGAACCGCCCGTTTGAACCAGTGTGCGGCTGCTGTTCTCGATGATCGAAAGCACAGAAGACCGATTAGAACGAACATGCTGCTGATAAAGGCTCCAACAATTGATAGACCGGATACATTATCAAATGGAACCCAGTTCGGGCTCACCCATCCGAAGATCGTCGCGAATTGTATAAGGCTTGCGAATACGAACAGAAGCATGACTGCAGGGATCATCTCAGGTATGGAAAGAAATTGGTCCAGCGCCGTAAATGCTTTTCGACGAACGAAATAATAACTACGCAGATAGCGAGATTCCGGAATACTGCTGCTTTCGAGCATTTCGCGTAATGATCTGTTCAGGGAAATTTCCCTTTCCGTGAGAGGGAACCTGTTGATCAAGTTTCGAAAAACCAGGAACAGTGCTATGAACAGAATATACAGGATTGCAATCGTTGGCTGGAAGAAATAATCGTTATCCTCCGTTATGAATTTTCCCAGCTCGTCTATGAATAAGCCGAATCCAACTCCGCTTATGAATGCTGCCAGACGGCGGATTGACGGGTTCCAGAAGCGGAAGAGCATGACCAGGGCGGCAAGCATCAAAAGACCGCCCCACAACATATGGGCGATATGCAGTGACCCGAAAGCGATCTTTGGATAGTGCATCATTGCGAGGAAAGCTCGGTTAATCAGGATTGTAACAACCGCCATGACCAGGAGAAGTTCCAGCAGATCACCGGTATTGGTGTCACGCACAGGAAGAGTGCTATTGCTAGAAAACATACCTGATTCCGATACCTGCATTCATATCGAAATCTGTTTCAGGAATGATGTCAACAATCCCCGCGACTTCTATAAATAAGTCAAGCGGTGCTCCGCCCAGGAGCCATGAAATTCCTACAGGAACCCTGAAACCGAATTGGGTTTCGTCCTTGAAGATAATCCGGCCGCCGAAACCGTAATAAATCGGAAGCAGGCCACTATCATCATTGATTACATCGAAACTATGCCACAGATAATCCGCGTGGAGGTGAAGTTTATCTTCAGCCTTGTCCCGAAGTGACCAGGATACTGCACCATCCAGTGCTGTTGAGCCGTCAAGCCAGAGCTTCATGCTGATACCTGTAGGTTCTCCGAGTATTAGTCCAAGCTCAAAACCACCAGGACCCGAAGATGATATCAATGTTGCTATGATCAAGACATTTATCATTTTTCTACTCCTGTTCTTTCCAGAAACGTGAATTTTGCATGTGAAACTTCTGTATAAGCATTAATACTTCATATATCTATAAAGAACAATACAGGAATAACAGAGTGGAGTATTCAGGTGAAATTGAGGACTTGACATTCTTTCAAGAATCTTCAATAAAGCAGTATTCTATCATACTTAAGTGTAGTATTCATAATTGAAGTTCATACATAATCAAATTGGAGGTTGTAATGAGGAATAACTTTGAGAAATATAGAGGGAAGGTTGCGGGTATCAGCACTTTGCTGCTTCTTATATGCCTTCTGTGTGTCACTGCCGCTCCGGTCACGGCTCAGTGGACCGCTGAAAGAGGTTCATTCAGATATGCTGTGATTATAAGAGATGATACATACCAGGATCCCGAATGGGCTGAAGTGGTCGATAGCCTGGTCGCGAAATACTCCGCTCAAGTATTTTCCTATACAGGCAATATGTACAACATACAGGAAAGCCTGGGCGCATACGCGCCGGACTATATGGCGTTTGTTTCTGAAAGGGGTAATGCGACAGCCACATATGTTGATACAATCTGGAAATTCGGCCGCGGCCTTGATGACGATCCGTACGGAGACGCTATATGGGGAATTATCACCGGTTACGATGTTACCGATGCTCTAAGGATTGCTACAGGGCCTGAAGGATTCGATGTAAAAACCGTTCTGGGAGGAACGTTAAGCTGTGATCTGAGTCATTACCCTCAAGGTATTGCAACTAGCGAAGCCACTTACGGACTCTATTATACCAAGGCATTGAACGATCCCAATGTAGTTATGCACACCGACGGTCCGACGGACAGGACGGAATGGCTTGTTAGTTGTCTGAATGCCGATACTGTTGATATTTTCATCACAAGCGGACATGGAGCTCACTATCAGTGGCAGATGCACTATCCGGGTTCAGGTAACGAAGGTTATTTCAGGTCATCTTCTTCTGGCCAGGCGTATGGTCTTGCTCATTCAGGTACTGAATTCGATATAAACTCGGTTAATGCGAAGATATTCTTCGGTCTTGGAAATTGCCAGATTGGCAAGATAGTCAATAGTTATTCGATGGCCCTTGGGTGGCTGCGTACTGCCGGAGCCTATTTTTATACCGGCTACGTGATAAACGAGGGTTCGTACAGCCAGCAGCACGGGGGAACCAAGGCGTTTTTTGAACGTCAGGTTCATTACACATGGCCTGAGGCCTACTTCCTTGCAAATCAGGAACTTTACTATGACAAGTACAATGGTGTACCTGGCGCTGGAGGCGCACCTGACCTGAACGGTTCCGCGATGTACGGAGACCCGGCAATGGAAGCGAGAGTTGCTGACGTTGGTGTATATGATGAACTGCTCTATACTGAAGAAGTACTTATTGACAGTTCAGGCTCACCATGGCAGGGCACTGTGAGAATTACGATGAATATTGATGGAACTCCGGGATATACCAGTAAATGGGGGAACAGACATCCACTTGTTCTTATGCCCGTAAGGCTGGAGGACATCATAATAGTAAGTCATGACTGCAAGGATGCTGTGGTTACCGATAATTTTGCCCTGCTTTATATCTGGAGTCAGGGTGAAGATCCACTACCCGCGGGGACGACCAGGGAAGTTGTCTTTACATGCAATTCTATGACAGGTATAAGCGGTGGCGACTTACAGACTTTTATTGACTGTAACCTTGCAAGTAACCCGAATCCGTTCTCCGGTTCAACTGTCATATCGTTCAATCTTCATGAACAGATGCCTGTTACACTTGAGATATTTGATATCTCAGGAAGGCTAGTGGACACGCTGATCAACGAAACAATGCAAGCCGGAAACAATACGGTAACATGGGGCGGGAGCGTAGCGAACCAGGTTCCCAGCGGTATCTATATCTGCCGACTGGTAGCCGGATCCGGTAGTTACACAACAAGAGTTGTACATCTTAGATGAGTACCGGAATAAACCGAAAGCCGGTGATTCTATCAGCCTGGTTTATGTTTCCTGCTGTTATAGCTGTCATTCTGCTGTCTCTTTCAGGAGAGACAGCAGGAGACGGATATGAAGGTGAATCACGACAGTCTGATTATGAATGGGTTCTGATCGATTCGATCAACGCTTCAATAAGGATCCCCACCGGTGAGAGATGTGTGATCGCTTACATGAATGATACGGGAACATTGATGTTTGAACCGCCGGATGACGGTCTGACAAGCATGGCTCAGGACGCTGTAGACAGAGCTCCCGAATGGATACAGATCGATCTGGCAGACAACCTCTCGAGGCTTTCGGATTCCCATCAGGACCTGTATGCCGACATGATTCTGGAAGCCTCCGATCCACATGTTGATGAGTTGATCTTTGAGATCGCGCATCTGGCGCCTGAGGTACTGGGCAGCAGCTTCTTCTATCCGGAGGTTCTAGAATTCAATGTATCTCTGCTGTACGATACGGACGAACATCTGGCCTATGCAGATATAGTGGATTACGGTACTTCACTGACCGGTGGAGATTATTACTCTACTATTGAATACAAAGTCTACGAGGATCCCGACACACTGACTTTTGAATTGCCCAGAGAGATTTACTACTGGTTTGTCGTTCACCCTAAACTGCACAAAGAAAGGCCGGATTATATCAACCCGGCGACAGGAGGACATGCGGATCCCCCTGACGGTGTTTTCTGGAGGGATTATCTGTTCAACCACGCGGATTCGGGATATCCATTGCTGAAAGATTCCCTTTCTGTCTGCACCACTCTCTGGAACTGCAACGTGAACAGTACTGACAATGGAGCGATCGGGGCCCTGACTACATGGGTCACAACGGTTATGCGGTTCATTTCCACTCCGCACCACAATCAGCCTGTCAGGATATATTATCTGCATCAAGGAACCTGCAGTGTTCACTCATATCTTACTGCTGCCATAACAAGGACAGCGCTGATACCTGCAACGATTTCAGTAATGTACAGAAACGATCATAAAACCAACGAGTTCTGGGAGAGGGAATGGATAGCCTGGGAACCCGTGGGAACACATATAAACGATCCCAGAATTTACGATCCCGGCTGGGGCTGGGATATAGCCTCTGTATTTGACTGGAGAGGAGACGGTTATACCTGGAACGTGACGGAACGGTATACCGATGTCTGCACTCTCTCAGTCAATGTGACCGATCTTCTTGGAAACCCTGTAGACGGAGCCTGCATAATACTTGACAGCAATGGCAGTCCAGGGCCTAGATGTCTTGTGGACTACACGGCAAGTTCAGGTACAGGTCAATACCTCTTCGGTGACAGTCGACCGTTGTACATTAAAGTAACAAGTCCCATAGGGAATTACCCGACATCGGGTTATCACATCATTACGACTTCAACCGGTATTGGCCAGCACTACACGATAGACGTAACCCTTCCCGGGGAGGTTGCCTGGCTTGACATATCACCCGATACTTTACCCGATCCGCCCGATGATGATTTCAGGCTTGTAATTGAATTTGATACTCCAGGTGAAACCGTATACGGCAAGAACCTTGATGATATGGACGTATATTCTGAAACGTATACTGCAGGAAACGTTGATTTCTTCATTTGCGACGAGAGCAGCTATTCGGATTACATCGCCAGCAATCCGTTTGAAGCATTTGAGATAGCGGAGGATACTTCTTCCAGAGCTGTGGATTTCATCATTCCTTCAGATGAACAGTACACTTCGGTTATATCGAACGAATCATCTCTCAACGTAACACAGCGTGTTAACGTGACAGCCTATCTGTATGTTGATCAGACAGGTATCACCGAACAGACGGAGACCGGTGGAGTTTCTACGCTTTGTTTCCACAGTGTTTATCCCAACCCATGCACTTCGTCTGCTTCAATATCCTTCTATCTGGGTGGCCTTTCAGCTACTGATGTGCGAATTGAAGTATATGATATGCACGGAAGGATGATCTCTGTCCTGAAAGATGACCTGCTCGATCCGGGAAATCACATTATTTCCTGGGATGGAAGGGACGAAAGCGGTACACCTGTTCCGTCAGGTGTATATTTCTGCAGAGGTATTACGCAGGCTGGCAGTTCCGATTCCTCAAGACTGGTTCTGCTCAGGTAACATAAGGAATATAAATGAGTTTCAATAAGATGTACCTGACGGCATGCCTTATCCTTATGAGTTCTGTTTATGCTCTGCCGGTGGAGCGGAATATAGCAGAGGCGGTGGCGGAATCCAGATTGCTTCGCGATAACAAGCAGGATGATCATTCGATTAATTTCCTCACTGTAATCATGGATTATGAACGTGTTTCCGTACTGGCATACGTATTCGAGCTGGATCCCGCCGGTTACGTGATAGTGGGTGCGGATGACATGCTCCCGCCGGTTATTGCTTATTCCTATACCGATCATTGCACTGACGACCGGCATGACAGGAACATCCTGTTCGACATAATAAAGATGGATGTTATCGACAGGCTCGCCAGTATCTCTGAGGAGTCTCAATCCGATTACGCAGAACGGTGGGATGAGTACATTAAAGGGAATTTTGTTACTCTATACCCGACAATGCTTGAACAGTGGCCTCCAGAGGGCACAACCCCTACAGGCGGGTGGCTCATGGAAAACTGGACCCAGAGCCCTCCGTACAATAACTACTGTCCCATGGACCTTATTGCGGGGTCCAGGAGCGTTGCAGGATGTCCCGCAGTAGCCATGGCTGCCATACTGAACTTACAGGAGGAGATAAACGGTACGCGATTCGATGACAGCACTGATGATTACTACCATAATTATTATGAGAATTACTGGATAGACGATGATCATGTAGCTCATGATTTTCCCGCCTGGCCGGAGCTGAACGTGTATCTGGATACCCTGGAAAGCCACTGGGTCAACTCTATCCCGCTCACTTCATCCGACAAGGCTGCTATTGTATTCGCCTGCGGCTCCGCATGCCATCAGGTCTATTCAGCCTCGGGATCCGGGACCTACGGTGTAGGCCAGGCTGCAACCGCATATCAGAGATTCGACTTTGTTGATTCCGAACTCTTGTATGCCTCATCCGACAGCCTGTACGAGAGGCTGTCTCAAAATATGATTAATGCAATGCCGGCGCATTTCGCCATAATCAATGAAGGACCAACCTACGGGCATAATATTGTGATTGACGGGTACAATACCGATGATTTCTATCACTTCAACTTCGGATGGGGAGGCAGTTACAACGGATGGTACGATTTCCCCCTGTCCGGTATGCCCTATGGCATGAATTTCATTGAAGGGATCATTCTCGATATCGGTGAAGGTTCGCAGGGGATAGAAGGGGGAGATGATGTATCGGGAGGACTGCATCTGATCCTTGTATGCCGGAGCAATCCGGTTTTGACAGATCTCAACATATCTATTGCTCTACAGCAGGCCTCCCATGTAAATCTGGCCGTATACAGTATAACAGGCAGGCTTGTGAGTACACTGGCTGACCGGGAGTTCAGTTCCGGTTCACATGAGTTTCACTGGAATCCTGAAGGATCAGTTTCAGGTGTATACATAGTCAGAGCAATGAACACTCAGGGTATGGTTTCGGAGAAGATCACAGTACTGAAGTAAACCGAAGTATCAGACCAGGAGTTATAAAGAGAGCAGAATTGCCGCTATTATGGCCAGCAGGATCCCTATGATCTTTACCGGAGTTACATCTTCACCGAGAAGCATGATACCGTAAATAGCCGGTATAATCGGGTAGAGACCTGTGATTGGTACTACAGTACTTATCTCACCGCCCTTGATTGCCGCCTGGAAGCAGATCAGCGCAAGTCCACCCGCAATACCGGTGCCCATCGCGATAATTGCCGGAGTAGAGGTGAGTTTCGGAAAACTAAAACCAGAGATCGAGTAGACCGTCATTACAGTCATTAATGAGAATAGAACATAAAACAATGATGAGTTGAAAAAACCGATCCTGTCCGCAGAGTACTTGGCACCAATCGCCCAGGCCCCCCAGAGCAGAGTGGCCAGCAGACTGCAGAGAATCGGCCTGCCCGATAGAATATTCATCATAACAGCATAAATCCTTTCCCTGTTCTTTAGAAGCAGAAATTATTGTTCACGGGATGGATTCATGCAAGTCTGGATACAGGCCGGGGGCGAATCTTTTCGGAAAGAATCTTATGCAGTGGACAGACGGCGTAACCGCCTGTCCATCTGTTTCAACACCACAGGCGTCAGCTTTCTTCAGATCCTTTGCCGTTTTCCCTGCGCATCCAGGATTTGAAGGTCTCTCGTCCTTCTTCACGCCAGAACTCAGCATAGTCCTGTTCCATCTCCCGGTGGAAGGGGCTTATTTCGGTTTCTTCGTCAGGAGAATCCTTCTTTTTCTTTCGTTTTCCGCTCCGATCGTAACGGTGAGTTCCGCCATGGGCGCCGAAGAAGATATGGGCCAGAACAACCATACCCACTGCCTGCCAGTAACCTATCACTGGAAGACCGAATATCTCAGGCATAAGAGCGTTCCACAGCCATTTTACGAAAATACCGAATACTATGGCAAGTAGAGTTATTCCTATTATGCCCAGAAGCACCAGGCCCACCACTTTTGCTGCTTTCGCGGGGCCTCTTCCACATATCTCATGATTCATTATCCTTATTTTACAATCACTCATTCTTTGTCTCCTTCATCCTTTCAAGCTTTTTCCGAATTGCTCTGATACCGCGGTGTTTCCTTGCAAGCAATGTTCCCACAGGTACGTCCCACAGTATGGAAAGCTCCTTGAACGTTTTTTCATTGAACTCGGTTTCAATGATTACTTCCATTTGAGCGGAGGGAAGTTTTCGAATCAGATCAAAGATATGACAAAGAAGAGCACGTCTGTGGTAATAATCCTCGGGATCATACTTTCTGTCCGGAAGAACATCAAAAAGGCTTAGCCCGTTTTCATGCTCCATGTCCAGAGAAACGGTTTCGTTCCCCGGGCTTCTGTAGCAGTCGATGATTCTGTTTTTGAGAGAACGGAGAACATAGGCGGGCAGATCGGAAATGGGCGCCACAATATCCGATCTGTCAAGTATCCTCAGCATCACATCCTGAACAATGTCCTCACTGTTTCTGTGGGCAGAATCATCAATCATGCATCTGACATAATTGACCAGGCGGCTGTAGTTGGAGTAGAAGAACTCCGCCAGTGCAGACTTTTTCTGATGGTTCATCTCCAGTTGTTTCCCTTCGCTTGTCTTCAGGGACGGGAAAGTGGCGGAATTATTGCATTACCAGCAGGAATAATTCAATATACTATGAAAGTATCAAACGCTCTGCACCAAAGAAAAGGTGAGGGTGAAAACATGTTTCCTATCGGTTGATCAATTCCTTTAGTGTTTATCGATTGCCGAAATTTCTATATGTTATATAAATCAATTATTCTATGTATTCTATTATCCGTTAATTATGAAAGGCAGAAAATGTTTCCATTCTCAGGAATAGTCGGCCAGGAAGACGCGAAGCTCGCGCTTGCCATAGCGGCAGTTGATCCAGGCATGGGAGGAGTCCTTCTGTCCGGCATGAAGGGTACCGGCAAGACTACCATTGTCCGTTCTTTCGCGGATATACTTCCTGACCGTACAGTGGTTGAAAACTGCCTGTACGGCTGTGCGGGAGCGAGCGATAGTTTCCTATGCGATGATTGCAGAAAGGCTCTGGAAAGCGGTAATCTTCCAGATACCATCAACATTAGACCCTTGCTGATAACGGTACCGCTTGGAGTTACCGAGGATCGCCTTCTTGGAACAATTGATATTGAACTCCTTTTGCGTGATGGTGTTCAGAAATTTCAGCCGGGTCTTATGGCCAGAGCAAACAATCAGGTTCTTTATGTTGATGAGGTGAATCTTCTGCCTGACAATATCACCGATGATGTACTTGATGCCTGTGCCAGCGGTTTCAATACGGTTGAAAGAGAAGGTGTTTCAGTAACCCATCCTGCAAGATTCATTCTTATAGGCACCATGAACCCTGAGGAGGGTAACCTTCGACCCCAGATACTGGACAGGTTCGCGATGTCCGTTGACGTAAGAACCGAACGGGACCCCGGTCTGAGAATAGAGATAATTGAACGGACACTGGCTTACGAGAGTGATCGGAAGCGTTTCAACCAGGCTCATGAGAAAGCTGTCCTGAGATTGAGGAAAACCATATCCGCAGCCCGTTCCAGACTTCATGATGTGAAACTGCCATGTGCAGCGATAGAGACGGTTGCAGAAGCGATGTCCGAGCTGAATGTCGACGGTCAGAGACCGGATCTTGTAATGATAAGGGCGGCAATTGCCTGGTCCGCACTTGAGGCAAAGCCTGAAGTAAATTCTAAAGCTCTGCTCAAAGTTGCTCCACTGTGTGTATGTCATAGAACAAGATCGGGAGGGATGAATCAACCTCCTTCAAGAGATGAGCTCATCGAAAAGGTGAAAACCATATCATCCAGAATCTGGAAATCGAAAAGCGGGAAATACTACGATCCCGAAACCATTCTGACTGAAAAGGAATGACGGGCTTGCTCGGAAAAGATATTCCCTTCTCAGCTATACAGGGCCTGGATAAAGCCCGGCTTGCCATTCAGATAGCCATGACTGACCCCGCTCTTGGAGGAGTACTCATTATGGGTACAAGGGGTTCTGGCAAGAGTGTTCTGATGAGATCTGCGCGTTTCCTGCATCCGGAAATGGATGCGGACAAGGCAATTGTCAGAGTTCCGCTGGGTGTTACCGAGGAAAATTTAACCGGCAGTCTGGATCTTTCAAGAATACTTAGCACAGGAAAAGCACATCTGAATCCAGGTCTCATGGAAAGAGCTGACGGCAGGATACTTCTCATAGAGGATGTAAACCTGCTGAATGACAGGCTTGTTGACCTGATACTTGACTGTGCCGCAAGCGGAGTGTTGACCATTGAGAGGGAAGGCATCTCTGTATCAACCACCAGCCGATTCAAGCTGTTTGCAACGATGGATCCGGACGAAGGCAGACTGCGACCCCAGCTTCTGGATCGTTTCGACCTCTCGGTGGAAGTCAGCAGTCTGGGAAACGGTAACGAGA
Organism: uncultured bacterium; assembly: GCA_965372215.1. GTDB lineage: Bacteria > Fermentibacterota > Fermentibacteria > Fermentibacterales > JCC-6 > Aegiribacteria. The sequence goes on along the minus strand of CBDVBK010000023.1, from coordinate 32,737 downwards.
GGGCAGATCTGATCAGACGGTTGCTTGCGTTTGAATACATTGGAGAGAAAGCAGCAGAAGGATATCGCAGGAAAGATGCTATACTGAGAGAGAAGATAATCAAGGCTCGAAAGAGGCTTCCCAGAGTGGGAGTCAAGGTGAGAACCCTGGCTTCCATAGCTTTTGCAATGAGTTATCTGGAGATGGATGGCCATAGGCCGGAGATGGTTATCACAAGAGCCTCAGGAGCTCTTGCTTCCCTGCGTGGGCGGACGAAGGTGATCTGGAATGATGTCAGGGATGCCGCCGTGCTGGTAACAGGCCATAGAACGCGGAAAGGCGGTCTTGAAGGACCTCCGAAAGAGAAAGCTCTTGTCAGTGCTCTTAAAGCAGGATGGGGTATCGGATCAAGATATGGGGCATCGGATATACTTCTCCGGCTATGGGATTCCCAAAGCAGAGTTTTCACTTCAATATCTTCTGCGATGGATTCCAATGATGACAGCGAATGTAATGTCTGGAGTGACGAGATGAGACTGCTGAACGAGCCGGATGGAATGTTCACAAGCGAGTTTCCCGAGTTCATGGAAAGCAGAGCTGTTAAGAAACTTGTAGATAAAATAGTAAAAACCGCGAAACCGGGATCAACTGGAGCAAAGAATACAAGGATGCAGCCGTCCGTTGACCAATCGCGCGGAAAACCTGTCCGTGTTGTTCCAACCGATAATGCCGGAAAAATAAATGTATACCAGTCGGTCATTGCGGCTGTTACCGGAGGTGAGAAGCTTCCCCTGGTTCCGCTGGGAAAGCGCTGGTGGCGTGCCTGGGAGAGGAGTTCGCGGCCAAGAGCAGTTGTTATGATTGTTATTGATGCCAGTAAATCATCAAGCAACTATCTTTTCGGTTTAAGCAAACTTCTAAGGACTCTGTTTGAAGATCAATTTGATCCCATGTCAAAAGTAGGGTTGGTCTCCATGCACAAAGGCTATCCAGTACTTCACTTTAAACCGACAAGAAATAGACTCCGCGTATACGGAAGGATTGCGGAACTGGTCTCATCAGGCTATACGCCGCTGGCAGAAGCTCTGATGATTGCAAGAAGAACTCTCAAAGGATGCAGCACTGTATCCGGCAGAACTGGAAGCTTCATTCTGCTCTTGTCCGACTGTATGCCGGAACCTCTGCCACTGGGCTGTCAGGAACCTTACGAGAGCGATCTTTACGGAGAGGTCAGAAAAGAAGCTCAAATGTGTGGCATTGCTCATTTACCGATTCTTATAATTGATCCCATGAATTACACATCGAGAAAGAGCCCGGAAATCCTTCCCGGAAGGCGTCTTGCCAGGTTCATAGAGAATGTTACAGGGGGAATGTTGATTCATATGCCTGCCAGCATTATGGACAGAGATAACCTGATAGTAAAGGTAATCACTTCCATAACCGGTGATAATGAATACAAAACTGTTACCACCTCACTGGATCTTGAAATCGGAAAGTATTCAAACACGACGCCATGGCTGCGAAGATGAGGATGATACGATTATTGGACGGTAAAGAATATCCGGATATCAAGTGAAAGCGGTCGCACATGAAAAAAAATGAATACACTGAATATCTCCGGTCGCGGGAAATGAATGATAAGACAATAAATTCAGCAATTGAAAGTGTTACTGATCTGGAGAAATATCTTGTTCATACAGGTATTGATATAGATTCGGTTCCTGTACCTTCTATAAAGCAGTATTTTGCTTCATTGATAGCTGAAGGGGAGAACACAATACAGCGACTGGCAGACCTTGCCAGGTATTTCTACATGACCGATCAGAAAGAATTGAGCATCAGCATTTGTCGAGTGAAGACCCCTTCGGGAGTGCTGAATCTGCAGAAAAAGATACCTGATGAAGCTGGTCCACTGGAGGAGGTTTCGCCGTTCCAGATAACCTCATGATATCCTGAAGGATACGAGCAATTTTCTAAAATAGTATGTACCAGTTTCCCGGAAATATCGTACACTGTGATACTGACCAGGGTTGCTTCCGGCAGTGTGAATCCGATTGATGTTGAGGCTGTGAACGGATTGGGAACATTCTGGCACAGAGAAAGTGAAACCGTCTGGAATTCTCCACCTTCCACGGAAGTGGGATCGTAAACCATCAGGACGTATTCGGGGTGATCGATAAAGGGGTTCCTGTTATCCTGAATATCGTAAACCGCCTCGTTTCTATCGATTTCCTTTGTACTGACGGGATCGCTGATATGCCAGCCTATAAGCATTTCTTCAGCCCAGGGGGTAAGCACCGCTCCGTCAGCCATGGCGCTTCCGGGCCAGCTTCCGTCTTCTCCAAGATAGCGGGTTGCCATGTAGAAGTAATTCCTGGCGAAATCTCCCTTGTAACCATCGATCGGTTCGAATGCGGTTCCGGAATATCCCGAATAGGAACTTGGACCAAGCTTGCTGCCGTTCTCTGATGTCCAGGTAGGGCTGCTCACTTTTCCGTAGGGGTAGTTTCCCCTTCGATTGTTAACATAAATATCAGTCGGGACAACATGGAACATATCGGTATACATGGGGGAGACATCACCGCCAAACCAGCTTTTTGGCCAGGAGTGCTCGCGGTTGTATCCTTCACCCTCTGCGCCTGCGGAGCCACCCTGATCTACGATCAGTATGTAAGTGTATGGTGGGGTTCCACCCGGTATGTCAGAATACATGTCCCAGACTATGTTGCCGGGCTTGTCATCCGTTGTTACAAATGCGGTCCAGACGGCATCATAGCTTATATATGTGTGATTATCGATAATATCGTGAAGGGCGGTCTGGAGTTCCGGTCCCGTAAGACCGGCGGCATCATCATAATATCCCGGTGGAGGGTCAGCGAAAGAGAGTGGGCTGAGTAGAAGAAATGCCAGTACAGCTGTACACTTCACTGAATACCGGTTTTTCATGAGTACTCACTTTCCGAGTTGATTACTACAATGGGAATATAGCGAGGAACATAGTCTTCGTATAATGGTAATGTACTCGTGGTCTTGTCCGTTTCAGGGATAGAGTTAATATTAACATTCGGAGAGTTGGAGTAACCTGAAGAAAGCAGGTATCAGATGAAAAAGTTGTTCGCAACCGGGGCTGGACTGCATCTCCGAACTAGATTTCATTGAAGTACAGAAGAAGCTCCCGAGGCGAAAAGCATCGGGAGCTTCAGACAATCGCAACACTGATTGATCAAACTGAATAATTTAATTCAAGAAAAAAAGGACACAATCATGGGAAGTGGCGGAGCAAAGGGACTTGCGCGGAGAGGATAGAATTGCACTATGACAGGTTGGTTTGGCAGGATACTTCATATTGATCTTTCATCTGGGGAGTATCGGTTTGAGGAGCTTGATCCTGGTATCTGCCGGTTCTGGATTGGTGGAAAGGGTCTGGCCGGGTATTACCTGCTTCCGGAGATAAACCGTTCCTGGAACGATCCGGAGATGCCGCTGATCTTTATGACAGGGCCACTGACCGGAACTCTGGTACCTGCTTCAGGTCGGACCTGTGTTATGTCAAAATCCCCGCTTACAGGAGCTGTTGGAGACTGCTCTGTCGGTGGAAGTTTCGGCTGGCAGATAAAAAAATCTGGTATAGACGGGATTGTCATTACCGGAAGGAGCGCCAGGCTCTGCGGAATCGAGATATCTGACGGGAATGTTTTTATTGAAGATGCGGGTTGGCTTGCAGGTGCGGGTACAGACGAGCTTTGGTCCAGGCTGAAAGAGAAAGGATCGGTCGCAGGCATAGGTCCGGCTGCCGAGCACGGAGTTCTTTTCTCATCGATCATGGTTGATGGAACGTTTGCCGCAGGCAGAGGAGGGCTCGGTCTTGTCAGCGCCTCGAAGAATCTCAAGTACATTACTGTCCGGGGAACAGTCGATGTTCCCGTTCATGATCATAAGGGGCTTCGAACCGCGAGCGAGGATATCAGGAGGCTGGTAGCAGCCACTCCTGCCTTAACCGGGGAGCATGGCTTGCAGAATTGCGGCACAGCAGCCTGCTACGATCTGATAAGCTGCAGGAGAATGATGCCGACGGCCAATTTCAGGAGAACCTTTTTCCATCCGGCTTCATCCATGAACTCCCATGCATTTTCCAATTCATACAAACCAAAGAAATACGGCTGTAAAGCATGTCATATCCTGTGCAAGAGAATCGGAGGGGATGGAACTCATCTTCCGGAGTTTGAGACAATGTCGCATTTCAGTGCTTTGATCGAGAATGAGGACCTGCGGGCAGTTGCCGCAGCGAACACGATATGCAACGAAACCGGGATGGATACTATTTCCGCCGGCGCGACTCTCGCATGCTTTTCCGAGATATACGGAGAGAAACTCACTCCGGATAGAATCACCGGGCTTTTACTTGACATAGCCACGGGTAGAGGAGAAGGAAGCGAACTCGGGCAGGGATCATATCTTTTCGCTGAGTCGAAGGGCTGCCCCGAAATCTCAATGTCAGTGAAGGGGATGGAACTGCCCGGGTATGATCCAAGAGGGGCGTACGGAATGGCACTTGGATACGTTACTTCCACCAGGGGAGCATGTCATCTTCGTGCATATCCCATAAGCCACGAGATACTTCGGAAGCCGGTTGCCACAGACAGATTCTCTTTTGCGGGCAAAGCCAGGATAGTGAAGATAGCGGAAGATATGAACGCTGTAATCGATTCACTCACTGCATGTAAATTCTTCTTTTTCGGCTGTTCTCTGGAAGAATATGCCTCAGCTTACTTTGCCGTAACCGGAGCTGAAACCTCAGCCCAGGATCTTCTGGCAGCGGGGGAGAGGACTTATTTCAGAGACAGGATTATGAACGCCAGGTGCGGTTTTACTTCGAAGGATGACGATTTACCGCCCAGATTCTTTTCTGAAGAAGGGAGTTCGGGCGATGGTATTGAGATTCCACCTCTCAACAGAAAGGAATTCCTTGAAGCAAGATCGAAATACTACCGGATCCGGGGACTGGACCGGAATGGATACCCGCTACGGAGTGAAGCTGAGAAACTCGGGTTGGAGTATCTATTTTGAAAAGACTTCTTGACAAGTACTCAGCAAAAATGGTCTCCGCGGGGCTCTCTGAAACAGGTCATCCTCTTCTTGGAGGTCTTGATGCTGAACTGGAATGGAACAGAGAAGATCCCGCCATCCCTGTTCTTGAAAGAGTATTCAGCGGATTGAGCATTAATTCTCTGCTGTTTTCTCTTCCAGCTGAACCATATCGCTCAATAATTGATTTCCTGGCTTCGGGAAATGTGAATTGTATCCGGCCTGAAGATTCGGAAACTCGAACTTTCATGCATGACCTTCCTGTCATTCGTGATTTCAGGTCAGACATGATCATTGAGAAGCTCAGGAAGCGAAAGAGCGTGATCATAAAGGGAAAGGGAATAGTAACATGGGGCACTGTAAGCCCTGAACAGGCATTCATATTTTACAGTTCAGTCTGTTTCGCATGCTTTGTGAAATTCTTTTCCGATTACCTTCGGGACAGCAGGAGAGGTGAAGCTTCGATTGAGCAGGAGCGGGTTTTCAGTAATATTCTTAGCAACCTTCATAAATACCCGGATGAACCTCCCTTACTTATGACAGCACCTTTCCAGAACAGAGAGGATGTTTACAGAGCAGTTGCACAGGCTGGCAGGCTTACAGTAGAGCACAGGCTTGTTGATTCTTTCTTCGGCAACGTCTCTCTGAGATGGGATGATACTCTGTTCATCAGCCAGACAACCTCTTCTCTGGATGAACTGGAAGGCTGTATTGATCCGTGTCCCATGGATGGATCGGCTTGCACAAGTATCACGGCTTCAAGTGAGTTTTCTGCTCACATGGGTATTCTTCGGCATACAGGTATGAACGCGATTCTTCACGGTCATCCAAAATTTTCTGTAATAATGTCAATGGACTGTCGCCGGGAGAGCTGTGATACAAGAGGATCCTGCCATATACGCTGCTCTGAAGAGCGTTTCATAGGTGATATTCCCATCGTTCCAGGTGAAGTCGGAACCGGCCGTTATGGCCTGTGCAATACCCTTCCGCCTGCAATGGAGGATAATCGGGGAGTAATCGTCTGGGGGCATGGGCTTTTCACAGCATCCGGGGGAGATTTCAATGGTGCCTTTCAGAATCTCCTATCAATCGAAAAAATGTGTCAGGAAGAGTATTTCAGGCTTCTGGAATGATATAATACTGGACAAGGAGAGTTTTCTCTGTTAGTTACTTATCAATATGAAAGAATCAATCTCTCGGAACAAGGTTAGTATAGGGATTGATCCCTTAACAGGTTTGCATGACAGATCCTATCTGGATGGCATCAATGATGTGTATACGCAGAAGGATAGAGTCTGGTCCCTTTTAATGCTTGATGTTGATCACTTTAAACTGATAAACGATATTTACGGTCATCTCTCAGGCGACGGAGTTCTGCGTCAATTAGCGCATACGATCCAGGTCAATCTCAAGAAAACCGATACCGCGATCAGGTTCGGTGGTGATGAATTCATGATAATCCTTCCTGATACAGCAGGAGAAGGAGCTCTGGATCTTGCCCAGAGATTGATATACGAAGCTGGAAAGATGAATTTTCCATCAGGACTTCACATAAGCCTTTCAATTGGCGTCAGTCAGAGAAGGGAGTCTGACGGTTCCATTCTGGAACTTGTTTCCCGTGCTGACAAAGCTCTTTACCGGGCGAAGGAAGCTGGAAGAGGAAGAGTTTTCTTTTTTACGGAAGACCTGCTGGATACAGAAACTCCCGAGATCAGTTCAGCTCATATGGTCGGTCGCCGACCTGAACTCCAGAAGCTCCGTCAGATGGTCGAAGAATCAGTTACGGAAGCCAGCCGCTTTGCCGTGATTACCGGCGAGGCGGGAGTGGGTAAAAGCAGACTTGTCGATGAGCTGCTGAACTACTGCAACTTCATGAAGATGCTTGTCGTGAAATATTCCGCCATGGAGCACATCCGACGTCAGCCCTATTCACTTCTTGTTGAACCCCTGAAAGACGCTATCTCCGTGCTGTCAGATCATGAGATGGATATTGTCCGCAGGAAGATAGAACCTGTCCATCCCGCCACATTGGAGCTTTTCCCGGAGTTTGAAGCATCTATCATCGACGATACGATATATTTTCGTGAAGAGAGGTTGCGGTTTCGGATATTTCGGGATATAGCTGTACTCACCTCAGCCATTTCAACGATGCGGCCGCTTATGTTCATACTTGATAATCTTCAGTGGGCTTCGGAGCAGGATATAGGGATTCTATCCTTTGCTGCGAGAAATACTCCCGATGCACATGTTTTCTATCTTTGCCAGATGCGCAGGGATAAAGAATCTGAAACCCGTTTCAAGAAAATCACTGCAATCAGGTCATCAATTCCCCTTTTAATACTGGATATTCCCAAACTGACGGCTTCGGAAACTCGTAATCTCCTTCTTTTTTCTCTGAAAGACCCGAATATTCCAAGGAAAGCACAGGATTTCCTCATCGCACAAAGTGGAGGTAATCCTCTCTTTCTTCGGGAATTACTCATATCATGCATTGATTCGGGTTATATCACCGCTGACAGGTCAGGAGAGAAGAGTTACAATATTCCGGATGATATAGCGATACCTGAGAGCCTGGGGCAGATAATCACATCGAAGTTATCCAATATCAGTGACGAAGCAGGGGATCTTCTGAAGATAGCATCCCTTTCTCCTGACCACTTCAACCTTTCGCTGCTCGAAGGTTTAACCGGAAATGACCAGGTGCTACTTGCCAGGAGTCTTGATAAATGCATAAAAGCCGGTCTGATAGAGGAGGTTCGAGAAGGGAGAAGTGAGGTCAGTTTCAGGTTCACACACGGAGCCGTACGGGATTTTCTCTCCCTTGACCTTCCTGATTCTCTGAGATTTACATACAACCAGAGGATTGCCGGTTATTTTGAGGAGTTCTACGATGCTGGTAAAGAGGATCTCCTGACGACAATTGCTTATCATTATGCGAGAAGTCAGGATGATTCTAATGCCGGCAGATTTGCTTTCCTTGCCGCTGAGCAGGCTTTTGCAAGGGGAGCAAACAGAGATGCCATCGCCTGGTATTCCGTCTTCCTTGACAGAACAGATGAAAAAGAGAACCCTGTTGAACTGATGTTTAAAGTACATATCAATCTTGGAGAAATCTATTCAATTACAGGAAATATTGATATGGCTGATGAACATCTCAAGCGAGCTCTGAAACTATCCTCGAAGCCTCTGGAGCTTGCTGCGGTTCATTTAAGGCTCGGAAAGAACTATCTCAAAAGCAGCAGGTATCCGGAAACTCTTGAAAGTTTCGGGCTTGCTATGGAATTATGTCAGGAAACCGGATTGGAGGATAAAGAAGCCCTCAGGATACTTATCGACGCACTGATAGAAACATCATTCATTTACAGGCTTAAGGGGCAGTATCCTGAGGCTTTATCCAATCTGGACAGGGTAGAGGAACTGCTGAATGACTCCGGCAGGGATATACAGGATGATATTACGGCACAGTACTATACCAGGAGAGCTGACATAATCTCGGAGATCGGTTCAGTTGACGAAGCTCTCGGACTCTACAGTAAGGCACTTGATATTTATAGGAAGACAGAAGACCTTCCAGGAGAGGCTACCGTTCTGAACAACATGCACGGGATCTATTTACGTCAGGGGGAGTATACGAAGAGCTTAAATACTATGGAAGAGGTCATCAGGATTAATCTGATTCTGGATGACAAACTTGGTCTGGCCATCGCCAATTACAATATCGCTGAATACTACCAGAGCATCAATATGCTTGATCTTGCGAGAGAATACTACGATAAGTATCTGGAGATAAATAACGATATTGAAAATGAGCTGGGTTTCGGATATGGAAGTTATGGTCTGGGTAATCTTTACTGGCTCGAAGGAAGATTTGAAAAATCACGATTATGCTTCGAGGAAGCTATAGAAGTATTTTCAAGACTCCACTGTGATGAAATAAGAGCGGAATGTAAGTTGATGATAGCTCGTATCTGTATGGAAACCAAGAAGCATGAGAGTGCGAAGGAAATACTGGAATCACTTGACGATGAGGGACCATTCAGTTCCGGTACGGAAGACAGTATCCTGTTTGTAAAAGGACTGGTTTATATGTCCTCTCCGGATTCCAATGCTGAATCACTTAATAAATCTGTGGAATATTTCATGCAGATCATTGAATCATCACAGGACAACTCTGAAATAGAGATTGCCCTGCACTTCAGTTCACTGGCCACCGCTTACAGAAAACTTGGACTGAACAGCGAGATGAAGGAAGCTCTGAAAACAGGCTCAAGAAATCTTGCAGATAAGCTGGGCAGGATACTGTCCTATTCCATCAGGAACAGTATAATGACCCGCCGTGAGATAGTTGAATTCAAAGCACTCTGTTCAAAATATGACATTCCTTTCCCGCCGGAGGGATATGCATTCGACTGCAATAGATGATTAAACTGCTGCTTCAGCAGGAATATTTTTGTTTCTTCTTTAATTAATATATTCACGGTATCGGCAGAATTCATCTGTTCCAAACTTACTGATTAAGAGGTTCGTAATGTACACAGACAAGCTATGCAGCATCCTCAGGGCAAACCTTGAAAAGGCCGAGAAGAGTGGAATGTTCAAGAGAGAAAGGGTCATTACAACAAGACAGGGCACTGTTATCAGTGTATCTCAATCCGGGGAAGTGCTCAATTTCTGTTCAAATAACTATCTTGGGCTTTCAGGTGATCAGAGACTGGTTGACAGAGCATGCGAAATACTGGAGTTGAGAGGGTTCGGTCTCTCTTCAGTACGGTTTATCTGCGGTACTCAGGATATTCACCGGGAGCTCGAAGAAAAGATTGCATGCTTTCTATCCAAAGAAAATACGATACTCTATTCAAGCTGTTTCGATGCAAATGGCGGGCTATTCGAACCTCTGCTGACCGATGAGGATGCGATTATTTCCGATCAATTGAATCACGCATCGATAATCGATGGTATAAGATTGTGCAAGGCAAAAAGATATCGGTACAGTCATGTTGATCTTGAGGATCTTGAAGCTGTTCTCATCCACGCTCGCGGAGCAAGAGTCAAAGCTGTCGTTACCGATGGAGTTTTCTCGATGGATGGTGAAATTGCTCCTCTGCCAGGGATATGTGATCTTGCTGAGAAGTACGATGCACTTCTGATAGTGGATGATTCACACGCTACAGGATTCGTTGGTGAGAACGGAAGGGGGACACCGGAGTATCACGGAGTGATCGAAAGAGTGGACATTATAACATCCACTTTCGGAAAAGCACTCGGCGGTGCTTCAGGAGGTTTCGTATCCGGACCGGCTGAAGTGGTGGAAATGCTCAGGCAGAGGTCCAGACCATACCTGTTTTCAAATACTGTAGCTCCAGCAGTTGCGGGAACGACACTTGCCGTTCTGGATCTGATAGAAGAATCGAGTGTTGAAAGAGACCGCCTGCGCGATAACCAGAGACGATTCAGAAAAATGATAACAGAAGCTGGTTTCAGAATAGTACAGGGAGATCATCCCATCGTACCGGTGATGTTCGGTCATCTCCCCGATGATGCCGCGCTGGCTCAGAAGTTCGCTGATGAACTACTTGAATCAGGTATTTACGCCATAGGATTTTTCTACCCGGTTGTGCCCAGGGGGAAGGCCCGAATAAGAGTACAGCTTTCAGCTGCACACACTTATGAACAGATTGATCGATGTGTATCAGCTTTCAAGGAAGTTGGCCGTAGATTGGGCGTGATCTGAGCATTTCTGATCTTTGCACTTGACAAAGTAGTTTCAATCATGAAGATACCCATTATGAGTACGCATATTGCAGTATCCGGGGAAGCGCTGTTCGGTAAGATCAGAAGGGAACTCCTCTGCCTGTTCTTCCTCAATCCTGACAGATCGTTCTATCTTCTTGAACTCGTTGCAATCCTGCAGACAGGACGCGGTGGGGTTCAGCGCGAGCTGGCCAATCTGACTGAGTCAGGAATAATCAGAAGAGAGAAAACTGGCGTTAAAGCTTTCTTCAGGGTAGCAGATGATTCACCGATCTTCGCTCAAATGCAGGTTATCCTTGAGAAAATGACTGATATCAAAAAGATGATTTCATCTGCAGTAAAATCTGCCGGCAAAACAATAAATACTGCAATTCTCTCGCCGATAATTCTTAACGGTAGTATCCGATCTGTAAGGTTGCTGATAGTCTGCGATGAAATCAATGACCTGTTTCAAAAGGAAATTGCTCGAATTCAGCTTCTGACAGGAACAGAAATTCAAATGGAGATTGTGAGACAATCCGAACTGAGTGCATTTATAAATGAACACTCTTACGAGGAATGGATTTCTCCCGGAAAAGGATTTCTGCTGGCTGGAAGACCTGAAGATCTGATTCCTGAAAAACCTGATGAAAAATTGGTTATAAGCGAACCGGATCTTTTCTCGGGATCTGATTTTAACTGGTAATTCAGGGAAAAATGTGAGTTTTACAAGAGACAGACAATTTTATCGATTCTCTTCATATGGATTTCTGAAAAATCTCAGATTCTTTGAACCTTTCATAATTCTCTATTTCCTGGAAATAGGATTCTCATTTTTTGAGATAGGCATTCTATTCGCTATAAGAGAGATATCCACCGTATTTCTTGAAATCCCAACCGGACTTATAGCAGATTCCAGAGGGAGAAAGGTTTCAATGCTCTTCTCCATGGCAGCTTATATAGCGAGCTTCATCATATTCTTCTATTTTCCGGAATACATCGCAGCCGCGGGAGCTATGATTCTTTACGCATGTGGAGAAGCGTTCAGAACCGGGACTCACAAGGCGATGATACTGGAATATCTTCGCCTGACCGGACAGACTGAATGGAAACCTGATTATTATGGTGCTACAAGAGCAGCATCCAATCTAGGCTCAGCTTTAAATGCGCTTCTCGCTGCTGTTCTCGTCTTCGTTTCCGGAAGTTTCAGATACGTATTTATTGCTGCTGTGTTCCCCTATGTGTTGAATATGATAAACCTGGCATCATATCCTGCCGAATTGGATGGGACTGATGTGAGCAACAGGAATGAGCGAGCAGGAATCAGAGAAACATTAAGAGAATTTGCATCGATATTTATAAGAAGCGATGCACGATTGGGGATATTGAATTCCGCGGTATTCGATGGTTTTTTCAAGGTTTTCAAAGAATACCTTCAACCTGTTCTGAAATCTCTTGCAATCAGTCTGCCCCTGCTGACTGCAATGCAGATCGACAGAAGGGTTGCTGTCGTGACAGGCTGTGTTTACTTTCTTCTTTTTCTTGCAGCAAGCACAGCTTCAAGGAGTGCCGGAAGATATTGCAGGAGAGTCAAGGGTGTGAAAAATGCTGTTAATTCAACCTGGATAGCTGGATTCTGCCTGCTGATCATAGCGGGGATATTTTATGAACTGTCTGTTTTTAGTGTCACAATTGCTTCATATTTCGTGTTGTTCTCTATCCAGAATCTGAGAAGACCAATATGTGTCACATACATAAGTGAGAAAATCCCTGACAGGGTTATGGCTTCAGGTTTATCCGCGGAATCGCTTCTGAAAATGCTTGTAATGACTGTTCTTGCTCCTTGTGCGGGTTATCTTGCGGACAGGGCGGGAATAGGAACTGCAGTATTATCAGCTGGAGTTGTGATGGCTGTTCTGTACATTCCGATGAGACTCAGAACAACAAACCTTACATAGGCACTGCAATTTTGCGGTTTAAGACTTGTCTGGTTCAGTTTCGAGTTTTCTTTTCATTATCAACAGTGAACTTCCGAGACAGGCTCCGAGCGTAGCGACTATCCAGCCTTCATTCTGCCTATCCTCGATGATATCGGATACTTTGCTTTTAAGACTCCAGAATACCTGGATGACTTCATGCTTATAATTATCTCCATCATTAACCATGATAAGCGTGTTTGCTCCTGAAACATCTGCGAGTGCAGCAACCTGCCAGCCCTGCTTCTCTTTGTTCTCGATAGTTTTTTTCATTGAAGCTGCGCTTTTCCATGAAGCCGGAATCATCAAATGTTTCATATATCAACCTCGTTTATCAGGTTATTAGCTGGGGATCCAGATCTTCTTTGCAGCGACAATTTCTGCACCCTTCGGGAAACTCATCTGTTCAGTTGAGATGCAGTAAAAAACAAAGCCCTTCCAGGAGAGAAGGTACTGTGTCTTTCTCTTCTTGAATCCCGTGTGTGCGATGACGATAACGGGTTCGGTTGTGCGGGAGAGAACCTTCGCGAATTCCCCGGGGTCAAGACGGATTATTGCTCCGGAAGCCTTTACAGCGTTTGCCATTACTGCAGCTGCAGCAGCAGTCGAAGCGCCTGTTACTGCAAGAACCGCTGTGCTCATGAACGGATCACCCATATTTATCCTCCATCAACAGTATAGACAATACTCACGAATGCTGTTCCGGTACAAGGCCTGCGGAACACTGCTAGCAGCATATAGTACAATATCCCTTCTAGCTCTTTTTTTCCTGATCCTTCTCAAAAATCCTCTTGCTTGTTTTAAGTGCGCAGAGGTGACCGCACATGGAGCAGACATCATCGTCTGATGGAAGGGCTTCGTTCCTTTCATGCCTTGCGGTAACAGGATCAAGTGAAAGGCTGTATTGAGCTTCCCAGTCAAATCGTTCCCTTGCCTCAGCCATCAGATTATCAGCATTCATTGCGTCTCTGGTTCCGCGAGCGATATCAGCGGCATGAGCGGCAATTCTCGATGATATCACTCCGATCTTTACATCTTCAACATCAGGCAGGCGAAGATGCTCGGCAGGAGTTACGTAGCACAGGAAATCAGCTCCATACCATGCGGCCATTGCGCCACCAATCGCAGAAGTTATGTGATCATATCCTGGAGCGATATCCGTAACGATAGGGCCTAGAACATAAAAGGGAGCTCCTCCACACAGGCTTTTCTGCATCCGGATGTTTTCAGCAATTTTGTCCATGGGAACGTGCCCCGGACCTTCTATCATGACCTGTACTCCAGCTTTGTGAGAACGTTTCTGTAATTCTCCAAGAGTAATCAATTCTTCGATCTGAGCCCTATCGGAAGCATCAGCGATACAGCCGGGTCTCAGTCCGTCTCCGAGAGAGAAGGTGACATCATATTCATGGAGGATATCTATCAGGCGATCAAAGTGTTCGAAAAGAGGGTTTTCCTTACACAGTTTTTCCATCCATTCGGCTAGAAGAGAACCGCCCCGGGAAACAATGCCCAGTTTCCTGCCCTGTGCATGAAGAAGCTTCAACGCTCGTGCAGTAACACCGCAGTGAAGTGTGAGGTAATCTACACCCGCTCTGCAGTGATCTTCTATTGCCGAGAAAATGTCTTCTTCGGAAACATCACTAACATCTCTGTTTCCTCGAAGGGCTTCACCAAATACCTGGTAGAGTGGAACCGTGCCTATTGGAACAGGACTTCTTTCCATTATTCTGCTTAGAATCGTTTTCCATTCAGATCCTGTAGAAAGATCCATGACGGTATCCGCGCCATAAGCAACCGCCACTCTTAGTTTTTCGAGTTCAATCTCGGTTGATTCCATGTCCGCCGAGCTGCCGATGTTGGCATTTATCTTTACGGTCGTTCCGCGCCCGATGGCGCAAGGTTTCAGGATATCGTGGGTTCTGTTAGCCGGCACTACAATTGTCCCGTCAGCAAGACCCTCTACAAGCAAATTAACCGTAACGTTTTCCAGCTCAGCAGTCTGTTCTACTACTTTGGTCGCTTTTCCGTGCCGTGCCATTTCAATTGCTGTTTTCATCGTCTTCCCACCGTTTCTCCCTTCGCCGGTATTATCCGGATCAGGTTCAAAGGGTTTGTTCTCAGCCCTTGCCTGGCGATCTGAGAATCAATCTGCCGCAGGTTTCAGACACCCCATATTAGCACCACTACCATAATCAATTTAGAAATCAAGTGCGGATCATGGAATCATTCGTTATTGTTCCGCAGGAGGTAAAAAAATGGCAGTAATTGATGATACTAAACTTGTATCAGTGCTTGAAGCTTCTTCTGAGATGGAAGCGATGACTATTAAGGCATTCCTCGAAACCCAGGGAATAATGTCCGCAATCCGAAGCAGGCAGATCCCAATGTACAATGGCATTGCCAGAGTATGGAATCCAATATGGGGTTATGTGATGGTTATGGAGCCTGATCGGAAGAAAGCTGAAGATCTGATTCTTGAATATATTGAGTCCTTGAATGACGGCAACGGAACAGAGGAAGAGGATTAGAATGCTTCCCATTTTGCTTCAAAGCCTTATTATGAGCGTAAATGCCTGGGTACTTTCGCCTGTACCACCGGATTCAGTTGAAATCATGGATGCTCTTCGTGAAGATCCCATTTCAGTCCTGGTTTTCATGGCAAGAATAGGCTGGAGCCCAGACTGGCTCAGCGCGGACAGTCTTGCGACACATTTATTGGAGCTGGATTCTACATGTTCAGCTGAAGCAGCATGGTCTGCTCGCCTGCTTGGTGTACCGCTTTCAACTGAAATGACACCTCTGCTGATTGAGTTCGGGAGAGAATCAATGCTTCCCGATTCACAGGATATCATCGGTGATCCGGCGCTTCTTGATGCGTATATCAACAGGATTCTTCATACTTTCGCAGAGGGGGAAGAAACCTCGAACCTGGAATCATTTGTGGAAATCATTTCAGCAACCTGGGACTTTATTCCAACCTGCACAAGATCTCTTTCTCTTGAGGCTCTCGGAAAACTGGGGATTGATATCTCAGGAGACATTATTCCTTCCAGGATAGAAGAGGCAGGGCTTTGCGCTTCATCGCGATATTTCAGCACATTGGGTATCAAATACGATTTCACCTCATGTGAAGTGAATACTGCGCTGGAGAGAATTTACATTGCCGGATGCGGATCTCCCGAAACAGCAGGGAACATGATGGATGATTCCATCTGGGCTGTAAGATTCAGTGCGATTGAGGTTTGTGATCCCTCCATAATCGGAGAATTGGTTAATGACTCAGTTCCCTATGTCTCGCTTGCTGCTTCCATTGCCAGGAGCGAAGCTAAATTCAATGACGGAGCAAACCGGCTTCGCGATCTGGCTATCACATCCGGACCGGTTGGGAACCTGGCTGCGGAAGAGCTTGGTGTTGCGGATATTGTTCTTCTCCGCGAATTGATGGCTCATCAGGCTCCGGGCAGGAGAGCTGCTGCACAGACTGCATGGCTGAACGATTCAATACCTGTTGATTCGCTGCTGGAGGAGAGCTGGATATCGGATCCATACTGGGCTATTCCCATTTCATGGGCCTGGCATCTTGTCGATATTGGTGATTCCTTGAGAGCTGAAAGTGTATTACTGAGGATCTCAAATCTTAGGGAATACTATTCCGATCAGGTGCTGATCGAAGAATATGTAGCTTTACTGACGGACAGACTGAAGAGTATGGAGGAATCCGAAGAGGAACAGGAATCGGAAACAGTAGAATGGACTCAATTCGAACTTCCGTTTGACCCTGACAGTATTTCATTACCGGATACAGTTGTAATAAAGACAGATGTGGGAGATTTCACAGTTCTTCTCTGGGGGGAAACGGCGCCGATTACATGCAGCAGTTTCTGGAACCTTGCCGAAACGGATTACTATGATGGTGTCTATTTTCACAGGGTTATTCCGGGATTTGTAGCCCAGGCAGGTTGTCCGGAGGGTGTCGGAACCGGAGGTCCAGGTTATGTACTGCCTAATGAGCGAAGCCTCAGGCATTTTGGAAGAGGAGTCCTCGGAATGGCTGACGCTGGATTGAACACTGGAGGCAGCCAGTTCTTTATAATGCTGAATGATCATGGGAGGCTGAACGGCAGGTATACAGCGTTCGGTATTGTATTGAATCAGGACGAACTTGACAGAATCACAGTCGGCACCAGAATCAGGGACGTAGTCTGTTTAGTCAACTAATTGTCAGAATATAAACATTTTTGAAACTATAATATGCCTATTTAGAAATGCAACGAATTTGTTCCTGATGTCAGCTATCAGCTACTTGCGTATGTATGTATCATTTGATAGCTTCATGCCTGTATAAGCTTACAGTTGTCGTTTAATGGAGGATGAACATGACCGGGGATATTAAAAGGATTCTTGTAACAGGTGCTCTTGGACAGATAGGATCTGAACTTACAGTTGAACTCAGGAAACGTTATGGTTCCGAGAATGTTATTGCTTCGGATATCAAATCAGATGAAAACAGCACAGTAGTTTCTGCAGGTCCCTGGAGTATTCTGGATGTGACTGATATCGAAGCAGTTTCCAACCTTGTGCGTGGTCAGAAGATCGATACGATTTTTCATATGGCCGCCATTCTTTCCGCAACTGGAGAAAAGAACCCTCTGCTCTGCTGGAGCGTGAATATGGATGGTACATTGAACATCCTTGAAACAGCAAGGGAGGAGTCTCTTGTAAGAGTGATAATTCCAAGTTCAATCGCTGCCTTCGGCCCTGAAACCCCAAGGGAAAATACACCTCAGAAAACTATTCTCCGCCCGAAAACCATATACGGTGTGACAAAAGTATCGGGAGAGCTTCTGTGCGATTATTACGTGCAAAGGTTCGGAGTTGATGTCAGGGGTTTACGCTATCCAGGAATCATATCCTCGGAAACTCCTCCCGGAGGAGGTACTACGGATTATGCTGTGGATATCTACTACAAGGCAATAGAAGAAGGCAGATATACCTGTTTCGTACGAAGAGATACTATGCTTCCGATGATGTACATGCCGGACTGCATAAAAGCGACTCTTGATCTTGCAAATGCTGATTTTGATAATCTATCTCACCACAGTGATTTCAATGTTGGAGCTCTTTCCATAACGGCGGGAGATATTGCGGAGAGTATAAGTAAATTCATTCCAGGCTTTGAAGTTACTTATGAACCTGATTTCAGACAGGAGATAGCGGATACCTGGCCGAGCAGCATAGATGATTCCCTGGCCAGGAAAGAGTGGGGCTGGAAACCGGATTGGGATCTTGATTCCATGACTGTCGATATGCTGGAAAAGCTTAAACAAAGACTTTAATAGAATAATAAGCTAATATTAGAGCAGCAAATTGACGAAACAGACTACGTCCCAGAAGTGGCGTCCCAGAAGTGGTCGTTCCTAAAGGGGCTCCCTAAAGAGGGCGGGCCAGGATAACTATTTCGCAGGCTTCGCGGAATTCCCCTGTATCTGTTGCTCTTGAACCCAGGAAGATAATATAGCGCCCAACTACGAGCCTCCGACCGTTCTCACCGGTTCCATCCCATATGATAGCTCTTGAATTGCCGCAGATCTCTCTATTCAGGAGCTGAAGAATCAATCGACCCTGCACATTGTAGATTTCAAGCGTGACTTCGTTTTCAGGGCTGCTGAAGTTCATTTCAATTGTAAGAAGATCGTCACGTCCATCTCCATCAGGAGAGAAGGGATTTGGATGGAATTCAAGGAACTCACCACCGGTGTCTCCAGATACACAGCTGTTTTCATTCCCAGGTGTACCTCCTGACATGCATCCGTTCCAGCTCGCCGAGTCGTAACCATTAAGCTCCGGATTCAGCTTTTCAAGGCTTATTCCCGCTGCACCGCCCCAGTCGTCATCGTATGGTACGTAATCTGTTGCCTGACCTGCTATATCTCTCAGAATCAGCTGGTCTGCCCATTCTTCTCCCTGCTGTGTGCTGTTATTCAGTGTGGGCCAGCTTGATGGCTGTAAAACGGGACATTTAACATCGATCCATAATTCCCTGAAAATGGATGAATCAGATACTATCACGGCGAAGCTGTCCGGCAGGAGAAGAAGAGTGTCATCGCAGAAAATAACCTGATTACGTGAATCCTCGAATGTCCAGCCCGATAACTGAACAAGGTTCTCAGATCTGTTGATAATCTCAACCCATTCGGGTTCTCCTGGTGCCGGACTGTACATTATTTCGTTGAGTACAATTGATCCATATGAGTTCCAGATACATGATGTCGTATCATCCGATGGGAAAGAATCTGAAGCACAGATGGCAACGGCTAGTAGAAGCATCTCTTCAGAACATGACATCCACTGGCAGTTCGATTCAATCGAATCTCCAGGGGCAAGAGGACCGCATACATAACTGTCAATCAGTTCATTCTCTGATGGAGTTCCGCTCTGATTCGCGTCATTGTAGAAAGCTACAGAGAGGTTTCCTGAGGGAATGCTATCGGTTCCGGAGTTGGTGAACAGTGCAGTAAGAACGGTATTTTCATCAGAAGGTCCCATTGGAGGAGTGCAATTCATACCGAGGGATGCCGCATTCATTCCCTCTACAATGAACGGGGGAGGGGCTCCAGGAGTCGGGCCATCGATCGATGTTATCCAGTTCTCTTCTATGTCTGGTGAATTCAGTTCCTTGCGTTGAGCGCTGTTATCCTCGCCTGGATCAAAAGGTATTTCATCCAATCCGTCATCGTCTCTCAGTAAAGGCTCATCGGAATCCACAGGGGTTCCATAAGTTGACATTACATCGGAAGATGTGGTGCCGCTGAATGCATATAGTGAAACAGGATCATTCTGCGAGAGACCGTCTCCGAGGGTGGTATTACCTGTAGTCAGGATGACAGTCCCGGAAGGGAAGTCATACGGCTGGAATCCGTCGGTGTATTCCCGATCAAGAATAACAGCAAAACAATCTGCGGGAAGGAACTGACTGCATATCACATCGGGATCCTGAAGGATTCCGTATTCGCTGTTCCATGGAATCAGCACATCCAGCGCGTCACCATCAGTGAAGCTGCATCCGGAAATGTCGAACACACCCGGGCCGGGATACCATATTTCAATGAATTCATCGTGATCCTCGCTGGAGGGGTTGCAGAGAACCTCTGAAATGACCAGAGGAATTCCGCCTCCGGTAGTGAAACCTTTATATGTGAAATCATTTTCAGGCACTAGATCACCCTCAAGTGATATCCGAGCGGCAGCAGGATAACAGCCTGTTTCAGGCGCGCTGATCGTTACGGAGATGCTTTTATCTTCTCCGGGATAGAGAGAATCCGAAAGCTCTGTCAGGAGGATTTCATCAATTTGCGCAACTGAATCAGCGTTCATATCCAGAAAAATGGTTACTTCAGCTTCCGTATAGGGTATTGTTCCTCTATTTGAAAAGAAAGCTGTAATGAGAAGTGAATTACCCGGCTCAGGATCCGGAGGGGTTATAATCAGAGAGTCGATTGCAGCATCAGTTGTGTCAGAATACTCCGCTGGAGCACCAGGAGTTCCACCCTCCGGTGAAGTTACCCATGAAAACTCTTCGTCCGGAAGGGTGAACAGTCTTCGCTGCACGCTGAAGTTTTCTCCAGGATCGTATGGAATACCGTCCAGACCGTCATCATCACAAAGGAGTGGGTCATCGAACATCAGTGGTGTTCCATAGGTGGACAGAACGTTTATTTGAGCGGTTCCATTCAGATCGTACAAGGTTACAGGATCATTGCCGGTAAGACCATTGCCGATTGTCGTGTTTTCAACAGTGAATACATAAGTTGATTCAGCAAGATCGTATGGCTGTGTTCCGTATATGTACTCCGGATCAAGCACAAGAGCATATCCATCTGACGGTAAAAGTGCCGCATAGACGGCATCAGGATCAGTAAGCTGAGTTTCAGACCATGTTGTTATAACGTCCAGTGCGTCTCCGTCGGTGAAAGAGCATCCAGCTAGAGGGAAGATACCGGGACCGGGGTAGTATATCTCGATGAATTCACCGTAATCCTCTTCAATGGGATTACATAATACTTCTGTGATAACAGGATCTACACCTCCTCCCACTGCTGTTGCGATGGACCTGAAATCATCGAGCGGGTACTCGTCCTGCGGTACTTCCGCAAGAGCTGATGGAAGGTACCAGCCCTGGTCAAGTACAGTCATTACAGCGAACGTATCTGTTGATCCGGGTTCAAGCACTGTTGCAGAGAATTCCGCAATAATCTCGTCAGGAGCTGCTGTAGAATCCCCCTGGCTGTCCAGAAAAAATATCAGAGAACCAAAGGCGGGAGAAACATTGCCCCAGCATGTGAAGGAAGCCAGTATTTCAAACGGAGTTCCAGCAGGGGGTTCTTCAGGATCAGTCCAGAGACTGTCGCAGGAGATATTCAGAGTGTCAGGCGGAGCTTCCGTATGGGTACCGGGTGTACCTCCTTCAGGTCCTGTAAGCCAGAATCCTTCCCCGTCTGGAGAAGACCATGGGAATCTTTCGACTGTTAGGCCTTCACCCGGGTCGAAGGGTATTCCATCAAGACCGTCATCGTCCCTTTCCTGCCAGATGTCCGAATTGACAGGCGTACCGTATGTGCTTACCGCATTACTGTCAGCGGTTCCACCGGAATTGAACAGAGTAAGAGGATCGGAGGATGCTGCGAGACCGTTGCAGATCGAGTGATCAGCAGTTGTAAGAATGAGTGTTCCGGGAGGTATCTCATATACGGGGTTGTCCGGATAATCCAGTTCAAAAACGAGGGCGAATCCTTCTGCGGGAATAGTATCGGTTCCGAGAAGCATTCCTGGATGCGGAAAAGAACCATAGACGGTTTCATCCCAGGGGACGAGTTCATCGAGGGCATCTCCGTCCGTAATGGTGAAGTTACTCACGCATATGGGTTGAGATGACGGATTGAATATCTCAACAAATTCACCGGAGATCTCCATAAGAGGGTTGGCTGCAATTTCGGTAATGACCGGTAACTGCGATATCAGAACAAGCTGGATAACGGCAAATATTTCCATTGTTCTATCAGTTTATCTCAGAAATATACCGTTTGTCAAGTATCTTATCGAGTAATAATGGATTCCAGAACGGTCGAAACAATCGGATCAATCCCTGTAACCTGCCAGCCAGCGGCTATAGAGATAACAGGGATTTCCAGACTTGTATTTCCGATCCCGCTGATGTCCAGAGTAATAAACACGATACCTGTGCTGTTCCCGCTCTGAAGACTGTCTATTAGAAGAATACTCTTTTCAAGGATATATGCCTGCTCGGGAGCTGACAGAATCATCTCAAGAACTGCGGTGTTGTCCCAGTATTCCATCTCTCCCGGAGCTGCTTCCAACCGCAATTCCGCGAAGACCATTCCCAGTTCTTCATAAGACATCGTCTGCATAAGATGAAGATATTCAGTGCATTCCTGCATGATCTGTGCAGAGCAACCGCTTTCCAGAGTTGCCAGAAATTCTTGCGGGGAGCCGTTCAGCAAAGCATTCCATGTATTCAGTACCGCTGAATCCGGTGTTGTACTGTACATCTCTGCACTAGCGCCGCTAGCCAGCACAAATAACAGCGGAGCAACGACTCCCCGTGTCAAGACTACTCTTCGATCCTGAAGGTAACCGAAACCTCCACTGAAATAGAGTAAGCTCCAGGAGTAATTGATGGAGATTGAGCATAAGAGCCCAGACCGCCACCGTAGTTATCATAAGCTCCGTAATCGCCGTAATAGTAGTTGTTTGTCCACTCACTGATACTGGAGACATCACCCAGCGATATTCCGAAACAGTCAGCCAGCTGTTGTGCTTTATCATTAGCGTGTTCTGCTGCGCGCTGTCTTGCTTGCTCGTATAGTTCAGAAGTGTCTTCAACGAAGAATGTGACTCCGTTTATTGAATTGGCTCCCTCACTTACAACAGCGGCGAGAACATCTCCAACCGATTCAATGTCATGGATATCAGCTTTTATATAGTGCATCACATGATATTCCATTTCGCCTGTGTATTCGTAGTCGTAGTCGTCCCAGACCTGTTCCACCCAGAGGTTGTAGCTTGCAGTCTGCATATCTTCTCCGGCTACCCCTTCTGCTCTTGCAGCAGCCATAGCTGAATGGATCATCCGCGCTGCGTCATCAACTGCTACATCAGGTTCAGACCTGGTGATATCCACACCGAAAACTATCGAAGCCACGTCAGGTTCCGCACTTGCGGTACCCATTCCTGTAGTCGTGATCTGTGCCGGGTATTCGTAGTATTGCTGGCTAACTGCGATGCCTGTGAGCATCAGCAGAACCAGGATCATTATCAGTCCGGTCTTTTTCATAGAGAACTCCCTTCAGATGTTAAAAACAAATCGAATATCAAGATCCCTTGATAATACAGCTGCAGTAAAAAAATATTCCTATTCGCCTATTATCTTAACCATCACTCTCTTTTTTCTTCTTCCATCGAACTCACCATAGAATATCTGCTCCCACGGACCGAGATCCAGCTTTCCATCGGTAACGGCTACAACCACTTCCCGTCCCATGATCTGGCGCTTGTGATGAGCGTCTCCGTTGTCTTCACCTGTTCTATTATGTCTGTATCGGGATATTGGTTCGTGTGGTGCCAGCTCCTCGAGCCATTCATCGTAATCCTGAAGCAAACCCTGTTCGTCATCGTTGATGTAGACGCTTGCCGTGATATGCATAGCATTCACAAGGCAAAGCCCCTCTTTGATACCGCTCTCGCGGAGTTCGAGGTCTACAGCGGGAGTAATGTTAATATAGTCCCGACGGTGTGGTGTATTGAACCAGAGGTACTTTCTGTGCGATTTCAATGATGTTCCTCCATTTCAGATAATTCGCCATCAGTAATTATATCCTTATCGATGCTTATAAGTTCCCATTCAGGATTGTACATGAACTTTTCCGCACTATTCAGCATTTGCGAAACAACGGTTTCAGTTCCAGAAACACAGACAGCTGCGATCCAGGCTCGCTGGATAATATCGGGGGGGCCAACCTGTGCAACTGAAAATCCCATATTTGAAAGACGTTTCTTCAGGGAAAGGAGGAATCCTCTTCTATCTTTGAGCGTTCTGCATCCCCTGAAGAAGAGTTCTACTTTGATGAGACCGATTATCGCATCAGTTCTTTTGTTTTTCATACATCTGCAATATAGCTGTTATGTTAGAAGTAAACGAAGTGTGCTGAGTAAATTACGCTACAAGGTTATGGATTTTTCAAGCCTGTTTCCAGTTTATTTTGTACTTCTCTCTTAATTCTAGCAGCTAGTACATCATCATGAGCACACAGGAATCTTTCCACCTCTGCGGGATCATGAACAACAAGCGCTCGAAGTGCCCAGGATAAGGCTTTAACAACCATATCATCATGATCCGTAATCAGCATACCACATATGGTCAGCGTATTTTCAGTGTCTCCTTTTCCACCAAAGGATCTCATGTTCAAAGCTACGGTACTGACAAGCGCTGCTCGTCTCCACCATCGATCTGGTGACTGCGCCCAATTGCGAATCGTAGCTTCAGATATCAATCCATCCCGCAATGCCGGCCCTGAAAGCATGCGAGAGAAGCAATCCACAGATGACCAGCTGTTCATGCCGTGCCCGAGAGCTTCAAGACTTCTCCTGTCCAGAGAGTGAAATGCATCAGAATGATCATGAATGAATTCATAAACGATCCACCGATATTTGCCGCAATCGAGAATCGAATGTACTACTTCAAGAACATACAATGCGTTTTCACAACATAGTATCTTCGAATACTTCCGACGCAACTTTCTCATGGGAGCTGTAGTCAATTCAGGAAGTGATTCAAGTTCATTGATGAATTTCGCGGCAAAATCATTCGGTTTCATACACTCGCTTCGTAATAGTTAATTAAAATTCAATACTATAATAAATACTAATTGAAGTATTTAATTACGTATTAAGAAGTATCTGTATTAATAAATACATCTTGTCGTAATGAGCCACACCTGTTGAAACATACACGCATAGTCATCAGGATAGTGAGCACTACGCTTGTTATAGTACTAACGACAATTGCGATCATGATCATAATCTGATATTTAATTGCAACTTCAGGGCTTGCGCCTCCAAGAATAACTCCTGTCATCATACCCGGAAGAGTTACTATTCCCATTGTTGCCATAGAAGCAAGTGTAGGTTTTAACGAAAGATGAACACTATCTTGAAGATACGGAAGTAATGCCTCATAATGAGAAGCTCCAAGTGACAGTACATATGAATATTGTTTTGTATCCTTCTTCAGGGTTTTATAAAAAGTGGTTATACCAACAATGTTGCCCCTGAGAGAATTACCAAGAAGCATTCCACCAAGAACTATCAGATACCTTGCGTCAAAAACATTAGTAAGCGGGATAATAAAAACGTTCAAGTAAAAAACAACGCTAAAAGTTGCAATGGAAAACGATACAAAACCGGGTAGGAAAATCTTGCTGATTTTTACGGAAGAACCTTTTATAGCAGAATATACAGCAACTGTAATCATGATTGTTAACCATAAGATATTGATAAACGCGTTATTCCATAAAAACAGATATTTAAGAAATACTCCAATCAGAATCAGCTGAATGGACATTCTTGCAACAGAATTGAATAGGGGTTTGATTAAGCGCAGTCCGAAAATTGTGCTGATTAATATAGGTAAAGTTAGTAGCAGAAATACAAGTCCCAATGAAAAAATACTGATATCTACTGTTTCCATTTCCCCTCTTCCAGGGCAAAAACCTTAACAGAAGGGTTATCAAGCCATACCGGATCATGGGAAATCACTAAAGAAGTCCAATCCTTCCTTTCCACGAAATAATCTGCTACCTTTTTCTTAAGATGTTTATCAAGAGATGAAGTGATCTCATCCAGGAGATAAATATTTCTTTCTAGCAAAACAGAAATTACAATAGCTAAACGCTGTCTTTCGCCACCCGATAAATCTTCGATATTCTTTTCGATGAAATCACCGGTAAGCTCGAAATACCTTAAAAGATCATTAACTCTCTCTTCGGAAAAATCCAAATGCATATTCGTTTTTAATCTTGAAACAAAACTAAACAGGTCAATAATTTTCCCAGCACCTACACTTATATCTTGGTCAATATAGGCGACTTTTTTACGAATATCCCATACGTTCTTTTCATCAACACGCATTCCATCGAAGATTACTTCTCCTTTGCCGGGTTTGATAAATCCTAAAACCAGAGAGAAAAGAGAACTCTTCCCTGAACCTGATTTTCCTAGTATGACGGCTTTATCACCCTGCTTTATCTCAAAAGAAAGGTCTTGAATTATTGTTTTACCATTATAAGATAAATGAATATTGTTGAATTCAATCACAGTATTTCTTATTTGTGACCCGACATGCTGTTTCATAATGCAATATTCCATGAATCGTGCTTTGTTCTAGACCTCATATTAAACATAATATTTCAAATGAATTGTTCATTTTATGCTACTTATACTGATCTGCAGATCAGAATTCGACATGACCAATCTCCCAATGTTTTTCCCATGACCATTATTGGACTTGTATCGATAGATATCTGAATCACAGAAAAACTAAACCTAACACGAAAGTATAGCACTCAAAATAGGCAGATTACGCTACATATTTCTAATTCAAATCATTGTGTAGCTCTGCTGCATTCGTTATGTGTTTCATTTATCATATCACCATTTGGTTTCTGTGCAAGAAGAGTAAGATGATGCCTATCTATGATATAAGGTTTACCGCTAATGCCACTAAAAGTTTGAAGATTCACAAATCCTGCTGAAGTTAACAGATCGCAATACTCGGATGTCCCATATATCCGCATTCCATATGTATACTCTCGACGTTCAGCTCCTTTGAGAATAATCCATCGGGTAGTATTCCAGGTC
Source organism: uncultured bacterium (assembly GCA_965372215.1). Lineage (GTDB taxonomy): Bacteria > Fermentibacterota > Fermentibacteria > Fermentibacterales > JCC-6 > Aegiribacteria. Next base: position 6,032 of record CBDVBK010000023.1, on the reverse strand, counting down.
CAGTCATCATTAGCTGTTGTTTCTTCTAGCCTTATCGTTCCGTTGCTCTCCTCGTACCAATTCCTGTAGCGTCTTGAGGAACTGTTTGCAATGATATACTCTCGAGTAACATTTTGAAGAAGAAGCTTGCCCCCTGGTTTCAGCGACTGAAAACAATTTTCCATGACTTTCTTGTCATCCAGGGGATTCTGAAAGTATCCTAAGGAATTGTACATGATAATGATGTTCTCAAAGCTATCAGGTTCGACGAAATCCCGCATATCTGCGCAAAGGAATCGAGCATCAAGTTTCATATCAAGTGCTTTTCTGGAAGCTTCCTGTATGAAACTGCCATTTAAATCAATACCAGTAACAGAGTACCCGTGTTTGGATAATGCCAACGAATGTCGTCCAAATCCACAAGCCAAATCCAGGATTGAGTTACCTGAATCCATCTTTAAAAGCTTTGCAATTCCAGTGGCAGCAGCTTCGGACATTTCTATTCTTTTCTCACTCCAGATAAAGGAGCGATTGGCCGCCCAGTATTCCGGATCGTTATACCAATCAGAGGGAGGTAGTTTCAATTCTCTTTCCTCTTACATGATGAACATCAGGCTCAGTAGATTGTACATACTTGGAATTTAACTCAGGGGGCACTATTCCACTGCAGCCTCTGGTTATGGCTTCTATCTCAACAGACACAAGCCTGTGGTTTCAGAAATCCCAGCTGATTGAATTCTGCAAAAGTATAAACCCGCTGAAACAGGCTCACCATTCTCTCTCCTTCCATCCCAGACTATGGAGTGCTGACCAACTCCCAGTTCTGAACTCTCAAGTACTCTTACCATCCTACCGGACAAGTCGTATACTGTTACAAATGTCCGTCCCGGCTCGGCAAGCTCGAATAAAATGGATGCTGAGGAGTGGAATGGGTTTGGCCTGGAAGAAAGACCCAAGTGGCAGGTTGGATCAAATTCAATGCCTGCGGTATTTATGTAGAAGCTGATTGTATCCGAGACCACTGCTGTTCCACCGTCAAAGGACACAGCAATCAGTTCATTCCAGCCGACCTTAGCAGAAAATAAATCGTCCAGATAGGTGTACTTCAGACCTGTGCCGAAGGCATAGAGATTCCAGTCTGAACCAGCTATGTAAACAACCCCGTCTGTGATGGCCGGACTGGATGCTATACCATACCCCGGATTTGCGGAAGTTTCGTAGCTCCAGACCTCCAGACCAGTTTCACAGTTCAATGCCACTACCCTTGCAGTATCTGTGAAGCATTCCCCGTAGAAAACCAAACCATCGGCAATACCGGAAGAACCGTGATGAAATCCGGGGACTGTCCAGATTGTGCTGCCGGTGGAAGCATCCAGACAGTGATAGGTATCAATCTGGTTAGCAAAAAAGAGCCTGCCATTGTTATAGGCAGGAGTAGCTGAAACACTACCGGTTGTAACTTCCCATATTGTAGTTCCCGTCAAAGCGTCGATGGCTCTTGTTTTACAGTCTAACCCGCTTATGTAGAGCAAACTGTCCACAACAACCGGAGATGAGTCCCAATATCCGCCATAACTGTCTGTGTTCTCCCAGATGACCGATCCTGTAGCGACATCCAGAGCATACAAAGGGGTTGTGCTATTAAAGTGATATGATGGAATAAATATCATACCGTTCCAGACAGTCATACAGCTCGCTGTATATCCGGAAAGTGTATTTGACCACATCTCCATTCCTGTTACAGCATTAAAGCAATAGATATAGGATATGTTCTGAGAAGTGCTTACTCGTCCACAGTAGACCTTGCCATCCACCACCGCAGGTGTACTTCCATTTACATCGGCAGCGTCGGTCGCCCAGATCCTCTCGCCGGTCAGGGCATCCAGGCAGAACAGAGAATCGCTGGCAATATAAAGGTACCCATCCTTAACGGTAACCGCGTCATCAGTAGATCCGACATGGTATTTCCATATGAGTTCACCTGTAGCGGCATCAAGAGCATAAAGAGAATCAGTGCCAGAGTTTGAAGGGTAATACACAATTCCATTCACAATCACCGGGGTGGGGAACTCGTGACCATCACTGGTGACTGTCGCAGTCCAGAGTATTGTGTTGTCCTTAGGGGAAGGCGACTCGGAAAAGCCATGATGAAGGTCATTCTGCATATATGTGTACCAGTCTGTGTTCAACCGGGGGATCTGCACAAACGGCTCGCCGTTTAGGGAGTGGAGAACAGAATCAGGGAGTTCGTTTTCATTCTCTACGATAGCTCTTACAGTGAGTAGGTCATTGATGTTGTATGCTTCTCCATCAACTGGTTCAGTGATCGTAAGATTGGTGAAAGATATCAGGATAGCTGTAAGTATTGTTCCGAAAATCATTCTGATCTCCTATTCATTTCCATAACATTCTGCATAACCAGCACGGAACCCTCGATTAAATAACTCCGCCCGTGACTGGTTCATGCAGTGGTTGAAGGAACTATCTCCTCTGCTGCTAAGTCCTTTGTCCTGGTCCGGTTTCCATCACGGCGGCGGCTTTTCTTTGTCCTATGGGCCCGATTTCCGTTTTGTTCTGTTGTGCTCCAGCCGTCGCCGTTTCTCGGATTCCGTATATCCTTAGACGCTTATATTTTCCCAACTCCATTTTATATATTTTTTAATTATTGCTTTTTTATCACTTACTGTTTCAATAACTTTATTTTCTCTACAGTATCTACTCCAATACTTTCTTGCAATATTTATTATTTCTTTTGTCGTGCTTTCATTTTCCATTGCTTCATATGCTACATCGTACACACTCATATAGTATGCTTGAGGATTTTCATCATTTACTTCAACTTCGAACATTTTTATTGTTCCATCATCATCTCCAGAATCGACATATTCCTTTTTAAACAGTGCTTCACACTTTTCAACTGAATCATAGAAATAATTACTTGTAATTCTGCTATAAGAATAAGGAAATTCGTTTTTTCTTACATATTCAAATATAGCCTCAGTTCCCCATTTACAACAATTTGACCATTCTCGTAATTTTGATTTTCTCATAACTTCTCGAAAGTATCGTCCTTGCAACATCATATTATCAAATACTTCTTCGCTTTTATTCAGTGCAGTAATAAATGGTTTTATTAGCTTTTCAGTACTTTTAAAATCAGCTATCATTTCGATTCCTTCGTTTAATTTAACGCCAACATGGTATAATTTCATTTTACTCTCTTTCAAATAATCTAGCGCGCATCAGCGCGCGGTTCGATTTTCTATTGTTCTTTGTTTTCCAGACGCCGCCGTTCTTACTCGTCAACATTCTAAATTAGCAGGCTGCTAAGCCTTGATTCTGTACCATAGCGCAGCTCTACTGCATTTTATTGTTATCTCTATCTTTTTTCATATATAACATTTAGATGATTTCCAAACTCCATAATGTTTTCTTTTTCGCAGAACTTATACTGCAGTTCCCGGATCTCAGGAGAGATGTTTTCATCACTCAACCATTCCTTGGAATCTGAAAATATTGGTACAGCAAATTTCCGTTTGATTAACAAGTCGTATTGGTCAGCCCAAGATTGAAGTTCTTGAATTGTGAAGCTTCTGCAACCGGTAGATTGACCATTGATATGTAAAACACGGGTTTCCATATACTTTTTTACATCATCGAAAGTGATACCCTGCTCAGTGCTTTGGCTGTACATAGCGCAGTAATTACCCCAGAAAGAGTTTACGGATAAGTGGATGTGACCATTTGGTTTTGTAACACGTACCAATTCAGAGAATGCCAGCTCAACATCTGGGCAGAAACTGATTGCATCACCAAGACACATCACATAATCGAAATGTTCGTCTGTAAACGGGAGTTTCTGAATATCCCCTAACTTGTTGCTAACTCTTGGCTGGAGTTTCAGCTCGCTGAATTTCCGTTCAGCCTGATCAAGCATTGATTGAGAAATATCAAGATTCACACAGGATAGCTTTTTCCGAAGATTAGCCGCTCGAATGGAGAATTCCCCGGTACCTCCTCCGGCATCAAGTAATTGCCCTTTCTCAGGCAGATAGATGTCAAGGAAATGCTCGATCATTTCAAACCAGAGATCATAGTATGGACCCTGGGTTTTCTGATCGTAAGCTTCGCCGTTGTCATATTTCATCTTATCCTGATTCTCATACCTTCGTTAGAGATAACATAAGGCTCAGTGGATAGTACTCACCATGAATTCGACTCAGCAAGTGCTATTCCACTGCAGCCTCTGGTTATGGCTTCTATCTCAATAGACACAGTCCCGTGGTTTCAGAAATCCCACCTGACTGGATTCTGCATAAGTAAAGTCCAGCCGAAACAGGCTCACCATTCTCTCTCCTTCCATCCCATACGATGGAGTGCTGACCAGTTCTAAGCTCTGAATGCTCGAGTGTTCTGATTATTCTTCCGGACAGATCGTACACTGTTACTGATGTCCATCCCGGTTCGGAAAGCTCGAAAGATATTGATGCTGCGGAATAGAATGGATTCGGACTGGCACATAGAGCAAGCCTGCTGGAAGGCTCCAGGGTAATACCAGTTTGCGTGACTGTGAAGTTAATGGTATCTGCTGCAACAGCAGTTCCCCCATCGAAGGAAGTTACTATCAGCTCATTTGAACCGACTTCCGCGTAGAAATAATTTTCACGGTAGGTGTACTTCAGTCCTGTACCGAATGCGTACAGATATCCGTCTGTACAGGCATAGTACATCACACCATCTGTGATAGAAGGGCTTGACTGGAACCCAATATCACTGGCTGTTCTATAGCTCCATACTACAGCTCCTGTGTCAATATCAAGAGCTACAACGCTTGCACTGTCTTCATTGTAAGGAGTTTCGCCAAAGAATACCAGGCCATCAGCAATACCTGAAGACCCGTGCTGACAGAAGGGTGCAGTCCATATTTGTGTGCCTGAAGCAGCATTAAGGCAGTAGTATGGTGTTCCTTCACTGGCAAAATAGAGTTTTCCGTCATGGTAGGCGATTGTTGCTGTTCCTCCACCTGTAGGTTGAGACCAGATTTTCTCACCGGTGAGAGCATCAATAGCGTATGTTGTTGTCAACATATCGTTGATGTAAATATCTCCGTTAACTACAATCGGTGAAGAATCCCAAAACCAAATATCGCCATCTTCAAACTCCCAGAGTTCTGCGCCTGTGTTGGTATCCAGGGCATACAGAGAGCCGTATACTCCTCCACCTACATATACTGTGGGCACAAAGAGCATACCATTCCAAGTTGTCATGCAGCCGGTGGTAGGAAGTGTATCCGATCTCCAAATTTCCACACCGGTAAGATCGTCCAGACAGTGAGTTACTGCGCTACTAACAAATACTTTCCCCTGATAGGGAACCGGAGTCCCGTGGAAACCCCAGATAGCGTCATCACTGAAAGCCCAGATCCTATCACCCGTAAGGGCATCCAGGCACCAGATCGAGTCGGAGGCCAGGTATGCCTTACCGTCCTGTACATGCATCGCGTCATCGATAGCGTCGCCAATATTCTCGAAGCGCCATATCTCTGCTCCGGTGGCGGCATCCAGGCAGTATGCTATCTCGTCCTCTTCAGAAGCGTAGTAGACCCTTCCATCGACTACTACAGGAGAAACAAACTCGTGAAAAGTTCCGCTGATTGGCGCAGTCCACAGGATTGTGTTGTCATGCGGGGCTGGTGATTCCGAGTAACCTGTGCGACAGTCGTTGGCCATGTAGGTGTACCAGTCTGTGTTGAGGCGTGGGATCTGAATCACCAGCTGACCGTTCAGAGAGTAGTGGACTGAGTCCGGAACCTCGTTCTCATTCTCTACGATGGCTCGGAGGGGGAGCCAGTCGCCATTGTAGGTTTCGCCATCGACAGGTTCGGTGATTGTAAGATTAGTGGTGGATATCAGGATTGCTGTGAGGAGCGTTCCGAAAATCATTTTGTCCTCCTATTCATTTCCAGAACGAATAAGGATTCGTAGCGCACTGTGCTACACTACAATCCTCTGTTGAATTAAGCGCTTCTAGTATTTGCATTTTCTATTTATCAC